>NZ_JBSHBL010000006.1:0-179190 GCF_053611985.1 Streptomyces sp. NPDC054770
GAGATCAACGAGCTGCGGCTGCCCGCCGGGGGGAGACCGTGAGATCGACGCCGCGCAGCGCGTCGACCCGGCCCCGGCGGACGGCGAGGGAGCGGACCTCGGCGAGAGCGGGCGCAGGACCGGGCGCGGGACCGGCCGCAGGACCGGGCGTGGGCCGCCGCTCCGGGGCCCGCCCCGCGAGGCGCTCCCGGAGCCCGGCCGCCGTCGCCCGGCGCCGGGCGTCCCGGACGGTCATCGGCAGCGGCGACCACCCGGCCAGCCGCCCCAGCTCCACCACCGGCGGACACACCGGCGACACGGCCATCACCTCGGCGGGCGTCCCGCACACCGGAGCGGCCCCGTCCCCCGGGAGCAGCACGACCCGGTCGGCGTACTGCACGACCCGCTCCAGCCGGTGCTCGGCCAGCAGCACCGTCGTCCCCAGGTCGTGCACCAGCCGCTGGAGCACGGCCAGCACCTCCTCGGCGGCGGCCGGGTCGAGCGCGGAGGTCGGCTCGTCCAGCACCAGGACCGCGGGATGCGGGGTGAGCACCGATCCGATCGCGACCCGCTGCCGCTGCCCGCCCGAGAGCGTGGCGATCGCCCGGTCCCGCAGCTCGGCGAGCCCCAGCAGATCGAGGGTCTCCTCCACCCGCCGTCGCATCACGGCCGGGGCGATCCCCAACGACTCCATCCCGTAGGCGAGTTCGTCCTCCACCGTGTCGGTCACGAAGTGGGCGAGCGGATCCTGGCCCACCGTGCCGACGACGTCGGCGAGTTCGCGCGGCCGGTGGGTGCGGGTGTCCCGGCCGGCGACCGTCACCCGGCCGCGCAGGGTGCCGCCGGTGAAGTGCGGCACGAGCCCGCTCACGGAGTTCAGGACCGTCGACTTCCCGGTGCCGGACGGGCCCACCAGCAGGACGAGTTCACCCTCCGGCACCTCGAAGTCGACGCCCTGGACGGCGGGTCGGGCCGCGCCCTCGTACGTCACGGAGACATCCTCGAACCGGATCACGACGGCTCCTTCGGCACGACGAGGGCGGGCAGCAGACCGAGCAGCACGGCGGCCGCGGGCCACAGCGGAAGCGTGGGGGCGACCAGCGGTACGACCCCGGGATGCAGGGCGTCCGGATCGCGCACGGACGCCAGGGTGAGCAGCGCGGCGACGGCGGCGCCCGCCCCGGACACCAGCCAGGCCCGCGCGTCCCACGGGTCCGGCCGGTACCGGGTGCGCGGCGAACGCCGGCCGCCGAGCCGCAGCCCCGCCAGCGCGGCGGCCACCCCGGCCGCCAGCACGGGCAGCCCGTAGCCGCCGCCCTCGGTGGTGAGCAGCCCGTACAGCCCCGCGCAGACGCCGAGCAGACCGCCGAGGGTGAGCGCGGCCGTCATACGGCGGACCCGGTCCGGGACGTCGGCGCCACGGCCGTACCCGCGCGCGTCCATGGCGGCGGCGAGGGCGACCGAACGCTCCAACGCGCCCTCCAGGACCGGGAGTCCGACCTGCAGCAGGCCGCGGATGCCGGAGTCGGGCCGGCCGCGCAGCCGGCGGGCGGCCCGCAGCCGCTGCACGTCGGCGACCAGGTGCGGCGCGAAGGTGAGGGCGACGACGACGGCCACGCCCAGCTCGTACAGGGCGCCGGGGAGGGACTTCAGCAGCCGGGCCGGACTGGCGAGCGCGTTCGCGGCGCCGACGCAGACGAGGAGAGTGGCGATCCTGAGGCCGTCGTAGAGGGAGAAGGCGAGCGCCTCGGCGGTGACCCGGCCGCCGAGGCGGATGCCCTGGGCCCAGTGCGGGAGCGGCACTTCGGGGAGGGTGACGAGGGTGTGCGCGCCGGGGACGGGGGAGCCGAGGACGACGGTGAAGACGAGCCGGACGAGGAGGACGGCGAGGGCGAGTCTGGCGAACGCGGCGTAGGAGCGGGACCAGGGCGCGGTGCGGGTGCGGCAGGCGGCCACGACGTAGGCGGTGACCGTGACGAGAAGGGCGAGGAGGAGGGGGTTGGTGGTACGCGACGCGGCGACCCCGAGGGCGAGGGACCAGAGCCACCAGGCGCCGGGGTGCACGGGGGAGCGGCGCTGCAGCCGGGGCACGGGGGGTTTCACTCGCCCGCGCTGGCGGGGTGCCGCCGCGCCCACCCGTGCCGCCCCAGCGGCACGACTGCCCGCAGCTGGGGGGTGTTCTGCGCGGGTGGCACGACTGTCTGTGGCTGGGGGGTGTTCTGTCCGGGTGGCACGACTGTCTGTGGCTGGGGGGTGTTCTGTCCGGGTGGCACGACTGTCTGTGGCTGGGGGGTGCTCTGCCTGGGTGGTGCGACTGTCTGTGGCTGGGAGGTGTTCTGCGCGGGTGGTGCGACTGCCCGCGGCTGGGAGGTGTTCTGCGCGGGTGGTGCGACTGTCTGTGGCTGGGACGTGTTCTGCCCCTGCGGCATGACTGCCCGCAGCCAGGTAGCCGGCGTGACTGCAGCGCCCCGTAAGGGGCGCGGGGAACTGCGCGATCAGCCCCCACCGGCCCGCGGTGAAGCGACTGCCGCGGTCACCCATTCCTGCGCCGCCGTGCCTGCCAGAAAGCCCCCGCGGCCAGGACCACGACAACTCCCACCCCGGCCACCAGCCCCAGCGACGGCCCGCTGTCCGGCGTACCCCCCGCCGCCACCTTCTCCCCGCAGCCCCGCTCCGGATACCCCCCGATCGCGCACAGCAGCGCGTTCGTGTCGTACCGCAGCGGCTTCGCCACCGTCGCCAGTGCCTCCGCCGTCGTCGCGTCCTCGGGCACCACCGCGCAGGCCGTCCGCCGCGCCGGCGGCTCCGCTCCCGACGGCGCGTCCGCCGTCGTACCGAAGTCGACGACCAGCCCCACCCGCTTCCTGCCACCGACGGCGGCCGTACCGGCACAGATCGTCCCGAAGTCCGCCGTGCCGCGCGGCTGCGACGCGTCCGCCGAGTCCTCGCTCACCGCGAAGCGGAACCCCTCCACCGAACCGTCGGCGGGCCGCGCGGTCGAGGGCCCCTGCGTGGCGTACGTCCAGCGTGCGCCGTCCCGCTCCCAGAAGGACCAGTAGCGGTACCCGGTGGCCGCCGCCGGCCCCGCACTCGTCGCGCACAGCGCCACCGCCGCCAGGAGCAGCAGCGCCGCACGGCGGACCGCGGTCACAGCTGCTGCTGCTTCCGGCGGCCGCTGAACAGGAAACCGATGCCGACACCGGCGACGAGACCGGTGCCGACGATCCACCACACGCTGCTGCCCGACTTCTTCTTCCCGGTGTGCCGCGCGGCAGCCGCCCGCGGGGCCGGGCCCGTCGCGTTCAGCGCCGTCACCAGGTCCGTACCGCCGAAGTCACGCGGATCCGCGCCCATCGCGTGCGCCGCGAGGATCAGTTCGGCGTACGCCGCCGGCCCGCTCTGCTTCGCCCACGGCGCGGCGTGCGCCTCCAGCCAGGCGTACGGCTTCTTCGCGGGCTTCGTCCAGCCCTGCGCGGCCATGGCGACCACCGCGTCGGCGGTGTTGCCGTAGTCCGGCTGGGGCTTGGCGCCGGGCAGCGTGGAGACGAGGTAGCCCTTGGCGGAGGTGGCGCCCGCCAGGTAGGCGGCGCCGTTGCGGGCCACCTCCACCCGGGTGAGGGCCTTGCCGGAGCCGGCGCAGACGTACCCCTCCGCCGGGGCCTTCCCCGCCGTCGCCGCGAAGCCCTTGCCGAGCGCGCCCAGCACCCCCGCCGCCGTGGCGTCCGCGTTGGCGGTCAGCTTCGCCGTCTTCTTGTCCGGCTGGTAAGCGAGGGCGCCGCCACCCTTCTCGGCGCAGGGGACGGACCACTTGGAGAGGAGGTCGTACGGCGACCTGTCCGCGTTCTCGCCGGCCGCCGCGAGCGCGCCGATGACCACGCCGGTGGAGTTGGTGTCGCTGGGCGAGCCCGGGGCGTAGCCCCAGCCGCCGTCCTTGTTCTGCTGCGACTTCAGCCAGCTCACGGCCTTCTCCACGGCGTCCTCATGGCCGCCGGCCGCCTCCAGTGCCTGTACGGCGGCCGCCGTGCTGTTCGTGTCGACCGACACCTTGGCGTCACAGGACGCCGTCGGTTCGGCGCGGAACATCGCGTACGAGCCGTTCGCGCACTGCTGCCCGGCCAGCCAGTCCACCGCCTGCACGGCCGGGGTCACGCCCACCGCGCGCTGGGCGAGCAGGGCGAGGGACTGGCGCCAGACGCCGTCGTACGTGGGGTCCGAGCTGCCGTACAGCCCTGCGGGGAGGGCCGCCGACGCGGACGGGGACGGGGCGTCGGACGCCAGCGCCGTCGTCACGGGCGCGGCGGTACCGATGACGGCGGTGGCGGCCAGCACCCCGGCGGTGCGGCGGAGGACGGTCATGGTCGGCGGGTGCCTCTCCCTGCGGGGAGCCGGGCAGCACGGGACACCCCGGCGGCTCGGCTCCGTAAACCTCGACGGTGCCGTGCGACGACGGGCGCCGACGCACATGAGCCGATCAACGTCCCGGGCGCGGCGGTCCGGCTTGCCACCTGTTGTGGCTCACGGTTGCGGGTCAGCGCCGGAATTGCACCGGCTTCCCCCCGTACGGGTGATGACGACCCGGCTACCTTACCGGCCGCCGCGGGGAAGCTGAGAGGGGGCTGTGCGGGGACCGTTTCGTTATGGTCGGGCCATGACGGGGAGACTGCTCGGCTCGGGGCGTTCGGCCGATGTGTACGAGATCGACGAGGCGTGGGTGCTGCGCCGGGACCGGGACGGCTGGGGGGACGCGGCCGCCGAGGGCGCGGTGATGGCGTACGTACGGGAGCACGGCTACCCGGCGCCCCGGGTGCGGCCGTCCGCGTCCCGTACCGAACTGGTCATGGAGCGGCTGTCCGGGCCGACCATGCTGGCGGCGCTGCTGGCGGGGGAGACGGACGCGGCGGAGGGCGGTGCGCTGCTCGCCTCGCTGCTGCGGCGGCTGCACGCGGTGCCCGGCCGGGACCCTGCCGACCCGGGCGCCCGGGTCCTCCACCTCGACCTGCATCCGGACAACGTGATGCTGACCCCGGACGGCCCCCGGGTCATCGACTGGACCAACGCCGAGGACGGGCCGCCCGGACTCGACTGGGGCATGTCCGCGGTGATCCTCGCCCAAGTGGCCCTGGGTGCCTACCCGTTGGCCCACGACCTGCTGACGGCCCTGCTCGCCGATCCGGCCGAACTGACCGCGGAGGGGCTGGCGGAGGCCCTGCGGCGGCGGGCGGCCAATCCGACGATGAGCCGGGCGGAAGTCGAAGTGCTGGGCGAGGCGGGCGAGTTGATACGGGCGATCGCGTTCTAGATCCCCAGCTGAGCGCCGGCGCTGCCCACGGCACGGCCATGAAGCGGCTTCCTTCTCGACTTCCTTTGCGGAAACGAGTTCCTTCGCCTTACTCGCCGTCGACTCCGACCGGGAGGCGCCCGCTCGGCGTCTCCCGGTCTTCGTGTGCACCGTCGGTCGGCGGCGCAGTTCCTCAGGTGGTCAACGCCCACTCCTGTTCCGGGTGGGTTCCGTCCGCCCATCCTTCACAGTTCCACTGGATGGCGCCGGCGCCGTTGGCGGTGTTGGCGGAACCAATGGCCAGGCACAGACCGCTCGATACGTTCTGCAGGTGCCCGTCGTTGTAGAGAACCCATTGCTGTTCGGCGTGACCTGTTTCGCAGGGCCACTGAATAGCTGCGGCACCGTTGGTGTTGCTGGCATTTCCGATCGCCAGACACTGGCCGGAGTTGACGTTCTTGATGGTGTACGTATACGTAGCCACCCCGGTGAACGCCCATTGCTGTTCGGCGTGTCCGGACTCGCAGGTCCACTGGATCGCGTGCGCGCCCTGTGTTGTGCTCGCGCTGCCAATGGCAAGACATCTCGCACTGTTCACGTTGACCAGGTAGTACCCGGAAGCCGCGGACGCGCCGGGTGCTGAAAACGCGAACAGCCCCAGGGCCACCAGTATGACCGTCACCGCGCGCCGTAAATGCATACGCATCCCCCTTGCGGTATGCCGAATTCGAATTGGGGAGTGAACTCTCCCGCACCTTCCTCAACCGCACCAGTGGCGTTTCGGTCATCAGCGCCGACGGCGAATGATCGGGATCGCCGGCATCAATTGATCTCTTTCTTCGGGTTGTCCCGGCGGCAGCGGCCACGGCGGCGGTGCCGCGCTCACCTCAGCGTCAAGTGCACCAGGTCGATCTCCTCGTCACGAGCCCGGGCGAAGCACCGGCTCCTCCCGGTGATGACGAAGCCGCACTTCCGCAGCACGCGGATGGAGCCGGCAATGCCGGCGGCGGCGTCGGTGTGCAGCGGCCGCGTGGGCTCCGGCTCGATCAGTTCGGCAAGGGCCGCGGTGGCGATGCCCCGGCCCCGATGCGCTCACCCGATGACGTACGTGACCTCACGCTCCGACGGCGGCCCGAAGACAGCGGCATGTCCCGCCACGGCACCGTCGGCGAGAACGCTTCGCAAGATCACGGACGGGTCCGCGCGCACCCTTGCCCCGTGCAGGTCGAAGTAGCCACGGGCGTAGTGGTACTTCCTGGTCACAGTTGCCATTCGCTGCAACTCGGGATCCGTCAACTGCTGCCAGAAAGCCGGCAGGTCGCCGTCCTCGAGCACGTGCAGGGACATGTCCATGGGAGCAGTCTCAGCCTCCACGAGGTCGGTACCCGGTGACTGGCTCGGACCAGGCCGGACTCACAGCCACGGGACAACCTTCAGGCCGCGTGCGCGAGCGGGGCGATGTCCGCCGACAGGTGGCGGGCCATGCGGCGCAGGGCGTCCTCGCAGTCGGCCGGGGTCTCGCCCACCGCCACCCAGAGGGCCAGCCGGTCGGCGACGGTGGCGTGCGGGCCGGCGGTGACGTGGCTGCCGGTGTGCCGGGTGAGGAGCATGCGGTCGGCGCCGGGCTCGTGGGCGGCGTCGGGGGAGAGCTCCAGGTGGTCGAGGCGGCCGGTGGCGGCCGGGTAGGCGAACTGGATCGCGGCCGCCCGCTGCCGGGTGGGCGTCGTGTCGGGCACCTCGCCGGCGGCGAGGGCGGCCGCGGCCTGGGCAAGGTCCACGCCGGTGGCCCGCTTGACGAGGAGCGGGATCAGGTCGCCCGGGAGATGCGGGACGACGTCGGTGACCCGGGGGCCGCGGTCGGTGAGGGCGAGGCCGATGTGCAGGACGCCCCGGTCGACTCCGAGGGCGTGCACGGTGCGGTCGACGGCCAGCCGCAGGAAACGGTTGTGCAGCAGGCCGTCGTGGGCGTGCACGGTGTGCCGCAGCGGCTGCCGGGCGGGCGCCGGGCCCAGGGCCGTACGGGTGATGGCGGCGATGCGGATCTCGCCGTCCAGGACGACCGTCTCGGCCGAGACGCGGGGCGTGCCGGGGTCCCAGGCGAGGCCGCCGGTGGGGACCGCGCGGCCCGCCAGCAGCGCGTGCAGCGCGGGCGGGTCGCTGCACGCGGCGGCCGCGGCGAGGGAGGGGCCGGGCAGCCCCAACTGCCCGGCGATCGTGGCGGCGGCGACCGCGTACTCGTCCGAGTGGGTCAGCACGCCGCGGACCCGGTGCCGGGCCGCGAACCGCAGCACCGCCGACGCCGTCGCGCCGCCCTTGCCGGGGTCCGCCGCGAGGTGACCGGCCAGGCACGGCTGTGCCCAGGCGGGCGGCGCGGCGTCCACCAGCAGGACCGGGCGGGCCGCGGCGATACGCGTCAGCACGAACTCGTCGTACGCGCGCCGACGGCCGGCGCCCAGGAGCAGGACGGGGTGTGACATCGGTTCGCCTCACCTTCCGGGGAGGAGGTGGGGCGGCTGGTCGCCCCGGATGCCGCTCCCCCATATGCGGCACCCGGGGCGGGTCGGTACGACCGTGGCCTGGTGACGTGATCCTTTCCTGTGGGTCCGTCACATGTCAACGATTACTGCCCTCTTGTGCAGTGGTCCTTGTCATGTCTGGTGGGCGGGACCGGTGATTCGGTAGCCTCGCGTCTGCTCGGCCGACCGACCAACCACGCGCGTCCAGGGGGACCTTGGTGAGTGACACCCATGCCCCGCTGACCGTCGTGCTGCAACGGCTCGGGGAGCTGACCGGACGCCCGGGACGGCTGCCCGAGGTGCTGGACGTGGCCGACCTGTCGTACCGCACCGGGATCCCGGTCGCGGTGGTCGCCGAACTCCTCGCGGGCGGGGCCGCGCCCGAGACCGGACTCGCCGAACGGGTGCGGCAGCGCCTGGACTTCATCCGCGAGAACCGGCGCCGCCCCGACGGCAAGCGGTACTCGCTGGGCGAGCTCGCGGCGATCGCCGGCACCAGCAGGCAGTGGCTGAGCGAGTGGCGCAAGAGCGGGCTGCCGAGCCTCGAACACACCGACCGGCTGCGGCGGTTCTTCGGTCTGCCGGCCGGCTTCTTCACCGCCGACGAGCCCGAGGCGCTGTACGAGGCGCTCCAGCCGGTGCTCCAGAGCCTGGAGGCCCGGGCCGACCCGCTCTCCCGCCTCCGCGACAGCGGCCTGGTCCGCCTGGCGGCCCGCGCACCGCAGATGAACGCCCGCCAACTGGCCACCCTCGCCGACCTGGCGGAGATGCTCATCACCGCCGAGACCGCCGTCAACTGAGCCGGACCGTCTACACCGCCACGTACCTGACCGGTTCGCTCCCCGGCACCGCCTCCGCCCGTCCCAGCTTCACCAGGCGCCGCAGGTGGGCCTCGGCCTCCGAGACGGCGATGTTCCGGGAGCCGTACGGGATCTGCTCCCAGGGGCGGTTCCACTCCATCCGCACCGCCAACTGCCAGGGCGTGAGCGGCTGCTGGAGCAGGGTGAGCAGGCCGGCGAGGCGCTCCTCGTGATGGGCCAGCAGTTCTCGTACCCGTCCCGGTGCGTCGGTGAAGGTGTGCTGGTGGGACGGGAGCACCTCGGCGGGGGCGAGCCGGCCGATGCGTTCGAGGGAGTCGAGGTAGTCGCCGAGGGGGTCGGTGACGGTCGCGTCGTCGGGGTCCTCGTAGAGGCCGATGTGCGGGGTGATCTCGGGCAGCAGGTGGTCGCCGGAGAACAGGCGGCCGTGGCCGGGGAGGTGAGCGGGATGCTCCTCCTCCAGGTGCAGGCAGACATGGCCGGGGGTGTGCCCGGGCGTCCAGACGGCCCGCAGCCGGCGGCCGGGGAGGCCGAGGAGTTCGCCGGGGAGGATCTCCCGGTCGGGGAGGGCGGGGGCCAGGCCCGGCGGGGTGCGGCGGCGGGGTCCGTCGCGCAGCGGCGCCACGTGCTCGTCCGGTGCCCCGGCGGCCGTCAGCTTCGCGGCCATGTAGGTGAACCACCGCTCCGGGCGGGTCTCCCGCGCCCGCCGCACGATCGCCGCGTCGGCCGCGTGCATCGCGACCCAGGCCCCGGACGCCTCGCGCACCCGCCCCGACAGGCCGTGATGGTCGGGATGGTGATGCGTGATGACGACCCCGTGCACCTCGCCGACGCCCGTACCGCACGCCTCCAGGCCCGCCACCAGCACGTCCCACGACGCGGGATCGTCCCACCCGGTGTCGACCAGCACCGGCCCCTGGTCGGTGTCCATCACGTACACCAGCGTGTGGCCGAGCGGATTGTCCGGGATGGGCACGGCGACCGACCGCACACCCCCGCCGAGATCCCGCACCACCGTCCCCGCCCGCACCTTTGCCGACTCGCCCAGCCCGTCCGTCATCAGCCTTCCTCCGCCCCCGCCAGATCCCGTCGGCCGCACGGCCGTTGACCACTATAACGAGAACTGATGACACGTCAGATGGTTGCCCCCGGCGAAGTTCACCCGGCGGCGCCGCGCCCCACGGCGCCGTAAATCGGTTTGCCGCCCGCCGGTCCGGGCGGATAGGAAACTCGCATGCTCAGAGGCAGCACGGTCGGGCTCAGGGCCCGGCACGACGAGGACGTCCCGGTTCTGCGGGCCGAGCTCTACGACGACGTGGTCAACGGCTCGCGGGCCGAGAGCCGGCCATGGCGGCCGATCTCGCCCGACTCGAAGGACTCGCGGCTCGCGGTGGACGACGAGGACGAGGACAGCGTCAGGTTCTCCGTGGTCGAACTGGCGGGCGGCACACTGGTCGGCACCGCCGCGCTGTGGGGCATCGACACCCACAACCGCTTCGCGCACATCGGGCTGGGGCTGCTGCCGTCCGCCCGCGGCAAGGGCTACGGCACCGACGTGGTCGCGGTGCTGTGCCACTACGGCTTCGTCGTGCGCGGCCTGCACCGGTTGCAGATCGAGACCCTGTCGGACAACACCGCGATGCTCCGCGCCGCCGAGCGCAACGGCTTCAGCCGCGAGGGCGTGCTGCGCTCCTCGGCCTGGGTGATGGGCGAGTTCCTGGACGAGGTGCTGCTCGGGCTGCTCGCCCGGGAGTGGCGGCCCGGCCCGAAGTCCTAGGTCCGAGAGCGGGAAGGGGCCCTTCGGCCGCCTGTCAGTCGTAGCGGTTGCAGACCGTCACGGGAACTCGCGGGGACCACTTGTCCGTGGTCGAGTCGTAGGCGCGTGCGTATCCGTTCGGGCCGCCGGTGCAGGGGGCGAGGAGGCCGGTGTCGACGATGATCGCGCCGCCGGCGATGAAGGGCGCCGATGTCGCACCGGGGGTACCGAGGCCGACTGCGGCGATCGCCGTCGCGGCGACGGCCGTTGTGCGCCGTGTGCGACGCGTGTTCGGGCGAGCGAGGATACTCATGGGTGTTCCTCGTGGACAGGGCAGGAGTCGGCCTCGGGTCGACTGCAACTGCGCGGGTATTGCGCGAGCCCCTGAATCCGCAATTCTCGCGAACAACTTTGCTGCCGGCTGCGAAAACATGACAACTTGGGCCAATTCTCGCCGACGCGACGGGGGTTCTTCGTGAGCCGCACCCGGAGGGCGGCCGACGGTGTGTGCCGGGCGGCATGAGGAGGTAATGACGGCCCCTGGCGGCCGCGCGGCTTGACGGCACTCCCCACCAGCTGCAAAACCGCTGGTGGGGACCCATTCGGTCCCATCCCTGGCTTAGTTCAACTAGAACTGGTATCAGTTCTGATACATCGTCAGGAAGGGTGGCGGGGCGCCATGACCGAGTTCCTGGAACACGGACAGCTGTTCATCGGCGGGGAGTTGACCGACCCCCTGGGCAAGGACGTCATCGAGGTGGTCTCTCCGCATACCGAGGAGGTCTTCGGGCGGGTGCCGCATGCCTCGCGGGAGGACGTGGACCAGGCGGTGGCGGTGGCGCGGCGGGCCTTCGACGAGGGGCCCTGGCCGCGGATGACGCTCGACGAGCGGATCGAGGTCGTCACCCGCATCAAGGACGCGATCGCCGTGCGGCACGAGGAGATCGCCCGGGTGATCTCCTCCGAGAACGGTTCGCCGTACTCCTGGAGCGTCCTCGCGCAGGCGCTCGGCGCGATGATGGTGTGGGACGCGGCGATCAGGGTCGCGCGTGACTTCACGTACGAACAGGCGCGCGACGGGGTGCTGGGGAAGATCCTGGTGCGGCGGGAGCCGGTCGGGGTGGTGGCGGCCGTGGTGCCGTGGAACGTGCCCCAGTTCGTGGCGGCCGCCAAGCTCGCCCCGGCGCTGCTCACCGGCTGCACGGTGGTGCTGAAGCCGTCCCCGGAGTCGCCGCTGGACGCCTACATCCTCGGCGAGATCACCAAGGAGGCCGGGCTGCCCGACGGAGTCCTCTCCATCCTGCCGGCGGACCGCGAGGTGAGCGAGTACCTGGTCTCCCACCCGGGCGTCGACAAGGTCTCCTTCACCGGCTCGGTCGCGGCCGGCAAGCGTGTGATGGAGGTCGCCGCGAAGAACCTCACCCGGGTGACCCTGGAACTCGGCGGCAAGTCGGCGGCCGTCGTGCTGCCCGACGCGGACGTGGCCGCCGCCGTCGCCGGGATCGTCCCGGCGGCCTGGATGAACAACGGCCAGGCGTGCGTCGCCCAGACCCGCATCCTCGTCCCGCGGTCCCGTTACGACGAGTTCGCCGACGCCTTCGCGGCCGCGGCGAGTGCCCTGAAGGTCGGCGACCCGCTGGACCCGGCCACCCAGGTGGGCCCGCTGGTCGCGCGCCGCCAGCAGCAGCGGAACCTGGACTACATCCGGATCGGCCAGGAGGAGGGGGCCAAGATCCTCACCGGCGGCGGACGGCCGCCGGGCCTGGACAAGGGCTGGTACGTCGAACCCACCCTCTTCGGCGACGTCGACAACTCCATGCGGATCGCGCGCGAGGAGATCTTCGGCCCGGTGATCTGCCTGCTTCCCTACGGCGACGAGTCCGAGGCGCTGAAGATCGCGAACGACTCGGACTACGGCCTGAGCGGAAGCGTCTGGACGGCGGACGTGGCGCACGGCATCGAGGTCGCGCGGCAGGTGCGCACCGGGACCTACTCCGTGAACACCTTCAGCCTCGACATGCTGGGCCCCTTCGGCGGCTACAAGAACTCCGGTCTGGGGCGGGAGTTCGGCCCGGAGGGGTACGGCGAGTTCCTCGAACACAAGATGATCCACCTGCCGGCCGGCTGGGAGGGGTGAGGGACCGCCATGGGCGACCGCTGGCACGTCGAGGTCGACCGCGCCCTCTGCATCGGCTCGGCCCAGTGCGTCCACCGGGCCACCGGCTCCTTCCGCCTGGACTCCGCCATGCAGTCCCACCCCGTGGACCCGGAGACGGACGCCAACGGGAAGGTCCTCGACGCGGCGGAGAACTGCCCGGTGGAGGCGATCACGATCACCCTGCTGGGCAGCGGGGAGCCGGTGTTCCCGCCGGAGGACTAGCGGGACCGGAGGGCGGCGAACAGGGCGCGGGTGCGGTTGCCGTCCGGCTGCTCCCAGGCCCCGCTGACATGCCCGACCGCGCCGTCGGGCGGCGTCGAACCAGGGGTCAGCACCCGCTGCAGCCGCAGCACCAGGCCGGCGTCCGATACGGCGAACTCGGTGCTCTCGTCGGTGTCGACGGGGGCACCGAGGCCGGTGACGGGGCCCTCTCCGGCGTAGGAACGGGCGACCTCACGGTCGGGGGTGTCGGTGATGCTCTGCGCCTGCGCCTCGGCCCGCCCCTCGATCAGGGCGAGCAACTCCGCCGTCAGTACCGGGTCGTGGCAGCCGTCGTAGACCCAGCGCGGACCGAGTACGCCGTGCTCCGTGGTGCCGACGAGGGCGTGCTCGGCGCCGCCGAGCGGGGCGCCGCGGTAGGTGAGCGGCACGAGGTACGCCCCCGACTCCTCGGTGACGACCATGAACTCGATCCCGACCTCGCCCTCCGGATCGTCCAGCCGGAATCCGCCGGCCCTCGCCGGCTCCGGTGCGGCGGAGCCGTGGTACCAGGAGCGGGTCGGGAGCCAGGCGGCGAGGAGTTCGACCTTGGTGGGCTTGAGGGTGGTGCGGTGGATGAGTGCCATGGGGGGATTCTGGTGCCGGGCCGGGACGCCTCGCCAGGTGGTTTCCGCCCGGCAGCCTGCCCCTATCAGGAAAAGTCCAGAAAATCCACATTTAGGGGTTCTCTTCTGCTTCAGGCGTTCTATCCTGGAAGCAGCCTACGAGGCGAGTGAGGGAGTCCGAGCGGAGTAGCCGACTCTGGCGTGACGCAGATGCAGAAGCATCCGCCGGTGCCGACGTCGACGGTCGGGCTGAGAGGCCGGAAGGCAGCAGTCGGGCCGGACGGCGACCCCCATCACCTGATCCGGACCATGCCGGCGAAGGGAACCCGTCTCGTAGGTCTTCGTGTGCCCGCTTCGCCTACTTCTTCTCGTCCTGCTTCCGGTCCGGCTCGGTCAGGTCGATCAGGCGGCACACCGTCTCGATGTCGATCTTCACCTGGGCGATGGAGGCGCGGCCCGAGAGCCAGGTGATCAGCGCCGAGTGCCAGGTGTGCTCGATCACCCGGACGGCGGACAGCTGGGCGGGCGTGGGGTCGGTCAGGCCCATCGCGTCCAGGATGATCGCCGTCGTCTGCCGGGACACCTGGTCCACCTCGGGGGAGACGCTGCGGTCGGCGAAGGTCAGGGCCCGGACCATCGCGTCGGCCAGGTGCGGCTCCCGCTGGAGGGCGCGGAAGGCCCGCATCAGGGTCTCGGCGACCCGCTCGGACGCCGTCTCGCCCGCCGGCGGCTTCTTGCGCAGCGTGCCGTGCATGTGCTCCAGCTGGTCCTGCATGGTCGCGACCAGCAGATGCACCTTGGACGGGAAGTACCGGTACAGGGTCCCCAGGGCCACCTGGGAGGACTCCGCCACCTCACGCATCTGCACGGCGTCGAAACCGCCCCGGCTGGCCAGCTGGGCGCTCGCGTGCAGGATCCGGCGGCGCCGGGCCTCCTGCCGCTCGGTGAGCGGCGGGGTGGCCGATCTGGCGCCGATGTCCACCTTGGCTTCCACAGGCATGGGTCCCGTCCGTGACAGTCGGTGAGGGCAGTGCTCAGGGCGAGTGATCAGACAGCATGGCAGGGGTTCCCGCCGTGGCGCGAATCACCTGATCCACTGCTCACTCCGCCCCTACCTGCCGGTAGATTCAGAGCCTCCTGAACGATCAACTCTGAAACTTGTTCTAGATTAGCGTCCCGGCGTAACCTCACGGGAAAGTGCAGGGAGAAGGGGGCCCGGAGTGACCGCTGAGGCCAGTCGGGCGGGTGCCGACGAGGAACCCGCCGCCGACGGCGAGCGACCGCTCGACATCGCGCTCCTCACCTATAAAGGGAACCCGTTCTGCGGCGGCCAGGGTGTCTACGTACGGCACCTGTCGCGCGAGCTGGCCCGGCTCGGACACCGGGTCGAGGTCATCGGCTCGCAGCCGTACCCCGTCCTCGACGAGGGATACCCGGGCCTCACCCTCACCGAGCTGCCCAGCCTCGACCTGTACCGCTCCCCGGACCCCTTCCGGACGCCGAAGCGGGACGAGTACCGGGACTGGGTCGACGCCCTCGAGGTGGCCACCATGTGGACCGGCGGCTTCCCCGAACCGCTGACCTTCTCCCTGCGCGCCCGCCGCCATCTGCGCGCCCGCGCCGGGCAGTTCGACGTCGTCCACGACAACCAGACCCTGGGATACGGCCTGTTGGGGGACATCGGCGCCCCCCTCGTCACCACCATCCACCATCCCATCACCGTCGACCGGCAGTTGGAGCTGGACGCCGCCGAGGGATGGAAGCGGCGGTACTCGGTACGGCGCTGGTACGCCTTCACCCGGATGCAGAAGCGGGTGGCCCGCCGGCTGCCCTCCGTGCTCACCGTCTCCGGCACCTCCCGCCAGGAGATCGTCGACCACCTCGGCGTCCGCGAGGACCGCGTCCACGTCGTCCACATCGGCGCCGACACCGACCTCTTCGCGCCGAATCCCGCGGTCCCCCAGGTGCCCGGCCGGATCGTCACCACCTCCAGCGCGGACGTCCCGCTCAAGGGGCTCGTCTTCCTCGTCGAGGCGCTCGCCAAGGTACGGACCGAGCACCCCGGCGCCCATCTCGTCGTCGTCGGCAAGCGGCCCACCGAGGGGCCCGTCGCGCAGGCGATGGAACGTTACGGTCTGGACGGCGCCGTCGAGTTCGTGAAGGGCATCTCCGACGCCGAACTCGTCGACCTGGTCCGTTCGGCCGAGGTCGCCTGCGTGCCGTCGCTCTACGAGGGCTTCTCGCTGCCCGCCGCCGAGGCCATGGCGACCGGCACCCCGCTGGTCGCGACGACCGGCGGCGCGATCCCCGAGGTCGCCGGGCGCGACGGGGAGACCTGCCTGGCCGTACCGCCGGGCGACCCGGGCGCGCTGGCCGCCGCGCTGAACCGGCTGCTGGGCGACGCGGAGCTGCGGCTGCGGCTCGGCCGTGCGGGCCGTGAGCGGGTGCTGCGGCACTACACCTGGGCGCGTGCCGCGCAGGGCACGGTGGCCCGCTACCGCGAGGCGATCGCCCGCTCCGCGGCCGAGGCCGGCGCCCCCTCCGCACCCCGCAGTCCCGGCCGCTCCGCGGCCTCAGCTGGTGTTCGTCACGAGAGTGAAAGCAGGGCCACGTGCTGACCGTCGACTTCTCCCGGTTCCCGCTCGCGCCGGGCGACCGCGTCCTGGACCTCGGCTGCGGGGCCGGCCGGCACGCCTTCGAGTGCTACCGGCGCGGCGCCCAGGTCGTGGCCCTCGACCAGAACGCCGAGGAAATCCGCGAGGTCGCCAAGTGGTTCGCGGCGATGAAGGAGGCCGGCGAGGCTCCGGCAGGCGCGACCGCGACCGCCATGGAGGGCGACGCCCTGGCCCTGCCCTTCCCCGACGACTCCTTCGACGTCGTCATCATCTCCGAGGTGATGGAGCACATCCCCGACGACAAGGGCGTGCTCGCCGAGATGGTGCGGGTGCTGAAGCCGGGCGGCCGGATCGCCGTCACCGTGCCCCGCTACGGCCCCGAGAAGGTCTGCTGGGCGCTCTCCGACGCCTACCACGAGGTCGAGGGCGGCCACATCCGCATCTACAAGGCCGACGAGCTGGTCGGGAAGATCAAGGAAGCCGGTCTGCGGCCCTACGGCAGCCACCACGCGCACGCGCTGCACTCGCCGTACTGGTGGCTGAAGTGCGCGTTCGGCGTCGACAACGACAAGGCGCTGCCGGTGCGGGCGTACCACAAGCTGCTGGTCTGGGACATCATGAAGAAGCCGCTGGCCACCCGGATCGCCGAGCAGGCGCTCAACCCGGTCCTGGGCAAGAGCTTCGTCGTCTACGCCACCAAGCCGCACCTGCCCGCCGCCGAGGCCGGTCCGAAGGTCCCGTCGGACGCCGAGGTGGCCGCCAAGTGACCACCCCCCGGACAGAACACCTCGTCCTGCCCGGGGTCCTCACCGCCGAGCAGGCCGCCGCGACCGTCCGCGGCATCCTCGCCGTGCAGCGGGAGGACGGCGCGATCCCGTGGTTCCGGGGGCACCACCTCGACCCGTGGGACCACACCGAGGCCGCGATGGCACTGGACGCGGCCGGGGAGCACGCGGCCGCCGAACGGGCGTACAGCTGGCTCGCCCGGCACCAGAACGAGGACGGCTCCTGGTACGCGGCCTACGCCGACGGCGCGCACGACGACGTCACCGACCGCGCCCGCGAGTCCAACTTCGTCGCGTACATCGCCGTGGGCGTCTGGCACCACTACCTGTCCACCGGCGACGACACCTTCCTCGACCGGATGTGGCCCGCCGTCTACGCGGCCGTCGAGTGGGTGCTGCGGCTGCAGCAGCCGGGCGGCGAGATCGGCTGGCGGCGCGAGGACGACGGCACGGCCGCCGACGACGCGCTGCTGACCGGGAGTTCGTCCGTCCACCACGCGCTGCGCTGTGCGCTCGCCATCGCCGAGCAGCGGGAAGAGGCGCAGCCGGACTGGGAGTTGGCGGTGGGCGCGCTGCGGCACGCGATACGGCGCCACCCCGAGCGGTTCCTCGACAAGGACCGGTACTCGATGGACTGGTACTACCCGGTGCTGGGCGGGGCGTTGACCGGTGCGGAGGCGGGGGCGCGGATCGAGAAGGACTGGGACCGGTTCGTGGTGCCCGGTTTCGGGGTGCGGTGCGTCGTACCCAATCCGTGGGTGACCGGCGGGGAGTCGGCCGAGCTGGCGCTGGCGCTGTGGGCGGTGGGGGAGTCCGACCGGGCGCTGGAGATCCTGCAGTCCATCCAGCATCTGCGGGACGCGGAGTCGGGGCTGTACTGGACCGGGTACGTGTTCGAGGACGACGCTGTGTGGCCGCGGGAGCTCACGACGTGGACGGCGGGGTCGTTGTTGCTCGCGGTGGCTGCGCTGGGCGGGCATGACGCGACGTGTGCGGTCTTCGGGGGCGGGGAGCTTCCTTCTGGGCTTGAGGTGGATTGTTGCGCCTGAGGGGCGGGGGGTTCTGCGGTACGGCGGGTGCGGCGCCGTGGGGGCTGGTCGCGCAGTTCCCCGCGCCCCCAAGGGGCGCTTGCACTGATGTCAGTGGCGGTGCATGCGGTTGGCCACGGCGTGGCCGATGAAGAGGTAGACCACCGCTGCCAGGCCGTAGCCGGCCACCACCCTCGCCCAGGTCTCGTCGAAGGTGAAGAGGTCGCGTGACCAGCCGGCCAGCCAGTTGGCCGCGTCATGGACGAACTGGACCAGGCTGTTCGCCCGGTTCGCGTCCAGCAGGTACATCAGGATCCACAGGCCCAGGATGAGGGCCATCACGTCGGCGACGATCGCTACGACGTTGCCGGCCTGATTGGGGCCGTTCCGATAAGCAGGGGACATACGGTCCGGGTTGCCGCGGAACGGTCCTTGAAACCTGAACGGCGTTCTCCCCGAGTGGCGAGGTGCCGCCATCTGGGTGAGGCTGCCGGAGGAAGTACTCGCTCGGGGAGGACATCGAGACTCACGGGAGGACCCCGTGCCCGTACCGATACGGCGCCTCGTCGTCGCGCTCACCCTCTGCTGTGCCCTGGTCGCCGGTGTCACCGCCTGCGCCGGCAGCACCCGGAGCAAGTCCGTCGACACCGGCATCGTGGCGGCCCCGGTGGCCGACACGCCCAGTCCGAGCACGTCCGCGCAGAAACAGAGGCTCGCCAAGACCCGGTTCGTCGCCAACGCCGGTCTCGCCGCCGGCGCGACCTACCAGTGGATCGTGAAGCCGTGGAAGGCCGGCAAGTTCAAGAAGGGCGCCCACGGCCGCACCTTCGCCCTGATCAAGGCCGCCGCGGCGGGCGGGTTCGCCTACAACCGGCTCCAGGCCGCCAAGCGGAACGCCCAGGGCGACCCGCTGCTGTCCAGGGCCATCGCACCGCTCTCCGCCGGGATCGCCTCGCTGAAGGGCCTGCCGTCCAAGCTCCGCAAGGGCGACGGGGACGCGGCGAGCTCGTTCAACGACATCATCAACCAGGTCAAGGCGGCGGGGCAGAGCGCCGGCGCCCCGGTGCACAACCAGGTGCCCTCTGCCGGTCAGCTCACCGGGGGCTAGGAGTTCAGCTCGGCGAGCACCCGCAGCGTGTGAGGGTCCGGTGACAGGGCCAGCAGGTCGGTCACCGGGCCCTTGCGCCACAACTCCAGCCGCTCGGCGATGCGTTCGCGCGGGCCGACCAGCGAGATCTCGTCGGCGAACGCGTCCGGCACCGCCAGCACCGCCTCCTCGCGCCGTCCCGCGAGGAACAGCTCCTGGATCCGCCGTGCCTCCTGCTCGTACCCCATGCGGGCCATGAGGTCGGCGTGGAAGTTGCGGGCCGCGTGGCCCATCCCGCCGATGTAGAAGCCGAGCATGGCCTTCACCGGCAGCAGCCCGGCCGCCACGTCGTCGCAGACCCTGACCTGGGCCATGGGGGCGACCAGGAAGCCCTCCGGGAGACCGGCGACCGCCGGGCCGTACACCTCGGGGCGGCTCGGCGCCCAGTACAGCGGCAGCCAGCCGTCGGCGATCCGGACCGTCTGGGCGACGTTCTTCGGTCCCTCGGCGCCGAGCAGGACGGGCAGGCGGGCGCGGAGCGGGTGGGTGATCGGCTTCAGCGGTTTGCCGAGACCGGTCGCGTCCGGGCCCCGGTACGGGTGGGAGTGGAAACGCCCGTCCACCGCCACCGGTCCCTCCCGGCGCAGCACCTGCCGTACGACGTCCACGTACTCCCGCGTCGCGGTCAGCGGCGACTTCGGGAACGGGCGGCCGTACCAGCCCTCCACGACCTGCGGCCCGGACAGCCCGAGCCCGAGCAGCACCCGGCCGCCGGAGAGATGGTCCAGGGTCAGCGCGTGCATCGCGGTGGTGGTCGGCGACCTGGCCGCCATCTGGGCAACGGCCGTACCCAGCTTGATCGTCGACGTCTGGGCGGCGATCCAGGTGAGCGGGGTGAAGGCGTCCGAGCCCCAGGACTCCGCCGTCCACACCGAGTCGTATCCGAGCCGCTCCGCCTCCTGCGCCAGCGGCACATGGTCCGGGGAGGGCCCGCGCCCCCAGTAGCCGAGTGCCAACCCGAGCCGCATGACCGCCTCCTGACGTCACGTCAGACAAATCGCCGGCCGACTGTACGACAACGGCCCCTCACCCGGAAGGGCAAGGGGCCGTAGGAGCTGGGCTGTTCAGCCGCGCTGGATCCCGGAGGTGTCCTGCAGCACACCACGGCGGCCGTCCTGGGTCTGTGCCACCAGGGCGACGCCCCGCTGCTCGACCGCCAAGTACCAGGTGCCGGGCGCCAGTTCGGCGATCGGCGCGGTCGAGCCGTCCTCCGAGAACAGCGGCCGCGACACCGGGACGGCGAACCAGAACGGCGAGAAGTCCGGGGCCGGCGGCTGCTGCGCGGCGGCCGGGGGCTGCTGCTGGCCGAACGGCTGGCCCGGCTGCGGCTGGGCGCCGTAGGGCTGGCCGGGCTGCGGGGCGGCGGCCCCCGGGTAGCCGTAGCCGCCGGGGGGCTGGGCGCCGTAGGGCTGCGGGGCCTGCGGCTTGGGGGCCGGGATCAGGGCCGCCTGGAGGGCCGGGACCAGCGGGGTGGCGACGGCGGCCGCGGCCAGCACCAGGGCCGCGATCAGGCCGAGGATCAGACCGGAGCCCGCGCCGACGTCGGTGCCGTTGAACTGGTCGGAGAACGCGCCCAGCGGGTCGATGGTCGACCAGAACGCGGTCCACACGGAGAACACCGTGAGGCCGACGCCGAGCTGGCCCAGGTCGAGGCCGACGAACTTCAGCGGCTGCGGCAGTGCGCGGGCGAGGACGATCAGGACCGCGCCGGCGATGCCGCCGACGTACATGCTCATCACCAGGCCGAGGTTGTCCCAGGCGTTCGGACCGGACTTGTCGAACGTGTCGAGGAACGACGCGACGAACAGCAATACCGCTGCTCCGGTCACCGCGCCGTCGCCTCTAGTGAGGGAGCGGATATTCACTTCAGGTCCTTCGTGGGTCGTCTCGTCGGCGGAGGAGGCGTCGCGGGGGTGTGCCCCTCATCGTTGGGAACCGATCGTGGGAATCGTAGGAAGGACACTATCGTCCGAACGATCAGGGTGTCCGCCCGCGGGGGCCCGCCGATGCCTACCCCCGCAGGAAACTCACGATTCCCTCAGACATTCCCTGTGCCGCCTTCTGCCGCCAGGCCCCGCTGGTCAGCAGTGCCGAGTCCTTGCTATCGCGCATGTTGCCGCACTCGATGAACACCTTGGGAACCGTTGACAGATTGAGACCGCCGAGATCCTTGCGTACGTCGAGACCGGTGCCGTTGCCGACGTAGTTGGACGGCGCGCTGCCCGTGACCTTCGTGAAGTCGCTCTCGATGCGCTCGCCGAGGGTGCGGGAGGAGGCGACGATGGGGCGGGTGTCGGCGGCGCCCGAGTGCACGGACGCGGGCAGGATGACATGGAAGCCGCGGTCGCCCTCGGGCGCTCCGTCGGCGTGGATGGAGATGGCCGCGTCGGCGTGCGCGGCGTTGCCGATCTCGGCGCGCTTCGTCACGCACGGCCCCCAGGCCGGCCGGTCCCCGTCGTGCGTCAGCTTCACCGTGGCGCCCTGCCGCTCCAGCAGGGTCCGCAGCCGGTGCGCGACGTCGAGGGTGAAGCGGGCCTCGCTGTACCCGGCGTTGGTGGACGTACCCGTCGTGTCGCACTCCTTCCAGTTCGTCCCGATGTTCACCTTCTGGTTGATCTCGGACGTGTGCTGGAAGTTCCCCGGGTTGTGCCCCGGGTCGATGACGACGACCTTGCCCTGCAGCGGGCGGCCCGCGCTCGGGCCGGCAGCCGGCACCTTGGCGTCGTCGGTCGGCGACTCGGCCGCCGACTTGGGCGTCGCCGCGTCCGCCTGCCCGGCACCGCTCCCGCCGGGCCTGCCCACCCCCTCGTACACCACCCATCCGAGCAGTGCACCGGGAACCAGCGCGGCGAGACCGACAGCGAGCGGCGCCCGCCGGAACCGGCGCTGCTGCGGGGGATCGAATTCCGGGCCTGTGTACGACACATCTGCCACCCTAGCCGCCGTCCACGGCGTCCGTAGCGTTCAAGAGGGCCGTCGGGATGACGCGTCGGGGATCCCCGCCCCCGTGCGCCGCAGGACGCGCAGTGAGTCGTGGGCCGAGACCTCCGTGAAGGCGCCCGACTCCAGGGCGCGGAGGTAGACGCGGTAGGGGGCCTGGCCGGTGAACTCGTCCTTCGGGTCGGGGAAGACGTCGTGGATGAGGAGCAGCCCGCCCGGGGCCACATGGGGGGCCCAGCCCTCGTAGTCGGCGGTGGCGTGCTCGTCGGTGTGGCCGCCGTCGATGAAGACGAAGCCGAGCGGGGCGTTCCAGAACGCGGCGACCTGCGGGGAACGGCCGACGACGGCGACGACGTGGTCCTCCAGGCCCGCCCGGTACAGGGTGCGCCGGAAGGCCGGCAGGGTGTCCATCAGCCCGATCTCCGGATCGACCGTCTCCGGGTCGTGGTAGTCCCAGCCCGGCTGCTGCTCCTCGCTGCCCCGGTGGTGGTCGACGGTGAGCGCGGTGACCCCGGCCGCGCGGGCCGCGTCGGCGAGCAGGATCGTCGAGCGCCCGCAGTACGTCCCGACCTCCAGCAACGGGAGGCCGAGCCGCCCCGCCTCGACGGCGGCCGCGTACAGCGCGAGTCCCTCCCCGACGGGCATGAACCCCTTCGCGGCCTCGAACGCGGCCAGGATCTCGGGCTCGGGGGCTGCCGCGGTCATGGGGGTCCTTTCACTCGTACGACTGTGCGGACGTCCATGCTGCCGCACCCGCCGCGCCGGTCACCCGGCCGGGGGTGCGGACGACTCCCCGGCGGGGTGTCGACGTGGTGGCCGCCGCACCGGGGCGCACCGGTGCCCCGGCGTGAATCAGCCAAAGCGGTTCGGGTGTCCGCAGGTCGCCGCACGGGCGGTGCGCTCCCCAAGTGAGCCGCGTTCCAGGGGGGTTGCGGGAGCACCTGCGGAGCTTCCGGGTGGCCGGGGACCGGCCTTTCAAGTGAGCTCCAAGACCTACACTGACGCCGCCAACCCGCCTCTACCTGTGACGGAGCAACCGGTATGCGCTATCGAGTCCTCGGCAGGACCGGCATCGAGGTCAGCACCCACTGCCTCGGCACGATGATGTTCGGAGGCTCCGGCAACCCCGACCACGAGGACGGCGCCCGCATCATCAACACCGCCCTCGACGCCGGCATCAACTTCGTGGACACCGCCGACATGTACTCGGCCGGTGAGTGCGAGGAGATCGTCGGCAAGGCGCTCAAGGGCCGGCGCGACGACGTGGTGCTCGCCACGAAGGTGCACTTTCCGCTGGGGGAGGGCCGCAACCGCAGCGGCAACTCGCGCCGCTGGATCCTCAAGGCCGTCGAGGACAGCCTGCGGCGGCTGGACACCGACTGGATCGACCTCTACCAGGTGCACCGGCCCGACCACACCACCGACATCGAGGAGACGCTCTCCGTCCTCGGCGACCTGGTGACGGCGGGAAAGATCCGGGCGTTCGGCTGCTCCACGTTCCCCGCCGAGGACCTCGTCGAGGCGCACCATGTGGCGGAGCGGCGCGGGCTGATGCGGATGCGCACGGAACAGCCGCCGTACTCGGTTCTCGCCCGCGGCATCGAGCGGGCCGTGCTGCCCACCGCGCAGCGCCTGGGCATGGGCGTGCTGACCTGGTCGCCGCTCGCCTCCGGCTTCCTCTCCGGCGCCCACCGCGAGGGCCGGCCCGTCGACCTCACCACCGGCCGGGCCAAGCGCTTTCCGCAGCGCTTCGACCCCGCGGTCCCCGGCAACGCGGCCAAGTACGCGGTCGTCGAGCGGCTCGTCGCGCTCACCGAGGAGGTGGGCTGCACCCTGCCGGAGCTGGCCGTCGCCTTCCCGCTGGTGCACCCGGCCGTGACGTCGGTGATCATCGGCCCGCGCACGATGGACCAGCTCACCGCGCTGCTCAAGGGGGCCGAGCTGGTCCTCGACGACGAGGTGCTCGACCGTATCGACGAGATCGTGCCCCCCGGCACCGACCTCTACCGGGCCGACGGCGTCTGGCAGCCGCCGTCCCTCACCGACCCCGCCGCCCGCCGGCGCGCGTCCGGGGACCGCGCGGCCGCGGGCTGACGAGCGCCCTGAAGGGGAGCGCCCCAAGGGGCGCGGGGCCGTATCCATGTGCGGCTCCGCCGCGCGGGCGCGACCAGCCACGACGGCGCCGCAGTCGGCAGACGGCGCATCGCGGCACTTCCAGTGGGGCGCTCGGTCCCGTAGCAAGTGGGGGGCGACCGCGTCCTACTCGCGGCCGCCCCCACGGAGTGTCACGCGCTGACCGTCTCCCCGGGCAGGGCCAGGTCCAGGGCGATCGCGCGGTCGTCGCCGGCGTGGGTGGCCGACGAGGCGAGCGGGCCGTGGCCCGCCGCCTTCGCGGCCAGTACGTAGGCGCCCTCGGCCGGGACCGCGAGCGCGTACGTGCCGTCCTCGGCGGACAGCGTCGCCCCCGCCTGCCGGCCCCGCCGGTCGATCAGGGTGACCTTGGCGCGGGCCACCGGCACGCCCTCGGCGTCCAGGACGCGGCCGCGGAAGCCCCGCAGCGCCTCCTCGGCGTGGGCGATCGCGGCCTCCTCCTCGCTGCTGACCCGCAGCTGCGTGTGCTGGACCGGCAGGCTCCGCTTCGGCAGGAACAGGGCGAGCACCAGGCCCACCGCCACCGCTCCCGTGGCGATCAGGAACGAGACCCGGAAGCCGTGCATCGTCGGGACGGCGACGCCGCCCACGTTGTTGGCCGTGTTCGCCAGCACCATGCCGATGACGGCGCTGGAGACGGACGTGCCGATGGACCGCATCAGCGTGTTGAGACCGTTCGCCGCGCCCGTCTCGGACGCCGGGACCGCGCCGACGATCAGGGCGGGCAGCGAGGAGTAGGCGAGGCCGATGCCGGCGCCGAGGACGACCGCGATGACCAGGCTCTGCCAGGGCGCGCTCATCAGGCCGAGGCCGGAGCCGTAGCCGATCGCGATGATCAGCATGCCGAGGATGAGGGTGGTCTTGGGGCCGTACTTGGCGGAGAGGCGGGCGTACACCGGGGCCGTGAACATCATCGTCAGGCCCAGCGGGGCGACCAGCAGACCGGCGGTGACCATGGACTGGCCGAGGCCGTAGCCGGTGGCCTTCGGGAGCTGGAGCAACTGCGGCAGGACCAGCGAGACGACGTAGAAGCTGACGCCGACCATGATCGAGGCCAGGTTGGTGAAGAGCACCGCCGGGCGGGCGGTGGTGCGCAGGTCGACCAGCGGGGCCGAGTGGCGCAGTTCGAAGACGCCCCAGAGGAGGAGGACGGCGACGGAGGCGGCGAACAGGCCGAGCGTGGTGCCGGACGACCAGCCCCAGTCGCTGCCCTTGGTGATGGGCAGCAGGAGCAGCACCAGGCCGACGGACAGGCCCAGCGCGCCGACCACGTCGAAGGAACCCTCCGCGCGCATCGGGGACTCCGGTACGACCAGGAGGGTCAGGGCTATGGAGAGCACACCGAGGCCGGCGGCGCCGTAGAACAGGGCGTGCCAGTCCATGTGCTGCGCGACCAGGGCCGCGGCGGGCAGCGCGAGGCCGCCGCCGACGCCGATCGAGGAGCTCATCAGGGCCATCGCGGAGCCGAGCTTCTCGCGCGGCAGCATGTCCCGCATCAGACCGATGCCCAGCGGGATCGCGCCCATCGCGAAGCCCTGGAGGGTGCGGCCCGCGATCATCGTGAGCAGGTCGCTGGTGAGCGCGCTGACCAGCGCGCCGACCACCATCACGGCGAGGCTCAGGATCAGCATCCGCCGCTTGCCGTAGAGGTCGCCGAGGCGGCCCATGATCGGGGTGGCCACGGCGCCCGACAGCAGTGTCGAGGTCAGGACCCAGGTGGCGTTGCTGGGCTCGGTGCCCAGCAGCTGCGGAAGGTCCTTGATGACCGGAACGAGCAGGGTCTGCATCACCGCGACCACGATGCCCGCGAAGGCGAGGACCGGGACCACGGCCCCGCTCGCGCCCCGGGCGGGCTGGTCGGTCGTCGTGTGCGTCATTGAGTGGGGCCTCCGGGCCGAGAGAGTGACGGAAGGGTGCCGCAGCGATCAGTGGATAAGTGGTAGGTAAACCTCGTATGCACAGGCAACTATTCCGTTGCTTCGAGCTGCTAACGAATCCTTGACCGTCCCATGGGTTTCTGATCCGCCGTCAGGGTCTGGTCTATTGGTGGAACGTGTTCTAATCTCCCGCGTCATGGCTGCTGTGAAGGCGTATGTCGCCGGGGTCGGGATGACCAGGTTCGAGAAGCCCGAGAGCCGGGACTGGCAGTACTGGGACATGGTCCGGGAGGCCGGCGGCTCCGCGCTCGCCGACGCGGGGATCACCTACGGCGAGGTGGAACAGGTTCCCGTCGGCTACTGCTTCCAGCCCTCCACCGCCGGTCAGCGCGCCGCCTATGAGCTGGGTCTCACCGGTGTCCCCGTCTACAACGTCAACAACAACTGCGCCACCGGCGCGACCGCCCTGATGCTCGCCCGCCAGCTGGTCGAGGGCGGCACGGCCGACTGCGTCCTGGCCCTCGGCTTCGAGAAGATGAAGAGGGGCGCGCTGGGGAGCGGCGCCGACGGCGGCGACTTCGCCACGTCGCCGGTCGCCCGGCACTACGGCGTCATGGCCGCCCGGCACGGCTTCGAGATGACCCCGCCCACCGCGCAGATCTTCGGCGACGCGGCCCGCGAGCACATGGAGCGGTACGGCACGACCGAGGCACAGCTCGCCGCCGTGGCCGCCAAGAACCACCGGCACTCGGCCCTCAACCCGTACGCCCAGTTCCAGGACGTGTACGAGGTCGCCGACATCCTCGCCGCGCGCACCGTCCACCGCCCGCTCACCAAACTCCAGTGCTCGCCCACCTCCGACGGCGCGGCGGCGGCCGTGGTCGTCTCCGAGCGGTTCGCCGAACGGCGCGGGCTCACCGGGCTCGTCGAGATCGTCGCGCAGGCGATGACGACCGACACCGAGGAGTCCTTCGCGTCGGGCTCGTGCATCGACGTCGTCGGACAGCCGATGTCCAAGGCGGCGGCCCGCCAGGTGTACGACCGCTCCGGCCTCGGCATCGAGGACGTCGACGTCGTGGAACTGCACGACTGCTTCTCGGTCAACGAGCTGCTGACCTACGAGGCGCTCGGCATGTGCGCCGTCGGCGAGTCGGGCAAACTCGTCGAGTCCGGCGCGACCACGTACGGCGGGCGCTGGGTGGTGAACCCCTCCGGCGGGCTCATCTCCAAGGGGCATCCGCTGGGCGCGACCGGGCTGGCCCAGACCGCCGAACTGGTGTGGCAGCTGCGCGGCGCGGCCGGTGACCGGCAGGTGCCCGGCGCCCGGGTGGGGCTCGCACACAACATCGGGCTGGGCGGGGCGGCGGTGGTGACGCTCCTGCGGCGGGTGACCTCCGGCGAGTGATCTCCGGCGAGTGGTCTCCGGCGGGTGGTCTCCGGCGGGTGATCTAGGCCGTACGACCGAGGGCCGGGTGGGACGAAAAGCCGATGCAAGGGCCGTAACGGGCTTGAGAGCATGACACCCATGTTGGAAGCCCCGGACACCCCGCTCATATCCCGCCGCACCGCGTCCCCCACCTGGCTGGTGGTGTCGCTGGCGTGTGCCGGGCAGTTCCTGGTCGTGCTCGACGTGTCCGTGGTGAACGTGGCGCTCCCGTCGATGCGCGCCGACCTGGACCTGAGCGCCTCCGGGCTGCAGTGGGTGGTGAACGCGTACGCCATCGCCTTCGCCGGGTTCATGCTGCTCGGCGGGCGGGCCGGCGACCTGTACGGCCGCAAGCGGATGTTCCTGGTCGGGCTCGGCCTGTTCACGCTGGCCTCGCTCGGCGGCGGGCTCGCCCAGGACGGCTGGCAGCTGCTGCTCGCCCGCGCCGTGCAGGGGCTGGGCGCGGCGGTCCTCGCGCCCTCGACGCTGACTTTGCTCACGGCGGCCGTGCCGGAGGGGCCGGCCCGGGCGCGGGCGATCGCCACCTGGACGGCGGTCGGCGCCGGCGGCGGCGCGGCCGGCGGGCTGGTCGGCGGCGTACTGGTGGACGTCCTGTCGTGGCGCTGGGTGCTGCTGATCAACGTGCCGGTGGGCGCGCTGGTCCTCGCCGGGTCCGTGCTGTGGCTCACGGAGAGCCGGGCCGGGGACGGACGGCGGCTCGACCTGCCCGGCGCCCTGCTGGTGACGGCGGGCCTCGGGACCCTGGCGTACGGCATCTCGCAGACCGAGGCGGCCGGCTGGACGGCGGCCCGGACCCTGCTCCCGCTCGCCGCCGGGCTCGCGCTGCTCGCTCTGTTCCTGTACGTCGAGGCGCGTACGGCGGCCCCGCTGATGCCGCTCGGACTGCTGGCCCGGCGGCCGGTGGCATCGGCCAACGCGGCCATGCTGGTGTCCGGTTCGGCGATGTTCTGCATGTGGTACTTCATGACGCTCTACGCCCAGAACGTCCTCGGCTACACCCCGCTGGAGGCCGGTCTCGCCCTGGTGCCCAGCTCGGTCGCGGTGCTCGTCGGCTCCAAGACGGCGCCCCGGTTGATGCGGCGGGCGGGGACGCGGACGGTGGCGGTGACCGGCACGCTGGTCGCGGTGTCCGGGTTCGCCTGGCAGTCGACGATGGGCCCGCACGGCGCCTATGCCACGGCCATCATGTTCCCCGGGATCCTGATGATGCTCGGCGCGGGCCTGGCCGCGACCCCGCTGGCCGCGCTGGCCACGTCCGGGGCGGCGCCGACGGAGGCCGGGCTGCTCTCGGGGCTGGTCAACACCTCGCGCACGATGGGCGGTTCGCTGGGCCTCGCGGTGATGTCGACGATCGCGGCGTCCCGGACGGACGGGAGCAGCGGGGCGGCCGCGCTGACGGAGGGGTACGCCGCCGCCTTCCGCACCAGCGCCGGGGTGCTGCTGGCCGGGGCGGTGCTGATGCTGCTGTGGCTGCCGCGCCGGAAGGCCTCCGCGAAGTAGCGCGGAAAATTCTGCCGAGGCAGGCAACGGTCCGGGCGGCTCGTGGACTCCTTTTTACATCTAGGAGGTGCCCATGGGGGAGCGGAAGGACGCTCGGAACGAGGAGTTCCAGAGCTTCATGGTCGGCCGCTGGCCGCGGCTGATGCGTACGGCATTTCTCCTCACGGGGGAGCAGCACGCCGCCGAGGACCTGGTCCAGTCGACGCTCGAACAGGTCTTCGTGGCCTGGCGGAAGGTCGGCTCGGCGGACGATCCGGAGGCGTACGTACGGCGCGTGATGATCAACGCGCACGCGCGCAGGCACAGAAGGAAACTCAAGGAGTTCCTCGCGCCGAAGGACGACTCGGGCCTGGTGCGCGAGGTGCCGGACACGGGGGACCGGATCGCCCAGGCCGACGACCGCGGCGCCCTGCTCAAGGCACTGGCCCAACTGCCGCCACGGCAGCGGGAGGCGGTGGTGCTGCGCTACTGGGAGGACCTCACGGAGACCCAGGCGGCACAGGCGATGGGCTGCTCGGCCGGCACGGTCAAGAGCAACGCGGCCAAGGGGATCGCGAAGCTCCGTGCCATACCGGGACTGGCCGACATGGTGACGCAGGGAGGGCGTAGCTGATGAGCGCGGACCGGGAGAACCACGACATGACACAGACGGAGTCGGACATCGCCCTCCTCCTCGCGGACGCCGCGGACGGGGCCGAGATCGGTATAGCCCCCGTACAGGCGGTGATGCGCGGCGGCCGGCGCCGCCGGGCCCGGCGCTGGGCGGTGGCGGCGGCCACGGCGGTGGTGCTGGCGGGGGCCACGGGAGCCACGCTGGCCCTCGCCGGGCTGCCCGGGGAGCACCGGGCGCAGGTTGCGGCACACCCGGCATCTCCCGAGGCACGGCACGTCTACGAGCCGCAGCGGACCGAGCTGTCCCGGGGGACCTACCGGGGCAAGGAGTGGAGCGCCGACGTCCAGGTGTGGGGAGCTCCGCGCAACGAGAGCGAGGCCGCCCGGCAGTTCGACCGCATGACCGAACTGGGCCTGAAGCCGGCGGATGTCCGCAAGCCCGCCGATCTGATCGGCAAGATCTCGTTCTTCGCGACCCGGGTCTGGGGTGAGGAGCATGTCCAGCCGCTCATGTTCAACACCGTCCGCACACTGGAGTCCTACGCCGGCACGGACCTGGAGTCCATCGCGACCCGGTTCTCGTCCGACCCCGCGAGCTCGGAGCGGCTGGTGATCGGCATGGTCGCCAAGACCGCCCAGGAGGTCACCTGCGACTGGAAGGACGGGCGGACCAGCGTGGCCCGCCCCGCCGTGGGCTTCTCGGCACACGACGACGGCAACGCGATCCGTACGGTCGACGGCTTCCCGACGGCGAACTGGTTCGTCTGCGTGGCCCCGCAGGGCACGGTCTACCAGTCGGCGGAGGTGACGAAGTAACCCCTTCGGCCAACTCGCCGGGAGGTCAGAGCCAGCCCTGCTGCCGGGCCTCCCGTACCGCCTCCGCGCGGTTGCGGGTGCCGGTCTTGCCGATCGCGGCGGAGAGGTAGTTGCGGACCGTCGACTCCGACAGGTGCAGCTTCGCCGCGATGTCGGCGACGGTCGCGCCGTCCACCGACGCCTTCAGCACATCGCACTCGCGGGCGGTGAGCGGGTTCGGCCCGGCGCTGAGCGCGGCGGTGGCGAGCGCCGGGTCGACCACGGTCTCCCCGGTGAGCACCCGCCGGATCGCCTGGGCCAGTTCCTCCACGGGCCCGTCCTTGACGAGGAACCCGGCCGCCCCGGCCTCCATCGCCCGGCGCAGATAGCCGGGCCGGCCGAAGGTGGTGAGGATCAGCACCCGGCAGTCCGGTGCCTGCTCGCGCAGCTCCGCCGCCGCGTCCAGGCCGCTGCGGCCCGGCAGTTCGATGTCGAGGAGCGCCACGTCGGGCCGGTGCGCCAGCGCGGCGTCCGTGATCGCGTCGCCTGTCCCGACCTGGGCGACCACCTCGATGTCCGGCTCCATCCCGAGCAGTAAGGCGAGGGCCCCGCGCATCATGCCCTGGTCCTCGGCGAGCAGCACCCTGATGGACTTGGCCGGCCGGTGGTCCCGGGGCATCTCGTTCGCAGGCTCGTACACAGCCCAAGCGTAGCCCGGGGCCCGGCAATTAAAGAGTAGCCATTGTTCCGGTCCGCAGGGGTTGACGGCTGTTGACCGTGCTCAAACAATCGCCTCTGCAATTCCCTGAATGGTCGGCGAACGGTCGGCATTTCGACAGCTGAATAGGTTCGGCATTTCGATCGAACGATGTTCGGGATACCGGACGGCAAGAACCCGCACCGCCCTACGAGGAACCAAGAAGAGGTGCACCGTGTTCTCAGTGCCTGTACGAGCCCTGCGCTCCTGTCCGCCGCGCGTCAGGAGAGCCGTCCTGTCCGCGCTCGCGGCGTTCGCGACCGTCGCCGCGCTCGTCGTCGGGGCCGGCGCCCCCGAGGCGTCCGCCGCGAGTTCGCTGCCCTGTGACGTCTACGCCGCCGCCGGCACCCCGTGCGTCGCCGCGCACAGCATGGTCCGGGCGCTGTACTCGTCGTACAGCGGCTCCCTCTACCAGGTGCAGCGCGCCTCCGACGGCGCCACGGCCAACATCGGCCTGCTGGCCACCGGCGGCTACGCCAACGCGGCCGCGCAGAACTCCTTCTGCGCCGGTACGACCTGCATCATCACCAGGATCTACGACCAGTCCAGCAAGCACAACGACCTCACCGTCGAGGGCGCGGGCGGGGCCGGTGCGGCCGATGTCGGCGCCCCGGCGGACGCGCTGCCGGTGACCGTCGGCGGGCACCAGGTCTACGGCCTGGAGATCTCGGCCGGCATGGGCTACCGCAACGACGCCACCTCGGGAGTCGCCACCAACGGCGCCGCCGAGGGGATGTACATGGTCACCTCCGGCACCCATGTGAACGGCAGCTGCTGCTTCGACTACGGCAACGCCGAGACCAACAACAAGGACACCGGCAACGGCCACATGGACGCCATCAACTTCGGCACCGAGTGCTGGTTCGCGCCCTGCTACGGCTCCGGCCCCTGGGTGCAGGCGGACCTGGAGAACGGGCTGTTCGAGTCCAACCTCGGCTACAGCACCAACTCGTCCAACACGGGCACCGGCGCGATACCGTTCGTCACCGCTTTGCTGAAGAACAACGGCCAGGACCATTTCGCACTGAAATGGGGAAACGCGCAATCCGGCGGTCTCACCACCACGTATTCCGGCAGTGAGCCCAGCACCAGCAGCGGTTACTCGCCGATGCACCAGGAGGGCGCGATCGTCCTCGGCACCGGCGGCGACAACAGCAACGGCTCCATCGGCTCGTTCTTCGAGGGCGTGATGACCTCCGGCATCCCGACCGACGCCGCCGACAACGCCGTGCAGTCCGACATCGTCTCCGTCGGCTACGGCGGCGCGACCGGCTCCACCGGCACCCTCAACTCCGCCTCGGAGATCTCCCTCCAGGCCACCACGTCCTGCTGCACCGCCGACTACGTCCGCCACCAGAACAACGCCGGCGTGCTGTCCGCCATCACCTCCAGCAGCTCCGCCCTGGACAGGAGCGACGCCACCTGGATCGTCCGCCCCGGCCTCGCCGACAGCTCCTGCGTCTCCTTCGAGTCGCGCAACTACCCCGGCGACTACCTGCGACACTACAACTTCAAGATCTACCGGCAGCCCATGGACGGCACCACCACGTACCGGCAGGACGCCACCTTCTGTCCGACGACCGGCAAGAGCGGCACGGGCACGTCCTTCGCCTCGTACAACTACCCGACGAAGTTCCTCCGCCACTACAACTACAACCTCTACATAGCGAGCGACGGCGGCTCCAACGCCTGGGACAGCGCCACCTCGTGGACCGACGACGTGAGCTGGGCCGTCAGCACCCCCTGGGCTCCGTAGCGGCCACCGAGGTCAGCAGCTCCAGCGCCTCGGTGGGGAGCTCCGCGGTGACCGTGAAGCCGCCGCGCGGCGCCGGGCCGGCCCTGAGGGAGCCGCCCGCCGCCGCGAGGCGCTCGGTCAGCCCCTTCAGGCCGGTGCCGCCGACGCCCTCCGGGCAGGGCCCGTCGTCGGCGGCACCGGTGCCGGTGCCGGTGCCGTTGTCGGCGACGGTGAGGCGGACCCGTTCGGCGTTGCCGTCGACCGTGATCTCGCAGCGGCTCGCGCCGGAGTGCCGTACGACATTGGTGACCGCCTCCCGCACCACCCAGCCCAGCAGCGCCTCGGTCTGCGGGGCGAGCGGGGCGCCCGAGCGGCCGACCACCGGTTCCACCCCGGCCGCGTCCAGCACCGAGCGGGCCCGGTCCAGTTCGGTGCCGAGGCTGCCCTCGCGGTAGCCGGTGACGGCCTCGCGGATCTCGGTGAGCGCCTGCCGGCCCACCGACTCGATGTCGGTGATCTGGGCGAGCGCCGCGTCCATGTCCCGCGGCGCCAGCCGCCGGGCCGCCTCCGACTTCACCACGATCACGGACATGGTGTGGCCGAGCAGGTCGTGCAGATCGCGGGAGAACCGCAGCCGCTCCTTCTCCACGGCCTGGTGCGCCAGCTGCTCACGGGCGGCGCGCAGTTCCCGTACGGCCTCGGAGAGCCCGAGGATCGCCGCTGTCACCATGGTCGAGATCCAGGTGGCGTACGCGATGTTCAGGCCGGTCCAGCCCTCGTGGGCGGCGGAGACCGCACCGGCGAGCACGGCGACGGCCACGCCGGCCCAGCGCAGGTGCTCGCCCCGCAGCGACGCGCCCGTCGCCAGGCCGAGGAGCGGGAAGAACAGCAGCCAGTTGCCGCCGTAGGCGCCGCCGAGTCCGCAGGTGATCGCGGCCATCGCGACCAGCGCCACCCGCGTCGAGGGCTCCTGCCGCTTCTCCTTCACGAAGGCGCGGACCGCCACGTAGATGTAGAGGGAGTTGAAGGCGAGCAGCCCCAGGCCGCCGACCCACGGATTCGGGGTCTTGCCCTGGAACAGGTTGGAGAACGCGCCCAGCCCCATCAGCAGCCAGGGCAGCAGGGAGAAGGCGGTCGGAGGCGGACCCGGCGGCTCGGGCACCGCGCCGCCGGTCCGGCGCGCCTCCTTCTGCGCGGCCCGGAAGGCCCGCATGTCCGCCCTCCACTGCTCCTGTCCCGCCCGCCACGCGCGCAGCCCGCTGCGCACTCCTCGCATCCAGTACATCTCTCGCTCCCCCGGTCAGCCGGTCCGTCCGGACCGGCGGTACGACAGCACAGCGTACGAACCGAACACCAGCAGCCAGAAGACCAGCACCGCGACCGCCCCGAACGCGGGTGCGCGGCCCTCCGCCACCGAGGTGCCGAGCTGGGCGAAGCGGTAGGTGGGCGTGTACGCCGACACCGAGCGCAGCCAGGCGGGGAACAGGGCGACCGGGAACCACAGCCCGCCGAGCACCGCGAGGCCGAGGTTGCAGGCCATGTTCGCCACGCCGGTGGTCTGCCCGGTCAGCCGGTAGCCGTTGCCGAGGCCCAGCAGGGTGAACGGCACCGAGCCCAGCCACAGCAGCACCGCGATCGCCGCCCACTGCCAGGCGGCCAGCCGTACGCCGTTGAGCAGACCGCCCGCCGCGAGCACCGCCACGATCGCCGGCAGCACCGTCACCGAACCGGTCAGGGCCCGGCCGACGACGACCTGGCGCGACGTCATCGGCGTCACCCGCAGCTGCCGCAGCCATCCGATCGCCCGGTCCTCGGCGACGCCGCCCCCGGTGTTCAGCGCGGAGCCGACCGCCCCGTACCCGGCCATCCCGACCATCGCCCCGGTCTTCCAGCTGCCGTCGTCCGCACCGAGATTGGTGAACAGCAGGTACATGAGCACGGGCATCGCGATCCCGCCTATGACGAACCCGGCGTCCCGCAGGGTACGGCGCACCTCAAGGCGCAGATAGTCCAGCATCACACGGCCTCCGTCACGGATGAGGTGAGGGGCGCCGGCTCCGGCTCGTGCGCCGTCAGCGCCAGGAACGCGTCGTCCAGCGAGGCCGGGGCCACCTCCAGGCCGCGTATCGCGCCGAGCGCGGCGAGTGCGAGCACCGTGGCGTCCGGGTCGTCGGTGCGCAGCCGGACCCGGTCGCCGCGGACCTCCAGCGAGCGCACCCCCGCCAGCCGCTCCAGGCCGTCCGTCGCACGGCCGGCGAGGTCGACGGCGACCAGGCCGCCGCCGACCGAGCGCTTGAGCTGCTCGCCGGTGCCGTCCGCGACGATCCGGCCGCGGTCGATGACGAGGATGCGGTCGGCGTACCGGTCGGCCTCCTCCAGGTGGTGCGTGGAGAACAGCACCGTGTGGCCGCGGCGCGCGAAGCTCCGCATGGACGCCCAGAACGCGTGCCGGGCCTCCACGTCCAGCGCGGCGGTCGGCTCGTCCAGCACCAGCAGCGCGGGGTTCCCGGCGAGGGCCACGGCGAACCGGACCCGCTGGGCCTGGCCGCCGGACAGCCGGTCCACGCGCCGGTCCGCCAGTTCGGCGATCCCGGCCAGGGCCAGGGCCCGCGCGACCGGCAGCGGCTCCGGATGGCGCCCGGCGACGAAGCCGACCAGCTCCCGCACCGTGACCCTGGGCACGGTCCGTGCCTCCTGGAGCATCGCGCCGACCCGGCCCGCCCGCACCGACCGCTCGGGCGGCGCCCCGAAGAGCCGGACCGTGCCCTCGTCGGGCTCGATGAGGCCGAGCAGCAGCGAGATCGTCGTCGACTTGCCCGCGCCGTTGCGGCCGAGCAGGGCGACCGTCTCGCCGGGCGTCACGGTCAGGTCGACGCCGTCCACGGCACGTACGGCACCGAAGCTCTTGACCGCTCCCGCGAAGGACACGGCGGCACTATGCGTCTGCGTCATGGGTACGACGCTACGAATCCGGCCCGCCCGTCCGGCAGATGCGCATGTACGGACTCCGGCAGGACAAATGTCCCGGGTGCCACGCGAACTGACACGCCGTCAGGAGCCTTCACAAGTCAGGGGTGCTGGGCTATACAGAGGGCGCCGGACTGGAACGCGTTCTAGACCCACCCGTGGACGACCTCGGTGCGGCCGACGGTGCGGACGGCCGTGCCGAGGTCTTGAGACACCTCAGGAGCCGTATGCCCATCGACGCAGCCAAGGCCCTCGCCGCCGAACCCCGGTCCGGGGAGATCCGCTGGGAGCGCCGGGACGTCCAGCTCTACCACCTCGGCATCGGCGCGGGCCGCCCCGCCACCGACCCCGACGAACTGCGCTACACCCTGGAGACCCGGCTGCACGTCCTGCCCAGCTTCGCCACCGTCGCGGGCGCCGGATCGCCCGGGGTGATCAGCGGACTGTCCATGCCCGGCATCGACGTCGACCTCGCCAAGGTGCTGCACGGCGGCCAGCGGCTGGAGATCCACCGCCCCATCCCGGCCGCGGGCACCGCCACCGCCACGGGCCGCATCGCCGCCGTGTACGACAAGGGCAAGGCGGCCGTCCTCGTCATGCGCACCGACGTCGCGGACGCCGAAGGACCGCTGTGGACCAACGACGCACAGATCTTCGTACGCGGGGAGGGCGGCTGGGGCGGCGACCGCGGCCCCTCGACCCGACTCGACCCACCCGCGGGCGGGCCCGACCGGACCGTCGAGCGCGCGGTCCGCGAGGACCAGGCCCTGCTCTACCGCCTCTCCGGCGACTACAACCCGCTGCACGCCGACCCCGACTTCGCCAAGCGCGCCGGCTTCGACCGGCCCATCCTGCACGGGCTGTGCACCTACGGGATCACGCTCAAGGCGGTCGTGGACACGCTGCTCGGCGGGGACGTGAGCCGGGTGCGGTCGTACGGGACGCGGTTCGCGGGCGTGGTGTACCCGGGGGAGACGCTGCGGATCCGCATGTGGCGGGGCGACGGGCAGGTCCGGGTCGCCGTCAGCGCGGTGGAGCGGGAGGACGCACCGGTCCTCGCCGACACGATCGTCGAACACCTTTGATCCAGTAAGCAGTTGAGGGGAGCCGCACCATGCGCGCAGCCGTACTGCACGAGATCGGCCAGGACAAGCTGGACGTCCTCGACGACGTCGAGGCGGTGGGATTCGGGCCCGGCAGGGTGCGCATCCGGGTACGCGCCACGGGGCTGTGCCACTCGGACCTGTCGGCGATGAACGGGGTACTGCCGCAGCCGGGGCCGTTCGTACCGGGCCACGAGGGCGCGGGCGAGGTCCTGGCGGTGGGGGAGGGCGTCACCCGGGTGAAGCCCGGCGACCGGGTGGTGGTCTGCTGGCTCCCGGCCTGCGGCGCGTGTCCCGCGTGCAGGCGCGGGCAGACCGAGCTGTGCCTGGCCGGGTTCATGAACGCCGGCACCCCCAACTTCCGGCGCCCCGGCGGGGATGTCTTCGGCTTCGCGGGCACCGGCACCTTCACCGAGGAGGTCGTGGTCGACGCCGGGTGCGCGGTGCCGATCCCGGACGACGTGCCCTTCGACATCGCCGCGCTGATCGGCTGCGGGGTCACCACCGGGCTCGGCGCCGCCCTCAACACGGCCGACGTGGAGGCCGGTTCGTCGGTCGCCGTCATCGGCTGCGGAGGCGTCGGCATCTCGGCGATCCAGGGGGCGCGGCTCAAGGGCGCGGCCGAGATCGTCGCCGTCGACCCGGTCGAGTCGCGGCGCGAGTCGGCGCTCAGGTTCGGGGCGACCCGGGCGGTCTCGCCCGACGAACTGCCCGGCGCCAAGCAGGAGGTCACCGCCGGCGAGGGCTTCGACTACGTCTTCGAGGTCGTCGGCAAGTCCGCCACCGCCCGGACCGCGTACGAGAACACCCGGCGCGGCGGCACCCTCGTGGTCGTCGGCGCGGGCGCCATGGACGACTACCTCCAGCTCAACATGTTCGAGCTGTTCTTCGACGAGAAGCGGATCCTGCCGTCCATGTACGGCGGCGGGGACGTGGTCCGCTCCTACGAGCGCACGATCGCCCTGTGGCGGGCCGGCCGGATCGACCTGGAGGGACTGATCACCCACCGGGTGCCGCTGGCCGACATCAACGAGGCGCTGGACCAGATGCGCACCGGCACCGCCCTGCGCACCTGCATAGAGATCTGAGGAGGAGCCGCCGTATGTCGATGCCGCAGAGGCCACTCGACGGGCTCAGCGCGATCGTCACCGGCGCCGGCCGCGGGCTCGGCCGGGCCGAGGCGCTCGAACTGGCCCGGCTGGGCGCGGCCGTCGTCGTCAACGACTTCGGACAGCCCGGCCGGGACGGCTCGGGGGCGGCCTCCGCGGCCCCCGCCGAGCAGGTCGCCGAGGAGATCCGCGCGGCCGGCGGCCGCGCGGTCGCCCACACCGGGGACGTCGCGGACTTCGCGCAGGCGCGAGACCTTCTCGCACTGGCGACAGCCCATTACGGAAAGCTGGACATCCTCGTCAACAACGCGGGCATCCTCCGCGACCGCATGGTCTTCTCCATGACCGAGGACGAGTGGGACTCGGTGATCAGGGTCCACCTCAAGGGCCACTTCAACACCACCCACTTCGCGGCCGCGCACTGGCGGGACCGGTCGAAGGCGGCGGGGGGCCAGAAGGTCTACGGCCGCATCGTCAACACCTCCTCCGAGGCCTTCCTCGCCGGCTCCGCGGGCCAGCCCAACTACGCGGCGGCGAAAGGCGGCATCGTCGGCCTGACCACCTCCACCGCCCTCGCCCTCGCCAAGTACGGCGTGACCGCCAACGTGATCTGCCCGCGCGCCCGCACCCGGATGACCGAGGACGTCTTCGCCGGCTTCGAGCAGCCCACCGAGGGCCTCGACCCCCTGGCCCCCGAACACGTCGCCCCGCTCGTCGGCTACCTCGCCGCACCCGCCGCCGAACGGATCAACGGACAACTGCTCGTCGTGCACGGCGGCATGGTCGCGATCGTCGAACGACCGCGAGTCCAGGCCAAGTTCGACAGCAAGCAGGACACCTTCGACCACGCCGAACTCGACGCCCTGCTCACCCCGCACTATGCGGGCCGGCCGACGGGGGAGACGTTCGCGGCGGCGGAGGTGCTGGGGCTGAAACGGCGGTGAGGTATCCGTATCCGTCGAAGAACCTCTCCCCGACCCATACGCAGATCCGCTGGTCCGCGTTGCACAGCCCGCTCTCGATTGCCCGACTTCGTGACGCGGCGTGATTCATGCGCAGGGATCAGCTCGGGTTCGGTGAGTGCAGGAAGATCAACGGCATGGACGCCTTCGACAGTCTCCGGACCTTGAGACCGCCGCGGTTACGGCCAGGGGACCGGGTGCGGATCGTCGCTCCGGCCTGTCCGCCCAGCCGCGAGCATGTCGCCCGTGGCGTTGAGGTACTGACGTCATGGGGGCTTCGGGCCGAGGTGGGTGAGCACGTCTTCGACCAATGGGGGTACATGGCCGGTCGGGATGAGGATCGCGCCTTCGACCTGAACTCCGCGTTCGGCGACCCGGGAGTCCGCGCTGTGTTCGCCGCCATGGGCGGCAAGGGCACCTACCGCATCGTCGACGACCTCGATACCGACGCGCTGCGCCGTGACCCGAAACCGGTGGTCGGCTTCAGCGACATCACCCACCTCCACCTCGCCCTGTGGACTCGATGCCGCTTGGCCTGCCTGCACGGCCCCTTCCCCAACGCGAGCGACGACTGGTGCGGGCCCTCATCGGCCGACGCCGTTCGCCGCGCGCTGATGACCACGGATCCCGTCGTCATCCACCGGGACACCGACCAGGCCAGTGCGGCCGTCACCGTCGAGGGCACCGCGATCGGTGTCCTGGTCGGCGGCAACCTGGACGCGATGCGCACCGAGGCCGGCGCCGGTCTGCCGAGCCTCAAGGGAGCGATCCTCTTTCTCGAGCACAAGAGAGGAACGGGGTTGGGGGAGGTCGACCGCGCGCTGACCCAACTGACCCGTAGCGGGGCTCTGGACGGGTTGCACGGGGTCGCGCTCGGCCAGTTCACCGGCTTCGACCAGGATGCCGATGACCCGGCCCTGGGAGGCTGGGGCATCGCCGACGTCCTGCGCGACCGGCTGACCCGCCTGGATGTTCCAGTCCTCGGCGGACTCCCTGCCGGACACGGCCCGCACCCTCCGACCATCCCGCTCGGCACTCAGGCCACGATCGACACAGCCGCCGGAACCCTGACCGTGCAGCCGGCCGTCGCCTGACCGCCGACTGCCTTGCCCGGTCGGCAAGGCCGGGCAACAACGGTGCCGGACGCTGTGCGGTCGCCGGGAACCCATCGGCTCCGGGTCCACCGCTGTCTGTGGGCGTCCCGGTTCTGGTTCACCGCAGGCGGCGGGACTTCAGGGCCGGCGGGTGCGGTAGGGGAGCGGCCTAAAACCGCTCAGTCAGGCGTTTCAGATCGTGATCCGGAGGCGGCTCCCCCGGAAACGCGCTGGTCAGTCGAAGATGGCGCAGTTGACCGCGTCCATCAGGGCCGCGCCGGTCTGGTGCGCCTGCTTGGTGAGAAGAGTGGACGTGGCGAAGAAGAAGGCGGCCGTGCGACGGCCGGTGGAGTCGGTGACGTTGTAGGTCGCGTAGCCCGGGACGATGCCGACGTGGTCCCAGACCGTGCCACAGCCGGTCTTCGCCGTCTCGATGCCGAGCCCGTAGCCGAGCTCGTCCGGGTCCCCCGGCCCGATCTCCGGCACGGTGGTGCGCATCTCGGCCAGTTGGGCGGCGGGCAGCAGGCGGCCCGACATCAGCGCGCCGTAGAAACGGGACCAGTCACCGGCGGTGGACACGATCGCGGCATCCGCTCCGTCGGCCGTGACGTAGTCGCCGGTGACGTCCACGTGGTCGTCGTGCTGCGGTCCGGCGTAGTTCCTGAACTCGTCGGGGACGTCCGGTGGCATGTGGGCGGCGTCAGGTTCGTAGCCGTGCGCGTGCCGGTCGTGCCAGGCGGAGCCGGTGGCGTAGAAGGTGTGCCGGAGCCCCAGGGGTCCGGCGATCCGGTCCCGCACCAGCGCCGCGAGGCTCTTGCCGGTGGCCTTCTCCAGGACGGCGCCGATCGCGATGTAGTTGGTGTTGCTGTACGACCACTCGGTGCCGGGCTCGAACAGTGCCGGGTGTCCGCTCACCAGGCTCAGGATTTCCGTCGACGTCCATACGTGGGGGTCCTGGCCGGTGAGGGCCGGTGCGAGAGCGGGGTCGTCGGTGTAGTCGAACAACCCACTGGTGTGGTTGAGCAGCATGCGCAGGGTGATCGCTCTGCCGTTGCGCACCTGGCCGGGCAGCCACTTGTCGACCGGGTCGGTGAGGGCGAGTCTGTGCTCGGTGACCAGTTGCAGGACGAGGGTGGCCATCACCGTCTTGGTGTTGGACGCTTCTCGCACCTCGTCGTCCGCCCTGAGCCGATGGTCCTTCTTCGTCCAGGCGGCCTGCTCGGAGATCTCGATGGGCCTGCCGTGACCGTCGTCCACCCGCACGGTCACCCCGGGCACTCCTTCCTCCACCAACTTCCGCGCCAGCTCCCGCAGGTGAGCGCGTGTCTGCGCAGTGCCGTCCTGTCGGACCGCCGCACTCTCGCGGACGGTGTTCGCACTCGACGGGGCCGCAGCGAGGGGCACGACGAGGGCTGCGGACACCGCAACCATTGCTACTGCGCGTAACCCCGTCAGTTGCGGGCGCCGTCGAACACGCACATTCACTCGCAATTCATGCTCCTTCGAGAATCCGGGAAGGCCGTCGGGCACGATCGGCGGACGGGAAGGAGAACACCGGATTCCGCCCGGCGGGCCGTGCACAGCCCTGGGCAATCCTTCGGAGAATAGTCGGAGGCCGGGTGAAAAAGATGAATATCGTTTACTCGATCATGTTTTCCTGGGCGGAGTCCGCGGAACGAGCGGTGGCCAGCCGCTGCCCTGGCTCGATGACGGTGCTGGGCCAAACGCGGATATGTGGGCCACCGCCGATGAATCACGCAACGCCGTGCCCTGGTGGCCCAACGGCAGGGACGAAGTGACGTTGCATCATGCCGTTGGGCGAGTGATCGCCGATACGCACCGGCGCGCCGGACATCCAGGCGTCTCCGTGTCTCAGATGAACTGGTCTCCGTGGGGATGTGGTTCGCCCCGCCGACCTTCTCCTTCCGAAGGTCGGGGTGGCGGCAGAAAGAGTGGTTCTTCCTTCGCCGCGTGGCCGCGCGCATCACATCGAGGTGCAGATCGTCTGCCGCGACCGTGCCGGCTCCTTCCGTGACGGCACAGAAAAGGGGCCCACCAGTCACCTGATGGGCCCCTCCTCCCCGCGTACCCCGTCAGGCCACCGTCTCGGCCGGCTCCGGCTTGCGGTGCCGGCCGCTGGGGGCCGTCTCGCTGTCCTGCCCCGAGACGTGACCGCGGTGCTTGCCGTGGCCGTCCGTTTCCTGAAGGTCGGCGGACAGCGGCTGGGACGTGCTGGCGTCGCTCATCGGAAGAATTCACCCCGTCAACATGATCTTTCTACAGCGCGGTGAGTTTATCGGGCCCACCACGGGGCGCTTCCAGGCGGGCACGCCGACCGGTGCTAGTTCGTTACAAGCCGGGCCAGCGGCGCCTGTTGCAAGGGCACCGGACGGGCCACGACAGGCCCCGGAGGATCCGGTTCCGCCGGCTTCCCGGGCGTACCCGACGCCCCGGCAGCCGCGCCGTCATGAACCGGATCCCCCAGGCCCGCGTCCCCCGGCCCCCCGTACTCCCCCGTCTCCCCCCAGGGCACCGCGACCGCCGCCACGCCGCACGGGACCTCCCCCGTGGCGTACGGCAGCCGCAGCACCCCGTTCTGCGTCCACACCCCGGCGCCCGTCAACCACCCCTCGGGCGGCGGGAGATGACACATCCTGCGCGCTCTGGGCCGCCAGGCCCCCACCCAGCTGCCGAGCGGACCCTCGATCCGCAGCGCCACCCCGCAGCTCTCCGGCACCAGCACCTGCTCCGGCTGGACGGCGAACGGTGTCACCACGCAGTCCGGGCACTCCGGCACCCGCAGGCTCTCCGGGAAGCGCACCGGCAGCGTGCTGCCGAGGACACCCCAGCCCAACCGTTCCTGCCCGGGGCTGGGCGCGTCCGAGCCGACCAGGATCAGCCCGCTGTCCGGGTCGGCGAGCAGCAGCCGGTCGTCGCTGTCCGCCGCGATCTGGAGCAGCGGCGACACCTCGCCGCCCCGCTCCAGATCGACCACGACCGCCTTGGTCCGACCGCCCAGCTCCCGGTCCAGGGCCAGCATCCGCCCGGCCCGGTCCAGCCAGACCCCGCCCGAGCAGCGCCCCGGCACCATCGCGAGCTGTTCCGGCCCGAAGGCGCCGCCCGCCACCAGCCAGACGGTGGAGGAGCGCGGCCCCACGGCGAGCGCGTACGCCCGCGCACCCCCCGGCGCCGGCGGCAGCAGCCATAGCGACGTGCCCTCGTCCGGGCACTCCACCGCACCCAGCGGCAGCTCGCCGGTGCCCGGCCCGGTCGGATAGAGCAGGGCGAAGTGGTGCCGCCCGTCCACCAGCCGGCGGATGAGCACCCGCCCGTCCCCCATCGGCTGCACCTCCGTGCCCGGCTCCTCCGGCTGGTTGCCGGGGAGCGGAACGGCGTACGGCTCGGGGCCGTCCAGCGTCCACCGCTCGGGGTACCAGGAACCTTCCCGCTGGGCCAGCCGGGCCGCGTACGCCCCGTCCACCGTGATGGTGCAGCCCGCCCCCGGCGCGCTGTCGTCCTCGTCCGCGGACGGGGGCTCGATCGCACAGGCCGTCATCGTTCGGTCACCTCCGGCCACGAAGCTAGTTTTCGTACGCACAGGCGGGGGACCGGCTACCCATGGCTTCACACATACGGGTGCACGCCCGGCGATTCGCCTGAGGAAACGGGGACGGGTGTGCTGCGCGTCGCCTCCCGTGGGCGAGCAGGTACGGCCCCGCGGAACAGGCAGGTAGCCTTTCCCCGTGCCCCGTCTGTCAGAAGTCATCGCCGCGCTGGACAACCTGTGGCCCGCCGAGCGGGCCGAGTCCTGGGACGCGGTCGGTACGGTCGTGGGCGACCCCGGCCAGGAGGTCACGCGCGTCCTCTTCGCCGTCGACCCGGTCCAGGACATCGTCGACGAGGCGGTGAAGCTCGGCGCCGACCTGCTCGTCACCCACCACCCCCTCTACCTGCGCGGTACGACGACGGTCGCGGCCTCCCACTTCAAGGGTCGGGCCGTGCACACCCTGATCAAGAACGACATCGCGCTGCACGTCGCCCACACCAACGCCGACACCGCCGACCCGGGCGTCTCCGACGCCCTCGCCGGCGCCCTGGACCTGCGCGTCGTACGACCCCTGGTCCCGGACCCGACCGACCCGGAGGGCCGCCGGGGCCTCGGCCGGGTCTGCGAGCTGGACCACCCGGTGACCGTCCGCGAGCTCGCCGAGCGGGCCGCCGCCCGCCTCCCCGCCACCGCACAGGGCATCCGCGTCGCCGGCGACCCCGAGGCCCTCGTCCGCACGGTCGCCGTCAGCGGCGGCTCCGGCGACAGCCTCTTCGACGTCGTACGCGCCGCCGGGGCGGACGCCTTCCTCACCGCCGACCTGCGCCACCACCCGGCGTCGGAAGCGGTCGCCCACAGCCCCCTCGCGCTGCTCGACGCGGCGCACTGGGCCACCGAATGGCCCTGGTGCGAGCTGGCCGCCACCCAGCTCGACGAAATCTCCGACCGCCACGGCTGGGACCTGCGCGTGCACGTCTCCAGGACGGTCACCGACCCCTGGACCAGCCACTCACCGTCCCTTGGAGCCCCCAACTGAACGCCGCGCCCGCCGACCAGATCCGACTCCTCGACGTCCAGGCCCTGGACGTGCGTCTCCAGCAGCTGGCGCACCGGCGCAGGTCGCTGCCCGAGCACGCCGAGATCGAGTCGCTGACCAAGGACCTCACCCAGCTGCGCGACCTGCTCGTGGCCGCGCAGACCGAGGAGAGCGACACCGCCCGCGAGCAGACCAAGGCCGAGCAGGACGTGGACCAGGTGCGCCAGCGCGCCGCCCGCGACCAGCAGCGCCTGGACTCCGGCGCGGTCACCTCCCCGAAGGACCTGGAGAACCTCCAGAAGGAGATCGTCTCCCTCGCCAAGCGCCAGGGCGATCTGGAGGACGTCGTCCTGGAGGTCATGGAGCGCCGCGAGTCCGTGCAGGAGCGGGTCGCCGAGCTGACCGAGCGGGTCGGCGCGGTCCAGGGCCGGATCGACGAGGCCACCGCCCGCCGGGACGCCGCGTCCGAGGGGATCGACGCCGAGGTGGCGACGGTGACCAAGGAGCGCGAGGTCATCGCGGCCTCGGTCCCGGCGGACCTCCTCAAGCTCTACGACAAGCTGCGCGAGCAGCAGGGCGGCATCGGCGCGGCCAAGCTGTACGCCCGCACCTGCCAGGGCTGCCGCCAGGAGCTCGCCATCACCGAGCTGAGCGAGATCCGCTCGGCCGCACCGGACACCGTGGTGCGCTGCGAGAACTGCCGCCGCATCCTGGTGCGCACCTCCGAGTCGGGTCTGTAGGAACACTTAAGGGGCGTACGTGGCAAGGGAGTTCATCGTCGAGGCGGACGGCGGATCCCGGGGCAACCCGGGACCGGCCGGCTACGGCGCGGTGGTCGTCGACGCGGCGACCGGCGAGACGCTGACGGAGGCGGCCGAGTACCTCGGCGTCGTCACCAACAACGTCGCCGAGTACCGCGGCCTGCTGGCGGGCCTGCGCGCGGCCCACGCCCTGGACCCGACCGCCACGGTCCACGTCCGCATGGACTCCAAGCTGGTCATCGAGCAGATGTCCGGCCGCTGGAAGATCAAACACCCCGACATGAAGCCCCTCGCGGCGGAGGCGGCCCGGGTGTTCCCGGCGACGCAGGTGACGTACGAGTGGATCCCACGCGAGAGCAACAAACACGCGGACAGATTGGCGAACGAGGCGATGGACGCGGGCAAGCGGGGCGAGCAGTGGTCGGCTTCGGCGTCTACTGCGGAATTCGACGCCCGCGCCACAGCGCCCCGTAAGGGGCGCGGGGCTGAGACATGTGCGGCTCCGCCGCGTGGGCGCGACCAGCCCCCACCGGCCGGCACTGCGACGACCACCGACACCACCCCCGCCGACACCCGCGCCGCCCGTACCGTAGCGAGCCCCGGCTGGAGTTCGGCCCCCGACCTCGGCGCCCCCGCCACTTTCGTGCTGCTCCGCCACGGCGAAACCCCCCTCACCCCCCAGAAACGCTTCTCCGGCAGCGGCGGCACCAATCCGGAACTGTCTCCCGTCGGCCTGGAGCAGGCGCAGCGCGCCGCCGACGCCCTCGCCCGCCGCGGCACGATCGAGACGATCCTCGCCTCCCCCCTCACCCGCACCCGGCAGACCGCCGCGGCCGTCGCCGAGCGCCTCGGCCTCGACGTCACGATCGAGGAGGGCATCAAGGAGACGCACTTCGGCGCCTGGGAGGGCCTCACCTTCGGCGAGGTCCGCGAGCGCTACCCCGACGACCTGACCACCTGGCTGGCCGACCCGTCGGCCCACCCCACCGGCGGCGGCGAGAGCTTCGCCGAGACGGCCACCCGGATCGCCGCCACCCGCGACAAGCTGATCGCGGCCTACGCGGGCCGCACGGTCCTGCTCGTCACCCACGTCACGCCCATCAAGACGTTCGTGCAACTCGCCCTCGGCGCCCCGCTCCAGTCCCTGTTCCGCATGGAACTGTCGGCGGCCTCGCTGTCCGCGGTGGCGTACTACGCGGACGGCAACGCGAGCGTACGGCTCTTCAACGACACGTCCCACCTGCGTCCCTGACTCCGGGCCGCCCGGATCGCCCGGACCCGAGCCCCGCCGCCGCCCGGGCCAGCTCCCGGACCCGGGCCCAGTCCCCGGCGGCGACGGCGTCCGCCGGGACCATCCAGGTACCGCCGACGCAGCCGACGTTGGGGAGGGCGAGGTACTCCGGCGCGTTGTCCGGCCCGATCCCTCCCGTCGGGCAGAAACGGGCCTGCGGCAGCGGACCGGCGAGCGACCTCAGATACGCCGTGCCGCCCGCCGCCTGCGCCGGGAAGAACTTCATCTCCCGCACCCCGCGTTCGAGCAGCGCCACCACCTCCGAGGCGGTGGACACCCCCGGCAGGTACGGCACCCCGGACGCGGCCATCGCCGCCAGCAGCCCGTCCGTCCACCCCGGGCTGACCAGGAACCGCGCCCCGGCCGCCACGCACTCCGTCACCTGATCCGGCGTCAGCACGGTCCCCGCACCGACCACCGCCTCCGGCACCGCACCGGCGACGGCCCGGACGGCGTCGAGCGCGGCCGGCGTCCGCAGGGTCACCTCGATGACGGGCAGCCCGCCCGCCACCAGCGCCCGCGCCAGCGGCACGGCATCGGCGGCGTCCTCGATGACGACGACGGGCACGACGGGCGCGAGGTCCAGCAGCGAGGTGGGCATGGCGCCATCCTGCCGAGGCGATGCAGAGCACGCAAAGGCCATTGCGTATGCTGCAACGCCGTACGGTGCGGCCTCAGTGCGCGGCCTCAGTGCGAGGCCTCAGTGCACCTCTGTCACCAGCACGTCCAGCGACCACGCCTGCCCCGCCTTCGCGGGCGCCGCCACCTCCACCTCGTACCCCAGCTCCCGCAACGCCTCCACCAGTTCGCCCGGACCGCCCGGCGCGGTCCCGGCGGTCAGCAGACTCCGTACGATCCGCCCCTTCGTCGCCTTGTTGAAGTGGCTGACCACCTTCCGCGTCGGCGCGTGCAGCACCCGCACGGTCGCCGTCCGCGAGGCCACCTCACCCTTCGGCTTCCACGCCGCCGCGTACGCCGCCGACCGCAGATCCAGCACCAGCCCCGTCCCGGCCGCCGCCGGCAGCACCTCGGCCATCGGCCCCCGCCAGTGCGCACCCAGCGCACCCAGCCCCGGCAGCTTCACACCCATCGAGCAGCGGTACGACGGGATCCGGTCCGTCACCCGGACCGCGCCCCACAGCCCCGAGAAGACCAGCAGCGACCGCGCGGCCCGCTTCTTCGCGGCCGCGTCCAGGGAGGCCAGGCCGAGGGCGTCGTACAGCACCCCCGTGTAGATCTCCCCGGCCGGCCGCGCGCCCGCCGTCCGCAGCGCCGTGTTCTTGGCGACCTCGCCGCGCAGTCCCTCGCTCAGCCCGAGCACCTCGCGGGCCTTCTCCTCGTCACCGGAGCACAGGTCGACCAGTTCGGCGAGCACGGCCTCGCGCGCCGCCGCGAGCCCCGGCAGGGACAGCGACTCCGGCTTCAGCGGGGCACCGCGCCCCGAGGACGCCTTGCCCTCCGAGGGCGGCAGCAGGACCAGCACAGGTACTCCTCTTCACCGACGACTTCACCATCGACGTTCACGACCGGCGTCTCATCATCAACGCCTCGCGCCAGCGTAAAGCGCCGGACCGGCGTGCTGTGACTACGCTCGTCCTATGCCCCGCCGCCACATCCGCGTCAAGGGTGCCCCCGAGGCCCCCCTCCGGGCCGCGCTCGCCGCGCTCCGGGCCGACCTGCACATCCCCGAGAACTTCCCGCCCGAGGTCCTCGCGGAGGCCGAGGGCGTCGCAAGGCTCCCGGCCGTGCCCGGCCACGACGCGACCGACATCCCCTTCTTCACGGTCGACCCGCCCACCGCCGAGGACCTGGACCAGGCGATGCACCTGTCCCGGCACGACGGCGGCTACCGGGTCCGGTACGCCATCGCCGACGTCGCCGCCTTCGTGGTCCCCGGCGGCGCCCTTGACTCCGAGGCGCACCACCGCGTGAACACCCTCTACTTCCCCGACGAGAAGGTCCCGCTGCACCCCGCCGTCCTCAGCGAGGGCGCGGCCAGCCTGCTCCCCGGCCAGACCTGCCCGGCCGTCCTGTGGACCATCGACCTGGACGGAGACGGACGGACGCGGACCGCCGACGTCCGCCGGGCCCTGGTCCGCAGCCGGGCCAAGCTCGACTACGCGGGCGTGCAGAAGCGGATCGACGAGGGCACCGCCGAGGAGCCCCTCGCGCTGCTCAGGGAGATCGGCGAGGCCCGCGAACGCCTCGAGGTGGAGCGCGGCGGCATCTCCCTGGGCGTGCCGGAGCAGGAGATCGTCGAGTACGACCACACCTACGAGCTCAGCTACCGCGCCCCGCTGCCCGCCGACGCCTGGAACGCCCAGATCTCCCTGCTCACCGGCATGGCCGCCGCCGACCTGATGCTGGCCTGCGGCACCGGTGTGCTGCGCACCCTCCCGGTCGCTCCCGACGGCGCGGTCGCCCGCCTGCGCCGTACCGCGCACGCGCTGCGCATCGAGTGGCCGCACCATGTCTCCTACGCCGCGCTGATCCGCTCCCTGAACCCGCGCCGCCCCCGCCACGCGGCCTTCCTCCAGGAGTGCACCACGCTGCTGCGCGGCGCCGGCTACACGGTCTTCCGCGACGGCGTCCTCCCCGCGGTCACCACCCACGCGGCCGTCGCCGCCCCCTACGCCCACTGCACCGCCCCGCTGCGCCGCCTGGCCGACCGCTACGCCTCGGAACTGTGCCTGGCGGCGGCCGCGGGCGAGGCCCCGCCCGACTGGGTGCTGATGGCGCTGGACACGCTCCCGAAGCAGATGGCCGAGGGCGCGCGGCGGGCCGGCACGGTGGAGCGGGAGTGCGTCGACATCGTCGAGGCGGCGCTGCTCAAGGACCGGGTCGGGGAGGTCTTCGACGGCTGCGTGGTGGAGGTCGAGGCACGGCAGCCGACCGTGGGGAAGGTGCTGTTGCAGCAGCCCGCCGTCATAGGCCGGATCGAGGCCGCCGAACCTCTCCCGCTGGGCGAGCGGCTGCCGGTCCGGCTGACGGAGGCCGATCCGGGGACGACGAAGGTACGCTTCGCGCCCGCGTGAGCTGTTGTACGAGACCGGTGGCGTCGTCGGCGTGGAACCGGACGACGCCCACCTCCCGTCGGCGGCCCAGCAGACTCAGGTGGGCGACCGGCTCTGCGAGTTCGAGGGTCACCGAGGTCTGGGAGCCGACTGGCAGGTCGAGTTCGCCGGCCTTCTTCTCGTGCAGGTAGCGCGTCTCGCGCCGGACGGCCGTGATCGCGTCCAGCGGTATGCGCAGGTCGAGCCGGACGCCGCTGCGGACGTGCAGCGCGTCCGGGGTCAGCAGGTGGGGGTGGACCACGGAGGCGGCGTGCAGGCCGACGACGAAGAGGACGGTGTAGACGTCCAGGACGAGGACGACGAGGTGCACGGCCGGCCAGTGGCGCAGCAGCACCGACACCCCGATCGTCTCGATCACGCACACGAAGGCGAGCCCGAACATCATGGCGCCCTGACCCCGGGCGTACCCGAAGCGCACCCCCGCGCCTCTGGTCCGCCGGGCGGCCCACAGCACCACGCTCACCAGCAGTCGCACCTCGTGCCGGAGCACGGCGTACACCGCCTTCACGGCCGTTCCCCGGCCTTCCCGGTCACGACGATGTCCAGTGCCCGGCGGATCGCCGCGGCCTGGGCCGGGGCGACGTCGGCGTAGAGGGCGCGCAGGAAGCCGTCCTCGTGGTCGATGACGTCGTCGGGAAGCACCTCGTGGGGGATGCAGCCGGCGAGGACCCGGGCGGCCTCGGCCACCCGGGGGTCACCGGGGTCCGCGTCGGCGAGCGCGTCGAGCAGGGCGTAGGCCTCCGCCGCCCGCGCCGTCGCCTGCGGTGACCCGGCGATGGCACCGGCGAGGGACATCAGCCGTTCCCGGGCCGCCGGATCGGCGATCGTCTCCATCAGGGCGAACACCTCACGGTCCTTGGCGGCCATCGGGGAGCCGGCGAGCCGCGGGGCCGTCTCGGCGAACAGGGCGGCCAGTTCGGGCGAGACGGGCCCCTCGGCGGGCAGCTCGCCGGTGTCCAGCAGGGCCCGCAGCCGCTGCCGCCGCTCCCTGATCTCCGCCTCCTGCCGGGCGAGGTCCCCGTCGAGTTCGGTGAGCACCTCGACGAGGTCCTTGCCGGCGTCGTCCGCGAGCACGTCCCGCACCTCGGCGAGGCCGAGCCCCAGTTCGGTCAGCCGCCGGATCCGGGCGAGGACGACGGCGTGCCGGAGGGTGTAGTCCCGGTAGCCGTTGGAGAGCCGCTCGGGCTCGGGCAGCAGGCCCTGGTGGTGGTAGTGCCGCACCGCGCGTGTGGTGACGCCGACGGTGGCGGCGAGTTCTCCGATCCGCATGTGACCAGTAGAGACGTTGACGTCGCGGCAGGGTCAAGCGGCGGTGCCGGTCACGCGGCGACGAACCAGCGGGTCAGGGCGTCGTCGAGGTCGTCCCCTTGGTCGTTCTCGTCCGCGGCCCAGGCCACGAACCCGTCGGGCCGTACGAGGAGACCGGTCAGTCCCGGCCGCCCCGGACAGGCCGCGGTGACGACGTCCAGCCGGTCGCCGTACCCCTCCGCGCGGGCCCGCAGCTTCGGGTCGTCGGCGAGGTCGAGAAGCACGGCACGGCCGTCGTGCAGGTGGTCGCCGAGCCGGGTGCCGTCGGAGAGTTCCAGGTCCGGGGCGCTCTGCCCGGTCAGCGGGTGGCCGCCGGGGAGGTCGTAGTGCTGCCAGACGCCGGAGATCTGCTTGACGAGGTACGTCGTCCCGGTCGTCGTCAGCGCGAGATCGGTGACCACCCGGCGCAGGGCGCGGGCGTGCCGGTCGGGGCGCATCACGGCGATCTGGGCGCGGGTCCAGTCGAGCACCCAGGCGCCGATCGGGTGCCGTTCGGCCGTGTAGCTGTCGAGCAGGGTCTCGGGCGCGGTCCCGCGCACCACGGCGGCGAGCTTCCAGCCGAGGTTCATGGCGTCGCCGAGCCCGAGGTTGAGCCCCTGCCCGCCGAACGGCGAGTGCACGTGCGCCGCGTCCCCGGCGAGCAGCACCCGCCCCTTGCGATAGCTGCTCGCCTGCCGGGCGTTGTCGGTGAACCGGGTCGAGGAGTGCACCTCGTGGATGGTCACCTCGGCCACCCCCGACACCCGGCGCAGGGCGGCTTGCAGCTCCTCGGCGGTGACGGGCGCGGAGCGGTCGGCGGGCGGCCCGTCGAACTCGACGGTGAGGATCCGGCCGGGGAAGGGCCCGTTGACGTACGTCCCCACGCCGGTGGTGTTCCACCCGGCCCCCAGCCGCTCGCCCCCGCTCATCTCGACGACCGCCTGATAGCCGGTGATCTCCGGCTCGGTCCCCGGGAAGTCGAACCCGGCGAGCTTGCGGACGGTGCTCCGCCCGCCGTCGCACCCCACGAGCCACCCGGTCCGGACGTCTTCGCCGCTACCGAGGTGTACGACCACCCCGTCGGCGCCGCCGTCGGCGTCCTCGTCGGCGTCGAAACCGGTCAGCTCCACGCCCCGGCGGATCTCGACGCCGAGCCGCTCGGCGCGGGCGCCCAGGATCCGCTCCAGCTCCACCTGCGGGACGCCGAGTCCGACGCCGTCGGCGGGGCCGATGTCGGCGAACGCCGGGTCGGAGTCGTCGAACAGCTCCCCGCGCATCATGATCCCGGCGAAGTGCCCGGCGAACTTCGGGGGAGTCCGGGGCGCGTCGGCGCCCTGCCCCCGCCCCTGCTCCCGGTCCCCGAGGAAGGCCCGCATCCGCCACCGGTTGCGCTCCCAGGCCGCCGTGAGGTCGGGCAGCAGCCCGCGCCGGTAGAGGGTCACGGCGCCGGCCGTGTTCATCCCGCCCGCCTTGATGGTCTCGTCCACCTCGGCGAGCCGCTCCACGACCAGTACGTCCGCGCCGCCGAGCCGCAGCTCGCAGGCGAGGAAGAGCCCGACGGGCCCGCCCCCGGCCACCACCACGTCGTAGTCGTTCTCGTGTGCAGTCCTCATGCTTTCGCTCATGACTTCACTGTAGTCACTAAAACTTTCGAGCGGCTATAGTTTTCTCGTGATCGATGAGAACAGGCCGGGCAGGCCGGGGGAGTCCCTGCGGGAGCGCAAGAAGCGGGAGACGCGGCAGCGGATCTCGAACGTCGCGACGGTGATGTTCCGGGAGCGCGGCTTCGAGCAGGTGACGGTCGTGGAGGTCGCGCGGGCGGCCGGGGTCTCGGCGATGACCGTCTTCAACTACTTCCCGCGCAAGGAGGACCTGTTCCTCGACCGCATCCCGGAGGCCGTGGCGGCCTTCGCCGGGGCGGTACGGGACCGCGCGCCGGGCGAGCCCCCGCTCGCGGCGCTGCGCCGTCTGGCCTTCCGGTTCATCGACGCACGCCATCCGCTGGGCGGCGTCGGCGAGAACTTCGCGGGCTTCTGGCCGGTCGTCGCCGACTCCCCGGCGCTGCGGGCCCGGGCCCGTGAGGCGGTGGAGGAGGTGGAGCAGGCGCTGGCCGCCGCGCTGGCCGAGGCCGGGCTCGCCGACCCGGAACTGGTGGCGGCCGTGACCGTCGCCGCGTACCGCTCGGTGTGCGTCACCTCGGTGCGCCGCCAGCTGGCGGGGGACCGGTTCGCGGAGATCGTCGAGGACCACCGGGAGCGGATGGGGGCGGCGTTCGACGCGCTGGAGCGGATGGTGTCGTGACCGCACCGCACCCCCTTGACGGCTAACGCCGTTAGCCTTACCGTCGTGGCTAACGGTGTTAGCTGAATTGCCCTCGGGAGGCAGCCATGACCGGCACCACGAACGTCACCCCCGCTGGCCGTACCGTCACCACGGTGGCGCGCCGCACCGCCTGGCTGGCCGCCGCCCTGTTCTGGACGGCGTTCGCGGTCCTGGAGGGCGTGAACCACGGCTGGCTCGCCGGCGCCCTCGCCCTGCTCTTCCTGATCCTCCCGGACCTCACCTTCCTGGTGGCCCTGGACGAGGCGCCCCGGATGGCGAAGGGGCAGCTGGCGCCGCGCGCGGTGCCGTACTACAACGCGATGCACCGGGTGCAGGCGCCGCTGGTCCTGCTGGTGGCGTACGCGGCGCAGCCCTATTTCTCCTGGCCTCCGGCGTTCGCCGCCCTCTGCGGCTGGCTGGCGCACATCTCGTACGATCGCGCCTTCGGCTACGGACTGCGGACGAAGGAGGGCTTCCAGCGTGACTGACGCGACCGACACGACCGAAGCGACCGACACGACCGAAGCGACCGACATGACTCGGGCGACCGACCGGCTGACGCCGAGGGCGCGGGAGATCGCGGCGGCGGCCCGGGACCTGCTGGAGGAGTCCGGCCCCGCCGTCCTCACCATGCGCACCCTCGCCGACCGCCTGGGCATCAAGGCCCCCTCGCTCTACAAGCACTTCCCCGACAAGCACGCCGTGGAGGTCGAACTCATCGCGCAGATGCTGGAGGAGTCGGCCGAGGCACTGGAGGCGACGGAGTCCCGCACCCCCGACTCCTCCGGCTCCTCCGGCTCACTGGGGGCGCTGACCGAGGCGTACCGCACATATGCCCTGGCCCACCCTCACCTGTACTGCCTGGCCACGGAACGTCCCCTCCCGCGCGCTGCTCTGCCGCCCGGCCTGGAGGACAGGGCTGCTCTCCCCCTCCTGCGGGCCTGCGGCGGGGACCTCGACCTGGCCCGCGCCACCTGGGCATTCGCGCACGGCATGGTGATCCTGGAGATCCACGGCCGCTTTCCCGAGGACGCCGACCTGGACGCGGCATGGAAACGGGGCCTGCGGACGTTGCACCCTTAGCGCAAGGGGGTGCGAACGTGGCCGAACAGGCACGGTGGACAAGAGCACGACTGGGCCACTGCGGCCCGCCGGTCGACATGCTGACGGCCAGCTTCGACAAGCATGTCTACGCCCCGCACACGCACGCCGAGTTCTCGATCGGGGTGTGCGTGGCCGGCTCCGAGGTGATCGCCTACCGGGGCGGCCACATCCACACCGGCCCCGGCTCGATCGTCGTCCTGGCCCCCGGCGAGATGCACACGGGCGGTCCGGCCACCCCGACCGACGGCTACGCCTACCGCGCCCTGTACGCGGCCCCGTCCCTGCTGGCGGACGGCACGCTGGACGCCGTACCGCACTTCCGGGACCCGGTCGTCGACGACCCGGAGCTGGCCGCGGCCCTCCGCCTGGCCCACACCGAACTGGCCGCCTGCCCGGACCCGCTGGAGGCCGAAACCCGCCTGCCCTGGCTGCTGACGGCCCTGTCCCGCCGCCACTCCACGGCGAGACCGGCGAGGGACGAGATACCCGGAGCCCACGGCATATCCCTCCTCGTCCGGGACCGCCTGGCGGACGAACTCACCACCCCACCCTCCCTCGCCGACCTGGCGGCCGACCTGGGTCTCTCCCGCTACCAGCTCCTCCGGGCCTTCCGTACGACGATGGGCGTCCCGCCGTACGCGTGGCTGGCCCAGTACCGGGTGAACCGCGCCCGCGCCCTGCTGGAAGCGGGCCTGCGCCCCGCGGAGGCCGCCACGCTCGTGGGCTTCGCCGACCAGGCCCACATGACCCGCTGGTTCCGCCGGGTCTTGGGGGTGACCCCGGCGGCGTACCGCAACAGCGTTCAAGACGCGGCACGGTACTGACAGCGAAGCTTGCCGCATGACTGCACGCGGCTGGTTCCTCTTCTCCCTCATGGGAGTGATCTGGGGCATCCCCTATCTGATGATCAAGGTGGCGGTGGACGAGGTGTCCCCGTCGATGGTGGTGTTCGCACGTTGTGCGGTGGGCGCCCTGCTCCTGCTCCCCCTGGCGATCCGCCAGGGCGGCCTGTGGCTGACCGTCCGCACCCACTGGCGCCCGATGCTGGCCTTCGCGTGCATAGAGATCATGGGCCCGTGGTTCACCCTGACCGACGCGGAGCGCCACCTGTCCAGCTCGACGGCGGGCCTGCTGATAGCGGGCGTACCGATCGTCGGAGTGGTGGCGGCGAGGTACTTCGGCGGCGAGCGGGAGCACCTGGGCGCACGACGTGTGGTGGGCCTCCTGATCGGCCTGGCCGGCGTGGGCGTCCTGACCATCCCGCACCTGACCGGCGGCGACGCCCGCTCCCTCGGCGAGGTCCTCCTCACGGTCATCGGCTACGCGACGGCCCCCCTCATCGCGGCCCGCCGCCTGAAGGACGTCCCGACGCTGCAGCTGATAGCCCCCTGCCTGACCCTGGCGACCCTGGTCTACGCCCCCGCGGCGGCCGCGACCTGGCCCTCCTCCCTCCCCTCGACGAACGCCCTGCTCTCCCTCCTCGCGCTGGGCGTCCTCTGCACGGCGGTGGCCTTCGTGGCCTTCCTGGAACTGATCAAGGAGATCGGCCCGACCCGCTCGACGGTCATCACCTACGTCAACCCGGCGGTCGCGGTGGCGGCGGGAGCGCTGTTCCTGGGCGAGAGCTTCACCCCGACCATCGCGGTCTCCTTCGCACTGATCCTGGCGGGTTCGGTGCTGGCGACGGCGTCCTCGGCACCGAAGGGGCCGGCGCGCCCGGTAGCATGGTCCACACGGCAGACGAGCCGGGCGGACGGCCGCGTGGAGTCCCCTTGACGGGGGGCTTCCCGAGGAACGTCCGGGCTCCACAGGGCAGGGTGGTGGCTAACGGCCACCCGAGGCGACTCGCGGGACAGTGCCACAGAAAGCAGACCGCCGGGGACCTCGGTCCTCGGTAAGGGTGAAACGGTGGTGTAAGAGACCACCAGTGCCCAGGGTGACCTGGGCAGCTAGGTAAACCCCACCCGGAGCAAGGTCAAGAGGGGACACCCCGGTGTCCCTGCGCGGACGTTCGAGGGCTGCCCGCCCGAGTCCGCGGGTAGACCGCACGAGGCCGGTGGCAACACCGGCCCTAGATGGATGGCCGTCACCCCGGCACCCGCGAGGGACCGGGGTACAGAACCCGGCGTACAGCCCGACTCGTCTGCCGCTGAGGCTCTGACCTGGCCTTATGGCCTGGTCGGGGCCTTTTCTCGTGCCTGGAGCCGTCCCGCTTCTACCTGGGACCTCCCGGGAGGCCGGGAGCTGCTCGTCCGACACCGCACTCGACGGTGCCTGAATCACCTGCTCGGCCTGCTCGTTCTCTACTACAGTCGCCGTCATCAGACGCGGTTCCTTGATCATCGGATCCGCCGTCCATCAGACACTTGCCCCTTCGTTCCCGCGGCGGTGCAGGCAGCCGGTGAAGGGGGCGACCAGGACGGCCGGCGGCGGCCTTTCTGGGTACGGCCTGGGCTACCTTCGCGGGAGAGAGTTCCGATATGCTCCCGCTGTGGTTCCGGACCGGGTCCGTACGGTTGGGTGGTTCTGGTTTGGGTTGATCTCGGGGAACAGCCTCCGGGGCATCCATCAGATGCAGTCGGGCAGCCAAGTAGCCTGCCTGGAAGCGGCTCTCGGCCGCTAGTCGCTTCATCAGGACGGCGACGATCCGCCGGTAGGTGCGGGTCGCCATCGATAATCGTCTGGCTCCCAGGTCGTCCGTGGCACCCAGAAGTAATTGGTAGAGCACTTTGCGCTCCCGGTCGTCCATGTCGATGACGCACGGTTCGTTGGAGTCCGCATCGACGGTATGGCCCCCAGTGCCGATTCCCTCCTCCATGACGCGGGCCATGCGTGTGCTGTACACGATGACCGCGCCGTCCTGGAAGTTTCGGCCGTTTCCGGCGATGACCACGCAACGGCCGTCCACCACAGCCATGCAGGTGAGATTCCCCGAGGGTGGTGTGCTCTCGCTCAATGGGGTGTCCGACGGGCCCGGATCAGTCACGGGCTTCGCTCGGTGAACCCGTACCGGCACTCCCGAACGGGCGATGTCCCTGGCGGTGCGCAGTTCGTCGGAATCAGTGCGATCGACGGCGGGAATCACCAGGGTGAGTGACGACCGGGATTCTCGAAGGATTTGGTAGACAGCACGCGGCATCCCAACGGTTTGCATGTGCATATCTTGATGAAATCCCCCACTGCTCCGACACTCGCGAGAGAGACGCCAGGCAGAGGCGCCCCCGCGGCCCTGTATTTGTCTGTACCAAAGATACTGACCGCACTCTGACGTGTCCAGTGTCCGTTCACGGGGCGGGGCGGGGCGGATGCGCGCCGAGGTGTACGTTCCGGGTTATGTTGCGGCGGCCGTCGTACGGGGAACTCGTGACGCTGGTGGCCGTAGAGACATGCGTGATCGACGAACTGAAGGTCACGATCGCCGAGTTGACCAGCAGTCAGGACAGCGCGCCGCGCCGGGCTCGGGTGTGGGACACCCGGATGCCTGGACGCGGCTGGAATATTCTCATTGTGTCGGCCGTTGCCAGGCGGATCCCTTGGGTCCCACGGCGAGGAGTGCCACGCGGGGCACTTCCGCCACGAATCGGTTGCCGGCCGCATAAATCGTCGGCGAACTCCGGAAATCCCCCCGGCGGTTGACGGCGCCCAGATAGGCAGCGTGATCGAAGTACTGCTCCAGGGAATGCCAGGCGGCCTCCGCGTTCTCGTACTCGGCGAAGAACTTGTGGATTCCGTACATCTCCTGGATGTAGTCGCACATACCCTGACGGGCTTCCTCCGCGGAGTCCGCCACGACGGTCAGCGGGTCGTAGAAGTCGACCAGCTGAGCGGGGATCCCGGCATGATCGAACAACTCGGTCAGGTGCGCACGCGAAAAGTGCCGGTAGTCGTGACCGGCAGTCGAGTACGGGTGCACCACCTCGGTGAAGAACCGTGCCATCGGGCTCGTCTCGTCGAAGTCGTGGACCAGTACCTGGCCGTCGGCGCGGACCACCCGAGCGGCCTCGGCGATGGCGGCGGGACGGTCCACAGGGGATATGTGATGGGTTCCGTAGGCGAGAAGCACGGCATCCACCGCATCGTCCCGCAGGAACAGGAAGTCGGCCGACTGGCGCACCGCTGGGAGGCCGTGCTCCAGGGCACGTTCGACCATGGTTCCGGACACGTCGCCGGTCACAACGCACAGCCCGGACAGGACCGGGTCCGCGGCTGTGGCCAGGGCCCTCGCGATGGTGCCGTCCCCGCCCAGGACGTCGAGCACAGTGGCGGCGCCGGATCGCTGCGGTGCCAGCAGACCCAGGATCTGGCGTATCCCGGTCCAGCGGACCATCGTGTTCCGCTGCGCCTTGCGGTACGAGTCCCCTCGTCCCGTGCCGTCGGAGTCGAACTCCGTGACCGTGTCCGCCAGGGCAGCGAGGGCGGCTTCGGTGCCCGGGCGTCCGAGATCCAGCAGCGAGGACAGGAGCGGATGTGTGGCGGCGACCGTGCTCAGGTAGGTGCCGATCGTCATTGTCGGCAAGTAGTTCAACGCCTCTACGGGGAAGGCCGATTCGGGAGACTTGTCATGTTGGACTGTCATGGTGGTTCCTCTCGATGGCGTCTGGTTCGGTGGAAAGAGAGCACGGAGAGCGAAGTCTCGTGAACGCGTCACTGGACGGCGGGCGGCAGATCTCTCATGCCGCTGAGTGGTGACAGCGCCACCGGAATCCAGGCGAGCGCCGTGCCTGTCGCGGCCACCCAGAGAGCGGTCCTTGGACTGGCGTACTCGCCGATCAGCGCCGACAGGCCCGAGCCGATCGGGAGCATCCCCCACAGCGCGAAGCGCATGGTGGCGTTGACTCTGCCGAGCAGGTGGTCGGGCGTCACCTGCTGCCGGTAGCTGACCAGGATGATATTGCCGATCATGTTCCGCAGGTTCATCACGAGGAAGGCGCCTGCGGCGACGACAAGCCGGAATCCGTGACCGGCCAGGGGCAGCAGGAAATACAGGGGGGCGCTCAGCATGGCCGAGAGCCACAGCACCCGTCCGTAACCGAATCTCCGGGTCGCCCAGGGAGTGAGGACGGCACCCAGTACAGACCCCACGCCCGCGACCGAGAAGAAGAGGCCGACCCCGCCGGCGGACAGACCCACCTCGCGGACCAGTACCACCGGCAGCATGGTGACGGTGATGCTGATGAACAGGTTCCCCAGACTGCTCGACAGGGCGGACGGCCGGAGGACGGGATCCCGGAGCACATGACGCAGCCCTTCGCGGACGCCCTGGCGCAGCGGAACCGGGTCGGCCGCCGGCGCGGACGGCGGCCGGTCGCCGCGAATCAAGAGGACACAGCTTGCGGACCACAACGCGGTCAGCGCGTTCATGCCCATCGCCACCGGGCCCGTGAGTGCCTGGATCAGAAATCCGCCCAGCGCGCGTCCCACGATCTGAGAGCCGGAATTCGCCCCGGTCAGGCCGGCGTTGGCCGCCACAAGGCCGTTCGGTCCGACGAGCCGTGGCACATAACTCTGCGCCGACACGTCGAAGAAGACCCGGCAGACACCGGTCAGGAACGCTACGGCCACCAGTTGCTCCAGGCCGAGATGCCCCAACCACCAGGCCAGGGGCACCGAGGCCAGCAGCCCGAACCGGGTGAGGTCTGCGGCAATCATGACGTGGCGACGCTCGAACCGGTCCACCCAGACCCCCGCGGGCAGGCCGATCACGAGGAACGCGAGCGTACCCGCGGCTGCCAGCAGACCCACCTGCTCGGGACCCGCGTGCAGCAGGACCACGGCCACCAGGGGGTAGGCCAGCAGAGTGATCTCACTGCCGGTGTTGTTGACGAGTACCGCGGCGAACAGCAGCCGGAAGCCGGGCAGCCGGAAGGCCGCAGCGGTCGGTGCGGCAGGCTCGTCGGTCCTCGCACGGTCAGGAATCGCTCTGGTCACGTCTTTCCTCATTGAAGTCGATCTCCAGCCCGTCACGGAACCGAGCGTCCAGCGCACGCATCCGCCGCTCGCACTCTGCGCGGGTGGGCCCGCTGACGACGAAGTCGGCCAGCACGTCGGCAGAGTAGGTGGGTGCGGTCATCCGTCCGCCGGGGCGGACGAAGGTCCGCTGCCGGACCAGGCCGGGGAATCCGTCCAGCCCGGCCGGCAGGGCGCGCAGGGTTCCGGGACGCTTCATCAGCAGCATCTGGCCAGCCAGCACCCCTGGCGGCACGCGACCGCTGTCCGGGCCCTCCACCATGGGGGAAAGCCCGAGTTGGGCCCGCACCGCAGCCTGGGCCGGATCGAAGCCGAACATGGCACGGTGCACTTCCCGCAGCGCCGCCCCGGGGGCCCGACAGGCCGCCTCGCACAGCACCAGTTCGTCCTGCGGGGTGCGGAACACCTCGATGTGGAAGGCGAAGTCCCGCGGTCCGGCCAGCGGGCCCCGAACGGGCCCCGGCCCGGAAGCGAGTGGGCCGCAGAGTGCCCGCAGCACTTCGTGTGCGAACGCGAGCAGACGGTCGCCGAGCGGGTCCCCCGGATCGAACGGCAGATCCAGCCTGGCGTCCCGGTCCTCACGGAAGGACGCGAGCGTGTACAGGTACTGGAACGGCCACATCGACCGAATCTCGCCTCCGGTCACCAGGCCGTCGATGTGGCACATGCCGCCGGGTACGAAGGACTCCGCGAGCCATGTGCTCCCGGCGCCCGCACCTGACGCGATGAAGGCACCGATGTCCCGCTCGTTGCCCAGCACGCGCAGACCCACCGAACCCGCTCCCCGGCGCGGTTTGACCACGACCGGCAGACCGTGGCGCCTTGCGAAGGCACGGAGCAGGTCCGGACTGGTCAGCAGGGTGTGCTCGGCGACCGGGAGTCCGGCCAGGCGGGCCCGGCGTTTCATCTCCCACTTGTCACGGAAGGGCGCCACGTCGTGCGGCAGCGGCCCGGGCAGACCGAGCTCCCGGCGCAGCTGCGCGGCCCGTTCCAGATCACGTTCCTGGCAGGCGATGACATGCCCGACGCGGTACTTGCGGGCGAGTTCCGCGGCTCGGTCTGCCAACTCCCGGTCGTCGTCGTACCCGGTGACCGCCTCGGTGTGCAGGTAGCGGGGCTGGTCGGCCGGCAGCCGCTCGCCATGGCGATCCAGGAACTCCTCGGAGGCGAGCAGCACGATGTCGCCCTCGTGGTCCGCGAGCCACTCGTGGTAGGGGTTGGCCGCCAGCGAACCCCGGTGCAGGACGAGGACGTTCACACCGGACCTCTGCGGCGGGCCGGTACGGCGGGGGCCGGGCCACCGAGGTCCGGACGGGTGCCGGTCAGCCAGTCCTTGACCTGGGCCAGCCGCTCCGTCACAGTCGCCGGGTCCGGCCCGCAGACCGTGGCCGCGGCGAGCCCCTGCGCAGTGACGGTGGCCGGCGAGACGTTGCGGGGATCCGTCAGCCACTTGAGCTGGACCAGCCAGTCGACGTCCGGCGGATCTGCGGGGGTACGGCAGAGCGCGGGGGCAGCCGGATAGGAGACCAGCCAGCCGGTGGCCCGCCGGTCCGGCGGCTGGCACTCGTCCGGGCGGGGCAGCGGGAGACCCAGCTGGCCCAGCAGCGCGGCCAGTCGCAGGTCGATGCCGTACCGGTGCCTGAAGGACGGGATGACACCGGCTCCTCCCGGACGGGCGGCGATCTCGCAGAAGACCGGGATCCCATCAGGGGTGAGGAAGACCTCCAGGTGGGAGACGCCGGAGAACCAGGGCGTCGTCGCGAGCACCTGCCGGTTGAAGGCGAGCAGCGTCTCGCGCACCCTCCCCGCGCCGACCGCCACCGACCTGCGCTGGTCGCCCGGGACCAGCGAAGGCAGCAGATCGAGATAGCGGGAAGCCAGCGCGGCCACGGGCCGGCCCGCCCGGACCACGCTGTCGATGTGGCAGGAAGTGCCCTCGACGAACTCCTCCGCCTGGTAGGGGCCATCGTGGCCGAGGCCGGTCTGCTCCAGACGGCACAGTTCGGCGCGGCTCGCTACCTGGTGCACGCCCTGTGCGAGCCAGGAGTCGACGGGCTTGAGGATGATCCTTCCGTACTTCTCCAGCAGCGGCTCGGCGTCGGCCGGGCCGCTGATTCCAGTGAATTCCGGGGTGCGCACACCGCCCGCGGCGACATGACGCTTCATCAGCACTTTGTGGCGGAACACGGTCGTCTGCGCGACATCCAGGCCGGGCACACCCAGGACCTCGCGAAGGGCGGCCGCCGGTACCAGCAACCGCTCGGTCACGGCGGCGACCCGGTCCACGGGCGGCCCGGCCTGTATCTCGGGCAGCGCACCCAGGACACGCTCCTCGTGTGAGGTGTCGGCGGTCACCACCCGGGACACTTCGCCCGGCCGGTGGTCGTGCGCCTTCTCCGGCAGGGTCACCAACGTGACTTCGTACCGGTCCGGATCGAGGTAGGGGCGGCCGTCCGGATGCCGGTAGGCGCTGTAGCCCCAGCGGTCGAGAAGTAGGACATGCTCACGCCTCATGAGTCCGTCTCGCGGGCAGAGGACGCGGCGGGCACGGGCGCGGTGAACTCGACGAGCGGAGAGCGCACGAACCCGCGCAGCTGCTCCCGGAATATCTTGCCGGACTCGGTGCGGGGGAGGTCGTCCACGAACTCCAGCACGGTGAGCCGTACGGCCTCGGGGAGTTCACCGTGCTTTCCGTTGACATGTCCGAGGACCGCTTCGGCCGTGACCGCGCCCGCGTTCCAGCCGTTCGCGAGACGGACGTACGCTTTGGCCTCCAACGACTCGGGGTCCGCCGCGGCAGCCACCGGCACCACGCCGGCCTCGGCGACCGCCGGGTGGCTCAGCAGCAGCTTCTCCAGCACGGCAGGTGCGACTCGGACGCCGCGTGCCGTGTGGAAGACGTCCTTGACCCGACCGATGAAGGTGAGGGTCCCGTCGTCCTCCCACTGGGCGAGATCACCCGTTCGGTACAGCGTTCCGGGCCCCGAGGGCGGCGTGTGCGCCGGATCGAGGTAACCCCGCATCAGTCCCGCCGGGCGATCCGTCAGATCCACACAGATCTCGCCTTCGCGTGCGGATGCCGTCGTGCCCGGCGGGCACAGGACGATCCGGTAGCCGGGCAGGGGACGTCCCAGGGAGGTGGGGTCGTGCGGCTGCCCGGACGACACACCGGCCATCGCGGTCAGCTCCGACTGGCCGTAGCCGTTGCGTACGACGACACCCCAGGCCGCGCGGACTGCGTCCACGATGTCGTCGGTGAGCGGCTCGCCCACGCTCATGGCCTCCCGCAGCGCGATCTGCCGCCCGCTCAGCCCGGCGGCGACCAGCCGGCGCCAGATGCTCGGCGGGGCGCAGAAACTGGTCGCCGCGGTGCGTTCGAGGGCGTTCAGGACCAGCTCGGCGGAGGCGTGCCGGGTGTCCAGGGAGACCACTTGGGCCTCGGCGTTCCACGGTGCGAACAGCGAACTCCAGGGATGCTTGGCCCAGCCGGGGGACGAGATGTTCAGATGGACGTCGCCGGGCCGCAGGCCCGCCCAGAACATTCCGGACAGATGTCCGATGGGATAGCTCGTATGGGTGTGGCCGACGAGCTTGGGCCGCGCGGTGCTCCCGGAGGTGAAGAAGCAGCACATCAGTTCGTCGGCAGGGGTGGGACCCTCCGCCGCGAAACCGCCCTCGAACCGTTCGGCGTCCGTCCACGGCTCCCAGCCGGGGACCGGGCCGCCCACACAGACCCGCAGGCCCGGGACGGTGTGCAACGCCGTGCCCTGGAACGCCGGTTCGCCGGCCACGGCGGCGTCGGCCACCACATGGCGCACGCCCGCACGGCGCAACCGGTCATCCACCTCCTCGGCGGCCAGCGTGGTGAACAGCGGTACGGCGACGGCGCGCAGCTTCATCAGCGCCAGCAACAGCTCCCAGACGGCCACGCTGGTGTCGAGGAGCAGGGCCACGCCGTCTCCGCGCCGCACGCCGCGGGACCGCAGCCATCCGGCCACCTGGTCCGAGCGCCGCGCCAGGCCGTCGAAGGACACCTGCCGGTCACGGTCCGGGGTGATCACCCACAGGGCGGGGCGGCCGTTGCCCCGGGCCACCGCGTCGAACCAGTCCACGGCCCAGTTGAAGTGCGGCGGCCGGGGCCAGCGGAACGACGCGTGGGCGTGATCCGGGTCGTGCGCGTGCCGCAGCAGTACGTCCCGGGCGACGCGGAATTCCTCGTGGGCGGTGCTCCGGGGGCCGGGAGCGGCGCCGGACGGGGCCTCAAAGGCAGGGGGCGAACTCATGGGAACTCCAGGGCGAGTTGCGGGTTTCGCATGCGAAGTGGGGGAGGGGCACGGCGGGTCAGGCCACCCGCCCCGGCAGTCTGCTCCGGCAGTACCGGACGATGCTCAGGGCGATGGCGTCGGCCTCGCGGTGGAACGTGGTACGGCTGCCGGTGCGTCCGTTCCCGATCTGGGTGAACCAGCGAGCGCCCTCGGTGGGCACGCCGAGGGCGTACAGGGCGCTGTGCACGCCGCCGTCCGCGGCCACCAGCCGGCCCTCCGCCGGGGTGACCCGCAGACCGCCGGTGGCGGACGCGGTGTCACCCGCGGTGGTGACGAACACGTCCGCCAGTCCGTCGTCGGCCAACTGCCGCAGCAGCGGGTTGCGGGTGGCGGACAGCGAGGGCGTGGGGACGCGGCTGTCGACCAGCGTGGAGACATGCCGCCGGGAGCCCCGGACCGCCGGCGACTCCACAGTGAACAGCCGCCGTTCGCGGTCGTATCCGAACATGGCGTCCGGCCCGACCACATGCACGAGGCCTGCCTCGGCGAGCGCGAGGAACTGCTCCGTACGCAGCGGTGGCGGCCCCGTCGACAGCAAGGACAACAGGGGAGCGACACGGGCCTGGAAATCGAGTTGGGACGAGGGCGCCAGCCCGCCCGACTCCAGGGCGAACCGCAGCAGGTCGCGGGCGTCCCGGATCACGTCCAGAGCCGCCTTGAGCGGACCGTCGACATTGCCGAGGCGGGCCTCGGCCAGATCGTTCCGCAGGATCCGGTGCAGTTCTCGGGTGTAGGCGGCCGGGCCGGGGAACCGGCGCCCGGCGAAGGGGCGGCCCAGCCGTTCCAGGTCCAGCGGCTGAATGTCGTCCAGGCCGTGCTCGGCCAGGGGGCCGCGCCAGTCACGGATGTCGGGGCCGACCGCAGTGAGCTCGTCGGCCAGTGCCGCGGCGGCCGTGGCGCCCTGCCGTGCTCGGGCGTGCGCGTGCACATGGACCAGGTTCACCTCGGCGGTCAGCAGCGGCCACACGGCGGCCATGAAGTCCAGGGAGGGCGTGCCGCGGTCGCGCAGGGCGTCCACGCGCAGTCCGGCCAGAGCCGCAGGAGTGAGGAAGCACGGCCGGAAGTATCCGCTCGCGGCGGGTTTCTGGTTGTGCCCCCGGGTACCGATGGGCAGCCCGCTGCGCGAACCGGCGTGGACGACCGGCTCCTTTCCGCTGGGCGTGTAGACCAGCCGGTCCCCCGCGCGGCGGAAGGAGCCGCCGCGCCCCACGCTGAGGGAGAGCAGCAGGTCGTAGAAGGACAGACCGAGCCCGAGGACACCGACCGCCGACTCCACGGGGATGGCATCGAGGTCCAGGTCGGCCACCGGCCGGCCGCCCAGGAAGAGCAGATCCGGCTCGTCCTGCGAGGCCTGCCACAGATCCGGAGCGAGCTGCTCCACCGCCGGTACGCCGGAGTGGCCCGTGGCCAGGACCACCGCGTCGGCTCGAAGACACCGCGGGCCGGACTCGTCGGACAGCTCCAGCACATAGCCGCCTTGGCCGGGCCGCAGCGAGGTGACCAGGCTGCGTGGCTCCGTCACCCGTACGGTGGGGGGCAGCCGGCGGGCAGCCTCCCGGTACACATGCCCGAGATATTCGCCGTACGTCCGGCGCGGCGCGCAGTCGTTCTCGTCGAGTGTGTTCAGCTCGGGCTCAGGACGCCGGCGCAGCCACTCGGCGAACGTGGGGCCCTGGCCCGGCGGGAACATGGTCAGTTCGCCGATGACTGTGTTCATCAGCAGCCACGGTGGCTGGTCCGTGCGCCAGACTCTGCCGCGCCCCGGCTGCACCGCGTCCAGCAGCACGATGTGCACGGCTCCCCGCGGCTGGTCGTCGGCCGCGCTGGAGAGGTGGTGGGCGAGCCGCTCGAAGACCGCGATACCGCGCGGCCCGCCTCCCACCACGGCCACGGTGAACGAGCCGTCGGCGGACATCACCGGGAGCGGGCAGCGGCCGACTGCCCGTCGTCCTGGGGCGGAAGCCGGTCCAGCGAGGCGCGGATCTGTTCCTCGGTTGCCGCCATGTCCGTCATCCGGCCGCTCAGGTAGTGCTCATAGGCGGAGAGATCGAGCAGGCCGTGGCCGCTGAGATTGAAGAGGATCACCTTCTCGCGGCCCTCCTCCCGGGCCCGTAGCGCTTCGTCGACGGCCGCCCGGACGGCGTGCGCCGACTCCGGTGCCGGGGTGATCCACTCCTGCTCCGCGAAGGTGATGCCGGCTTCGAAGACGCGCTGCTGGGGGTAGGCGACGGCCTCGATCAGCTTCTGCTCGTACATCGCGCTGACCAGGGGAGCGGCTCCGTGGTAGCGGAGTCCGCCGGCATGGATGCCAGGGGAGACGAAGGTGTGCCCGAGGGTGTACATCTTCGTCATGGGGGTGACACCCGTGAAGTCGTTGTAGTCCCAGGCGTAGGTGCCCCTGGTGAGCTTGGGCGCGGCCTCCGGCTCCACGGCGACGAACCGGGTGGCCCTGCCGGTGCGGATCTTCTCGTGGAAGAACGGGAAGGCCAGCCCGGAGAAGTTGCTGCCCGCGCCCACCGCGCCGATGACGACGTCCGGAAACTCGTCGAGGGCCTCCAGCTGGCGCAGCGCCTCCTGACCGATCACCGTCTGGTGCAGCAGGACGTGGTTCTCCCCGCTGCCGACCGACAGATTGCACCGGTCCAGGGCTGTCGCGTGCTCGAACGCTTCGGCGTTGGCGATGGACAGGCTGCCACTCGTCTCCGGGTCCCGAGCCAGTGCGGCGCGCCCCGCCGCGGTCCCGGTGCTCGGACTCGGTACCACCTTGGCGCCGTTCATCTCCATCATCACCCGGCGGTAGGGCTTCTGGTCGTAGCTGACGCGGACCATGTAGACCGTGCACCGCAGCCCGTAAACCCGGGCGGCCAGGGACAGCGCGGACCCCCACTGGCCCGCGCCGGTTCCCGTCGTCAGCTCCTCCACGCCGGCCTGCTTGTAGTAGTAGGCCTGGGCCAGCGCGGTGTTGAGCTTGTGGCTGCCCGTCGGGCTGGTGCCCTCGTACTTGAAGTAGATCCTGGCGGGGGTGTCCAGCAGCCGTTCGAGGTTCCGGGCTCGCTTCAGCGGGGTGGGGCGCCAACGCAGGTAGTGCTGCCGTACCTCGTCGGGGATCTCGATGAACGGCTGCCGGCTCAGGCTCTGCCGGTACATCGTCAGCGGGATCTGAGGGGCTATGCCGCCGTCGGCCGGGCGGGTGACCTCGGCGGGGCGGGCTCGTCGCAGTCGGGCCGCGTCCTCGACGTCCTTCAGGTCGGACAGGACGTTGTACCAGTGTGTGGGCACGATCCTTTCGGATGCCGCGGAATTCGTGGGCTGAGTGGTCATGTGCCGGATTCCATCCCCTCGTGCTCCACCTGTTGTGCGACCAGTTCGGTCAGGTCCTCGACGGTCTGCAGTTGTGCGTGAAATACCTCGGAGTCCGGTATCAGAACCTCGAACTCGGATTCCAGGCGGACAATGACTTCAAGCAGGGAAAGTGAGTCCAGGCCGATTTCTTGAGATGTGAGCAACTGATCGTCCCCGATTTTGTCAGGGGTTGTGGCGAGTCCCTTCACCACGACCAGGACCTGCTTCACGCGGTGCTTGATGGAAGGTGGCATGGGTTTCCATGAGTTCGTGTCCGAAGACGGTGACGGATGCAAAGGAAACTGATCGGGCTTGGGTCGTTGTTCTTTTGCCGTTACTGGTGCATGGCCGTCCGGCGGTGCAAGCCGGACGGCCGCTCCTGTCCCTTGTCCGGACCCTTCTGCCCTCGACTCGCAGGGGCCTCAGCCGGCCTGCTGGTCGGAAGTCTCGACCAGCAGGTCCTCAATGTCCGGTCGGCAGTCACCGCAGCCCTGACCGGCGCCGGTCCGCACACCGAGGTCGTCCACCGTGCGGCAGCCGCTGCGGCACGCTTCGATCAGCTCGGACTCGGTGACCCGGGAGCAGATGCACACCAGTGACACGTTCGCCGCCACCCCGGTCAGCCCGCCAGCCGTCCGGGTTCGATGAGCTGCGCCGAGGCTGCGAGGTCGAAGGACCGATGCGCGGTGCCGGCGACGATCTGCCAGATATCGGCGTCCGCCAGGCCGACGGAGCGAGCGTTGTCGATCTGGCGTGCCAGCGGCTGCGAGCCCGCAGCCACGATGCCGTCCTCCTGGTACCACAGGGTGTTCGCCTGGATCTGGTGCAGCTCCTGCCCGCCGAGGCGCGCCGAGTCGCACCGGTCGGTCATCAGCATCGAATTCTCGAAGCCCATCAACTCGACAGCGCGCTTGGCGATGTCGAGGTCGACGTGCTCACCGTCGAAGTTGATGCAGGCGGCAATGCGCCCGGCGTTCGCCTGGCGGATGATTGCTGCCGGAACGGGGCCGAGGATCTCCTCGATGTTCTCCAGGGTCCACCCGGGAAGGTCGTACCCCGCCACGGTCTCGGCTCGCTGGGCCCGGGCGCTTGAGGTGCGGAAGGCGTGCCGGATGTTCAGCGGCATGTCGTTGAAGAGATGGTCGGTAATGACCCTGACCCCGCCCCCCGGCCAGGACGCGCCCAGGGCGAGCTCGACGATCTCGTTCACCTGTGCCGCGCTCCGGGCCGGGTCGGCCCTGGTGAAGTGGCCCAGGGCAGGGCGCACCCCGTGCGAGACCAGCAGCGGGACGATGGTGTCGAACCGGGCCTCCGAGGAGCCGAACGCCTCGCTCAACCCGGACTCGGGGGAGAAGGCGTCCGGCGACAGCACGGTGTACACGAGCCCGTGTTCGCCGAGAGCGGCCAGCCGCTCCCACTCGGCCCGGGTCGGCAGCCATACGGTGGACGCCGGGGTGCCGCCGTGGCTGGCCAGCAGCGGCCCCTCCAGTGCGATGCCGCCGATGTGGCCGAGTTCGCCGTCCGCCCGCCGGCGTGCGTAGCCGTGCACGAGGCGCTCGAAGTCGGAGAGCCGGTCCCGGTGCAGGTAGAGGGTCGGCAGTGCGATCACGCCCTCGGCCCGGCACGCCTCATTGAGCAGGTCCAGGTCGAAGTTTGCCAGGTCTGAGAAGTCCACGCCGTTGAAGCCGTGGCAGTGGACCTCCACCGGCAGCCTGTCGTCGTCGCCGGCGTGCGGCAGGAGCTGCCGAGAAATGTTGACGTCAGTCATCACAGTTCCTCGATTCACATGGAAAGGACATGGCTGGGGAGTTCCCGAACGGGTTTCCGCCCTCGGCTGCTCCGCCGAGGCGGCGACGGCGGCTACGCGGCCGTGGTCCCCGTCCGCGCCGCACAGAGCGAGGCGTAGATTTCGAGGTGGCGGTCGACCATCGCCTGCTGGCTGAAGCGCTGCCGGACCGTCTCCCTGGCAGCGGCCCCGAGTCGCTGGGCCCGGGACGGGTCGGCGATCAGGGCGGTCAGTGCGTCGGCGAGCGCGGGCGGAGTCGACACGGGGACCAGCAGTCCGTCGGCGTCGTGGGTGACTACCTCGTTCAACCCGACGACATCCGTGGCTACCACCGGACGCGCCCATGACATGGCCTCGATGGCGGCCAGTCCGAGCCCCTCCTCGAGCGAGGGCTGCACCACGATGTCCGAGGCCGCATACACCTGGTCCATGGTCCGGTTTGTGAGATCCGACTGGATCCGGACCACTTCCTGCAGCCGGAGTTCCTGCAGCCGCGCCCGCAGCCGGGCGGCGTAGGCGTGGTCGGTGTCCCGGCCGGCGAGCAGGACCCGGACCCGTCGTCTCCCGGACACCACCGCCGGCAGCGCCTCAGCCAGGTCGAGCTGGGCCTTCCGGGGGTCGATCCGGCCCGGGCACAGCAGGAGGACGTCGTCGTCCTCCAGCCCGTACCGCGCGCGTCCCGCCGCCCGCAGTGCCGGGTCTGGTCCGGGTATCGGGACACCGTGGTAGATGAGATGGGTCCGTTCCCGGGGCGCGCCGTAGGCCATGGCACGCTCGTCGTAGAAGCGGCTCCCGGTGAAGTAGGCGTCGACCGGGAGGACCTGGTAGGACAGGCGGCAGCGGCCGTGTCCGAACGGCCCCAGGTCCGGGTTCTGCTCGTGCAGCGAGGCGGCGAGCGGGATGCCCGCGTCCAGTGCGATGGCGACGGCGTGCACCAGGGTTTCGTGGCTGTTGGCGTGAACGAGGTCCGCGCCGTTCACGCCGGAGAGCTCGCCGAGTTCGTCGAGCAGCGCGAACTGCATCCGGCGCCAGAGCACGGTGTCGGTCCGGTCGAGCTCCGCGGCGAAGGTCCGCAGCCGGACCAGCCGGTACCCCTCGCTCTCCTCCTCGGCCGGGAGCTCCGGCAGCCGGCTTCCGTCGGTGAGCACGGTGACCTGGTGGCCGGCGGCCGCCGCGCCCTGCGCCAGCAGCCGCATGTAGGTCTCGGCACCGCCCGTGTACGGATGGAACGTGGAACTGAGGAAGAGCAGGTTCATGAAGCTCCCCGTGCTGTGTCCGCGCCGACGAGCGCCTCGAAGAAGTGGCCGCCCGGGCTGGTCGCGGCTCGTGGGAGCAGGACACTCCGGTGAACCGTCGAGCCCTCGGCCACGCGCGCACCGGCCCCGATCACCGCAGGTCCCGCTATCCGGCTGCCGGGTTCGAGGACTGCGCCGACACCGACGTGCACCTCGGGCGGAAGGCTCTCCCCGCTGTGCTGCGGAGCGGGCCGGCGTGGCCGCAGGCCCCGGACCAGACCCCGTGCGGCGTCCAGGTTGGCGTCCCGCAGCGCAGCGGGCCGGCCGACGTCGTTCCAGTAGCCCCCGAGCGGGTGGATGCGCACCCGGTGGCCGTCCGCGATGAGCTCGGGGGCGAGGTGCGCGGCGAAGTCGTAGCACTCCGCCCCGGCCGGAACGCGCCGAAGCACCTCGGGCCGCAGGCAGTAGATGCCGGCGCTCACCCAGTGCTCCTGCTCGGGCGGTACGTCGGGCTTCTCCCGGGTGCGCTGCACCGTGCCGGAGGAGTCGACGTCCAGCACTCCGTAGCGGTGCGCACGGGTGACGCGGAGGGCGGCGAACGTCATCGCGGCGCTGCTCGCGGTGTGCGCCCGCACCAGCTCGGGCAGGGAGTCGTTGAAGACGATGTCGCCGGACACGACCAGGACGACGTCCACGGCTGCGAGGTCCTCCGTGAACTGGTGGAGCGCTCCCGCCGGGCCGCTGAGCCGATCCTCCGTCCGGAATCGCACCGTGTCGTCCTGTCCCGTGGCTCGCAGATGGGCCTCGACGGCCTCCGCGCGGTGGCTCAGGCCCACCCAGGTCTGCCGGGGGGAGGTCTCCGCCACCCGCGCCAGGATGAGGTCGAGCAGCGGCGTGTCGAGCACGGTGAGCAGCGGCTTGGGGGTGTCCCGGGTGAGCGGTCCGAGTCGGCGTCCCTCGCCGGCGGCCAGCACGACCGCTCCGACCGCCGGCGAGGTGGCGTTCACCGCTGCCCCACAGGGTCGAGGCCGGTGGCCGCGAGGAGCCGCTCGACACCCTCCTGGAAGGAGACCTGGGCGCGCCAGCCCAACTCGCGCAGGGCCAGCGTGCTGTCGAGGGCGATCCTGGCGATCTCCCCGGGCAGCGGCGGCCCGAACCGCGGTCTGGGCGCGGAGGGCGTGTGCCGGGCGAGTTCCCGGTGCACGTCGAGCACCGAAGTCTCCACACCGGTACCGACGTTGACCAGCCCGGAGCCGCGTTCGAGCGCAGCGAGGAAGGCAGCCACCACATCGCTGATGTACACAAAGTCCCGGGTGACGGAGCCGTCGCCGTTGACCACGCACTCCTCGCCCTGCCGGATCCGGTTCGCGAAGATCGCCACCACGCCGGCCTCACCGCGCGGGTCCTGGCGCGGCCCGTACACGTTGCCCAGGGCCAGCGCCACGGACTCCAGGCCGCGGTGGTCGCGGTACAGCCGCAGGTAGTCGACGGCCAGACGCTTGGTCAGCCCGTAGAAGGAGTCGGGGTCGCCGTGCGCCGTCTCGGGGACGGGCAGCGCCTCGGGTGCGACGTTGCCGTAGATGGTGCCGCCGCTGGTAGCGAAAACGACTCTTCTCGTGCCGGCCTCGACCGCGGCCTCCAGCAGGTTGAGCTGCCCGAGGACATTGACCCGCGCGTCGAGCAGCGGATCGCGCATGGAGACCTTCACGCTCATCTGCGCGCCCAGCATCAACAGCGCGTCGGGGCGGACGTCCTGCATCAGTCCGGCGGCTTCCGCGCTGCCGAGGTCGCAGCGGTGGAAGGCGAATCCCGGCTGTCCGGAGGCGTCCTGGAGGTTCGCCGCGTTCCCGGTGGACAGGTCGTCGATGACGTCCACCCTGTGGCCCTCGGCCAGGAGTGCGTCGGTGAGGTGCGAACCGATGAACCCGGCGCCGCCCGTAACCATGACTTTCACTCAGAACACCTCTTGGGCGGACGGGTAGTCGCAGACGTGCCGCTCCACCCGCCGCAGCGCGCGCACCATCATGTGGTTCACCGCGAGGTGGATGTCCTCGCTGAGGCCGTAGTCGCCGCCCCCGACCGCGACCGCGTGGTCGCTGAGCGCGTACAGCGGGCCGGCCGCGCCGAGCAGCGAGACCACCTGCATGGCCCGGGCGCGGGCGGCTTTGGCACCCGCGAGCACGTTGGGCGAGGCGCCGCTCACGCTGATCGCGACGTAGAGGTCGCCGGGCCGGCCCAGGACGTCCACCTGCCGGGCGAAGACCTGGTCGTAGCTGTGGTCGTTGGCGACCGCGGTCAGCGCCGGCGTGTTGTCGGCGAGGCCGATGGCGTAGCCGGGGGTGACCGCGACCTCCCGTGAGGCGGCGTTGAGGTCGTGGCACATGTGGGCGGCGGTGGATGAGCTGCCGCCGTTGCCGGCGATGAGCACGCCCCGGCCGGACTCCATGGCGGTCACCACCGCGCCCACCAAGTCGGCGAGGCGTTCACGGTCGATCAGGCTCACGCGGTGGCTGAGGTCGTCCAGGTAGTTGCCGGCGACTTGTACGAAGCGCGTACGCGTACCGATGCGCACCGGTGCGGGGGGTGGGGGATTGACTTGGGTCACTGGCACTGGCTCCGGTTTCACCTTGTTGGCTCACTCAGGCGGCGGTGCCGCCTCGGATGTGCGGAAGGTCAGCTCTCGGCCCGGTAGCGGTCCGAGTCTCCGAACGCGCCGCCCAGCGGACGCGGAGCGTCGAGCGCGGCCTGGTTGATCCGCTTTCCGCCGTCGACGCGCATCAGGGGGCGTGGGTGGTGCAGGTGCGGCAGAGTGCCCAGCAGCCTGCGTACCTCTGTGGTTTCACGGAGGCGGAAGTAGAACTCGTTGTCCTCGTCGCCCCAGCCCCGGAAACGTTCGTCCTGGCCTCCCACACGTCGGTAGACCTCCTGGGTGGCCGCGACCGCGCCACCCCGGATCTCCCGGAGGACGTAACCCCGCAGCAGACTGTGGTCCAGGGGCCGGCCGTCGCCCTCCTCCGCAAGCCGGCCGGCCGCCAGCGAACTGCTGCGCTCGTCGAGGTAGAACACCTCGTCGTAGGGCAGGACGGCGCCGACCGAGCCGGTCAGTGCCTCCAGGCAGGCGGCGACGAAGTCCGGTGAGACCGGCATGTCGACGTCCAGCAGGCAGACCGCGCCGTCGCCGGGGTGGGCCTTCGCCCCGACATTCCTGCCCCAGGCGTAGTTGAACGCCCCGGGGTTGTAGGCGAACCGGTAGGAGTCCACATAGGGGGCCAGGAGATCCTTGAGGCGCGGGGTGCGGTCCTGTTCCACCGCGACCACCCGGTAGTCGCCTCGCGCCCTGGTCTGGGTGCTGACGGCCAGCAGGCACGCCAGCAGGTTGCGCAGCCGGTACGGGTCTCCCTCGGGCACCCGGAAGCTCAGCACGACGGTCATGGCGACGCGGTCCGGAAGGGCACCGCGGACCGGCCGCAGCCGCTTCTGCAGCGCGGCCGCCTGCTGGGACAGCGGCTCGGACGACCCGGCACCGGCGGCGTTCGAGCCCCGCCGGGGGAAGAGCCTGGCGAACTCGCTGACCCGTACAGCGAGGCCCCGGGCCGCCGCGGCCAGCGCCGCGTCCGAGCTGCACAGCCGCCGTGCCTCCGCGACCACCCGGTCGTAGGGGGCGTCCGCCGACGGCTCCGCGGCCAGCAACGCCAGATCGGCCTCCACGGACGGGCCGGCCGCAGGGTGCTCGACGAGCAGCGCCCTGGCCTGGTCGAACACCGGCCCGACGCGCCGCCACAACGAGGGACTGATGCGTGCTTCGGGGTCGACCGACGCTGCTGCGAACAACGCCAGGGCCTCGGGTACGGACTGCGCTAAGGCGACATCGATGCCTGTCACTGCTCGGCTCCATCTCTCACAGGTAGGGAAGGATGTAGGCCGGGGAGTCGTGGCGTCCCTTGGACGGTGCCCAGGGGCCCGGCGTCAGGCGAGGTGCTTTTCGAACACCGCCCGCTGGTCGCGCAGGTACGCGACGTCGTTGAGGTACTGGATGTGGTGCCCGTCGGCAAGGTGGCCGGCGAACGCCGCATTGCCCGCTGCCGCTTGCGACTTCATGAAGTCCACGATGGCGGTGACCCGGGCGATGACGGCGTCGACCAGTGCGGCACGACCGTCCGCGTCCAGGCCGTAGCGGTCGCAGAAGACCCTGGTCCGTACCGCCTGTTCCTCGGCGGTGCCGAACCCGTCGGCGTTGCCGGGCGCCGTGATGGGAGCCCAGCGGTACACGCCGTGGGCCACGTCCCACAGTCTCGGGCCGGGGTGGGCGTTGTCGAAGTCGATGATGCCCACCGCCTCCGTCCCGCGCAGGACCACGTTGTGCGGGGCGTAGTCGCCGTGACAGATCACCTCCGCCGGATCGACCTCGGCCTGCATCCAGCCGTGGGCGGGAACCCTGCCCACGTAGTCCACGGTGTGGTCGTGGAAGGCCCGCAGCAGAGTTGCGGCGGACTCCAGTGCCTCCGGCGTGGCAGCGGCCTCCGAAACCGGGTAGTTGCACACGTCTCCCGGGATGAAGTCCAAGATCTCGAAGCCGTCGGCGGTGACCTCGTGCAGTGCCGGCGCCTGCGTGAATCCGCTCTCCCGCAAATGCCGCAGCAGGCCGTGGACAAGCGGGGACGCGGGCCCTGTGGGACGCCGGACCGTGGTCCCGATGCGCACCACCTCGTTCACGCCGCCGCCGGCCAGTACCTCGTAGTCGGGTGACTGCGTCTGGTCCTCTTGCACACCAATCACTCCTTGCTCAACTACCAACGCATTGCCAGCTTCTCCAGCACATGGACAGTTCGTCCACGCTGTGGCAACAAGCTGACAGATGTTCGTCCGGGCGCCCACGGAATCGAAACGCTTGGGCAGGCTGGCCCGCGGACCAGGCCAGGAGCACAGCGGCCGAGCGGCCCGGCCGCCCATGAACGGGACACCCCCTTCTGATCGAGGAGATCCATGCAACCTCTCCTGTTCCGCGTCTACGGGATCGGTGACCGCGACTTCCGGCTGATCCGTGCCGAGCACCTGGCGGCGATCGACGAGGAGGCGGCCGTCCGCGGCTACGCCGTGTTGCCCGCCGTCCCCTTGACGGCGGCTTCCCTCGACCGGGTCACGGAGGTTCTGGGCGCCTACGCGTCAGCCTCGGCCGACGGCCGGCTGGAGGCCGTCGCCGGGTTCTCCGGCTACCTCGGCCCGCGCCCGCTCGGCCGAGGAGAGTGGGCGCGGGTGGCCGGGCTGGCCCCACTCGGCCTGCGCACCATCCGACTCGACGTCGCGGCATGGGGTCTGGACGACGAGGCCGCCGCCGGCCTGCGGGTACGGGACCTGCTGAACGCGCTGGACGAGGCAGGTGTCGCCATAGAACTGACCGCCTCGGACACGGCCGCTCCCAGCCTGGCGGCGGAGCGGCTCGCCGCTGTCGCGCAGCATCTCGCCACCCGGCACCGCCGGGTGGGACACGGCGTGTTCCTGGCCGACCTGCCGTTCCCCGCCCGGAAGGCGGTCGTCGAAGCGGTACTGACCGCCGCGACCCGGTACGGCGCGATGCTGTGCCTGCCGTTCGAGCCGGCATCGGCTGCGCGCGACGCCGCGGCGGCCCGAAGCGTGCGGCGCGGTGCGGCGATCGCTGTCACCGGGCACACCGAACTCCCCTCGACCCCACAGGCGGAGGAGGTCTGCCCGCTGCCGGACGTGCGGCAGGCAGGGCTCACCCCCCTGCTGCGCACGCTTCGGCTCCAGGCGTTCACCGAGTCGGAGGTGGAGGACCTGACCGGAGAGAACAGTTGGGCGCTGCTCAAGGCGCACCGGCGGACCTGAGGGCTGTCACCGTCGCGACCCGCACCCCGTGACCCCGAACTCCAGCGGAGGAACCCTGCCATGCCCCTCGACACCGACCAGGACCGGATCGCCGGGATACCCGGGTTCCGGCCCTACGTTCCCGAGGACGACATCGCCACCCTGCTGAGCCGCTACGAGCAGATGCTCCGCAGCGGCGACGTCACGAAAGGCCCCTGGGTGGAGGCCTTCGAGGCGGCGACCGCGGCGCGAATGGGCGACGGCTTCCACGCGGTGGCCGTGGCCAACGCGACCATCGCCCTCGAGGCGCTGTACCGCAGCCTCGATGTGCGGGGGCACGAGGTCGTGGTGCCGGCCAACACCTTCGTCGCCACCGCCTCCGCGGCGGTCAACTGCGGCGCCGACGTCCGGTTCGTCGACATCGACCCGGCCACCCTCGCTCCCACACCGGAGCAGCTCGACCGGGCGATCGGACCGCGCACCAAGATGGTCGTGCTGTGCCACATGGGCGGGCTCATCAGCCCGGACACCCCGGCCCTGGTCGACCTGTGCACCCGACGCGGAGTGATCTGCATCGAGGATTCGGCCCAGGCCCTCGGCGTGCGTCTGAAGGGGGTGCCGGCGGGTGCGTTCGGGCTCGCGGGAGTCTTCTCGTTCTTCCCCGGCAAGGTGGTCACCGCGGGCGAGGGCGGCATGGTCGTCAGCCGGGACGAGGCGCTGGTACAGACGGTGCGGGTGCTGCGCGACCAAGGCCGCGACCCGGATCGGGTGCATCGGCGCCCCGGCTTCAACTGGCGGATGTCGGAGATGCAGGCCGCGCTCGGCGAGACCCAGATGGCACGCCTCGACGAGATCATCGCTATCCGCGCCGAACGGGCGGAGCTCTACCGCAGTTGCCTGAGCGACCTGCCGGGAGTGGAGCTGCCGAGTCCCGCCGCCGGTGTCGACGCCAACTGGTACAAGTACTGGATCACCCTTCCCGGCCCGGGCGCCGCCGAGGCGGTGGCCGAGGCGTTGCAGAGCGACTACGGGATGCGCCAAGCCGGACCGCTGCAGGGCCACGGGGAGTCCTGCGCGGCCATGCCCGCCTTTGCCCCGCACCAGGAGTGCCCGGTGGCGGAGCACTTCTGCCGCTCTCATGTCGGTCTTCCGATCTACCCGGGCCTGCAGCCGGACTCTGTCCGGGACGTCGCCCGCGCTGTCCGCGAGATCCTGACCCGTGCCATCGGACGGGAGGCCGGCCGATGACGCCGCCCGCCCCCAGGCCCGTCGCGCTGATCGGCTGGGGGAAGGTCGCCCAGACCTTCTACGGGCCGGCGCTGGCCGCGCAGCACGCGCTGCAGGTGGTCGCGGTGGTCGATGCCGACCCCGCACAGCGAGCCGCCGGGCAGGCCGCGTTCCCTGCCGCGCGCGCCGCCGCGTCCCCGGCCGAGCTGGGTGCGGCCCCCGTCGACGGAGTGGCCCTCAATCTGACGCCCGCTCAGGCCCATCTGGCCACGAACCGCGAGCTGCTGTCGCTGGGCTGGCACACGTACAGCGAGAAGCCGGCCGCCCCGGGCGCGCACAGCTGGGAGCAGTTGTGCAGCCAGGCCCGCGGAGCCGGCCGGGCGCTGGTGTCGGCGCCGACCACCGCCTTCGGCCCCGCCGCCCGGGCGCTGCAGGAACTGGTCCGCTCCGGGGCGCTGGGGCGGCCGATGACCGTCCATGTCGAGGTGGCACTCGGCGGCCCTGCCGCCCGCCGCCCGCTCGACCCCCGGCGGGGCTGGTTCCTGCGGCCGGGCAGCGGTGTCGTCTCCGACATCGGCCTGTACGGGATCGCACACACGGTGGCCCTGTTCGGACCGCCCGAGCGGGTCGCGTGGCGTCCGGTCGGCGTACGGTTGCCGATCCGGGTGGCGGGGGCATCGGACGAACACGCGGAGACGGTGGCCGGCGCGGCCTCGCCCGACGCCTGGACGGCTGCGTTGAGCTGGAGCGACGGCCTTGCGGGCACCATGCACATCGGCTACCGCCCGGGTCGGACACCGGTGACCTCCCTCGAGGTCCACGGCACCGAGCGGTCGGTGGCCCTGGACATCGAGGACGTCCACACGCCGCCCGTGGTTCTGCCCGCCGACGGCGTGACCGTTCCGGCCGTCGACCCGCACCCGGACATCCCCGCCGGGCAGGCCAAGTACCTCCAGGCGCTGCAGTTCCTGGTCCGTTGCCTGGACGATCCCGGCGCCCTGGCAGACCACCAGCGGACCGTGCACGACACCCTCGCCTTGGCGGCGGTGCCGCTGGCCCGCGAGCACCAGGGCGTACCCGCCCCCGAGGAGGTCCCCACGTGACGCCCCGGACCGACCCGGCAGTCGCCGCACCGGGTGCCGCGCACGTGGTCGATGCGTGGACCGGTCGGCAGGGCTTCCTCGCCTCCGGACGCGGGGACCGCACCGGTCACACCGGTGCCGACGCGGGCTGCCCCTTCTGCCCCGGCGGCACCGAGCATCCGGGGCACGCTGTGGCCCCCTACGCCTTCCCCAACCGCTGGCCCGCGCTGCCCGGCGGCCACTGCGAGGTCGTCGTGCACGACACCGGGCACCAGGGCGACTTCGGCACGCTCCCGGCCCGGCAGATCCGACGGGTGATCGACCTGTGGGCCCGGCGCTCGCAGATCCTCGCCGCCCATCCCGAGGTTGCCTGCGTCCTGGTCTTCGAGAACCGCGGTCCCGAGGCCGGTGCCACCGTCGCGCATCCGCACAGCCAGGTCTTCGGTCTGCCGGTGGTGCCCGAGCCGCTTCGCCCTCCCGCCCCCGCAGCGGGCTGCCCCGGCTGCGCTCCGGCAGACCAGGACCTGCTGGTGCGCGCCGTCCCCGGCTGGCACAGCGGGGTCCCCGAGGCGCCTCCCGCGCCGTTCACGCTGCGGATCGCCCCGGAGCGGCATGTCGCCACGCTGGACGAACTCGACTCAGCCGAGCGTGCGGCCCTGGCGCTGCTGCTCGCCGACAGCGTCGTCCGCCTCGACGCGCTGTTCGACGCCCCCATGCCCTACCACCTGTGGGTGGTCCAGGGACACGGACAGGGCCGCGCGCACCTGAACGTCGTCATCAGCGGTCTGGCCCGGTCGGCGACCCGGCTCCGGATCCCCGGCGCGGCCGAGGCGGCCACCGGCATGTTCTTCACCCCACAGGACCCGGTGCGGGCTGCCACGCTGCTGCGCTCCGTCGGCGCGCCGCGATGACCGGCCCTGCCGCCCGTGTCCTCCCGGCCGCTCATGAGCCGCTGTACTGCCCACCGGGCCGCGAGAGCCGGCCGACCTTCCAGGCGCCGCCTGCCGTGGCGGGAAGCCGCCGGGCGGTCTTCCTCGACCGGGACGGGGTGCTGAACGCCGACCGTCCCGCCTATGTCCGGAGCCGCGACGACGTCGAGCTGCTGGCCGGCGCAGCGGCGGCAGTCGGCCGGCTGGCCGACGCCGGCCTGGCCGTCGTCGTGGTCACCAACCAGCAGGCGGTCGGCAAGGGAGTCCTCACCCTGGAGCAGGCAGTCGACATCCAACGGCACGTGCTGGAACTTCTGCGCCGGCCGCACCGCCCCGACCCCGCCTGGTACCTGTGCCCGCACCTCGAACGCGAGGGCTGTCCATGCCGCAAGCCAGCCCCCGGGATGCTGCTCCGGGCAGCTCGGGACCTCGGCCTGGATCTGGGCCGTTCCGTCCTGGTCGGGGACGCGCTCACAGACCTCCAGGCCGCCCGCCGGGCCGGGGTCAGCCCCTATCTGGTCCTCACCGGGCGCGGCCGGACCCAGCGCGCGCGCCCCGACGCGGACCTGGAGCGCGTCACCGTCCTGCCCGACCTCCCCCGCGCCGCCGACGACATCGTCCGTTCCCTCTGACCCGCCACCCCACTAGGCCGACGCAGCCCCGCACTCACAGGAGTCGCCCAATGTTCACCCCAGGCGCCGCGCAGCCGCGCCCCGCCCCGGCCACCGCCGCGGCCAAGGCACCGCTCCGGATCTCCCTGGCGGGAGGAGGAACCGACCTGCCCAGCTACGCCGCGGAGTTCGGCGGGGAGGTCGTCGCCGTGGCCATCGACCGGTACGTGGGCGCCGTCGTCCACCCCTTCAGCTTCGACGGTTTTGTCCGCGGCTTCTGGGAGACCCCCGAGCAGGCCCCCACCGCTGCCGGGATCAGCAATCCGTTCGCCCGGGCGGCCCTGTTGCGCAGCGGCGTCACCGACAACGTCCAGGTCAGCTGCTTCGGCGATGCGCCCAGCGGCTCCGGGGCAGGCGGTTCCGCCGCCTTCACCGTCGCCCTGCTCCACGCGCTGGAGACCAGCCAGGGCCGGGAACCCTCGGCCGGCTGGCTGGCCATGACGGCGAGCGCCGTCGAGATGAGCGACCTGGGCCGCCCGGTGGGCGCGCAGGACCACTACACCAGTGCGCTCGGCGGCCTGCAGCACCTGCACATCGGGCGGGACGGGACGGTGGATGCGAACTCGATGCCGGTGACCGGGGAACTTGCCCACTACTTCGCGCACCGGCTGCTGCTGTTCCATACCGGGCTCAGCCGCGACGCCGCTCAGGTGCTGACGGCCCAGGCCGACGCGACCCGGACGGGCTCCGCCCGGGCCCGGGAACTGCTGCACGGTATCCGTGCGCTGGCACCGCTGATGGCTGACGCCCTGCGGGCGGGGCGGGCCGACGAGATCGGGCCGCTGCTCGAACTCCACTGGCAGCACAAGCGGCAGCTCTCCACCTCTGTGACCACCGGTCACCTCGACGAACTGCACGACCTGGCGCTGGCCAGCGGAGCCGACGGGGCGAAGGTCGTCGGAGCCGGCGGCGGCGGCTTCCTGCTCGTCAGCAGCAAGGACGGGGCCGAGGGCCGTCTCCGGGCCGAACTGACAGCGGTCGGGCTCCATGAACTGCCGTTCGCCGCCGAGCAGCACGGAAGCCGCGGCGTACGGCTCGAAGCGCATGACCACTGACCCTGCCCCTCAGCAGAAAAGGAATAGCACCATGGCCCAGCTCTTCTTCGCGCGTCACGGCGAGACCGCGAACAACGCTGCGCGCACACTGTCCACCGCGCCGCCCGGCCCCTCCCTCAACGAGTCCGGCCTCCAGCAGAGCCGTGCCCTGTCGCAGGCACTCGCAGCCGCCCCGCTCGCCGCGGTGTACTGCAGCCCGTTGACCCGGGCCCGGGAGACCGCCGCCGAGGTGGCCGGGCCCCGGTCGCTGAAGCCGCATGTGCTGCCGGAACTGCGCGAGCTGTCGGTCGGTACCCTGGAAGGCCGCTTCGACGACGCCGTCTTCGCCCAGCTGGAGTCGGTGTACCTGCTCTGGGCCGAGCACGAGCGGCTGGACATACCCGCCGGCCCGGAGGGGGAGACCGGCGCAGCCGTGCTGGAACGGTTCCGCGCCGCCGTCCTGCGGATCGCGGAGCGGGACGAGGCCGCCCTGGTCGTCTCGCACGGCGGGGTGCTGCAGTTCGCCCTGCCGTACCTCTGCGCGAACCTGCCCAACAACCACGGCATCGTCAACTGGCTCCGCAACTGCGAACTGGTGGAGGCCAGCGTCGACGGCGACCGCATCGAGTGCGTCTCCTGGGCCGGCACCCGCGCCGACGACCTGCGAGCGGCTGGATGACCGAGACCTCGCGGTCGGCAGCGGCGGTGGACAGCAGCGCCCACGGCGGCGGCGCATGGGGCCGGATCCAGCAGACCCTCGGTATCCCCGACGTCAGCGGGCACGGCCGACTGCTCGCCGCGGTGGTCATCGACACGGTCGGCGTCGGTGCCTTCCTCCCGCTGTCCTTCCTCTACTTCACCCTGCACTCGGGCCTGGACACCGCGACCGTGGGAGCCATGGTCAGCGCGGCCTCGGTGGCAGCCCTGTTCCTGGGGCTGCCGGCGGGCTGGCTGGCCGACCGGTTCGCGCCCCGCACCCTGCTGGTCGTCAACAACGTCGTGGTGGCCGCCGGATACGCGCTCTTCCCCGTCGCCCACCATGCCGCCGCCGTCTTCGCCGTGGTCTTCGTGGTCATGGCGACCGACCGGGTCTACTGGGCGGCCTGGCCGAAGCTGGTCAGCTCCCTGGCGACCCCTGCCACCATGGACCCCTGGTTCGCGTTCACCGAAACGGTGAAGAACGCCTGCATGGGGCTGGGGGCCATCGCCGGCACCCTGCTGCTGGCGGGCGGCGGCATCGATGCCGCCGGATACCTGCTGCTGGTGGACGTGGTCAGCTCGGTGGCCGCGGCAGTGGTCATGATGACGCTGCGGCCTCATCCGTCGTACGGGTCCCGGAACGCGACCGAGTCCGCGGCAGGCACGCCGGCCACGCCGGGCAGTTGGGCGAGACTGCTCAAGGACCGGCCGCTGACCCTGTTCATCGCCTCGCAGGCCGGAACCGCCTGCGCATGGATCCTGCCCACCGTGGTCCTCCCCTTCTACTACCTGAACCAACTCCACCTGCCGGCCGACGTGGCCGTCAGCGTGTTCACCCTCAGCACCGTCATCCAGGTGCTGTTTCAGAGCTACGCCACCAAACGGCTGTCCGTGTTCCGCCGCCGGGACATCCTGCTCGTCTCGCACGCGGCGCTGCTAGCGACGATCGGCGTACTGGTGAGCCTCCAGTGGGTGCACGGCGCGACCCGCCTGGTCCTGGCCGTCGGCGTCGGCGTGCTCCTGGGTCTCGCAACCATGGCCTACGTACCCGCGGCCAACTCGGTGGTGGCGCTCGCTGCGGCGCCGGGTGTGCAGGGGCGCGCGCTGTCGTTCTTCCAGACCGCCCAGGCGGCAGCCGTCGCCGTCGCCCCCGCCCTGGTCGGACAGGTGCTCACCCGGGCCACCAATCTGCTCTGGATCGCCATGGGCCTGCTGATCGCGCTGGGTGCGCTCGGCAGCGGCGTCACGGCCCGGTTGCTGCCCGGCCTGGCGACCGGACGTCCGGCACACCCACACTCCACTCCAGCAGAAGGAAACCCGCAGTGACCGAACTCACCCCCACGCTCGGTGTACGGCCCCCGCTTCCGCCCGCGACCCCGGTCCAGGCGGTCTTCCTGGACGTCGGCGGCGTGTTGTTCATCCCGGACCCGAACCTCCTCACCGTGGCCCTGGCCGAGGTGGGGCTCAGCTGCACCCACGAGACGGTCGACCGTGCCGTCTTCAGCCCCGGCCGTATCGACCTGGGCATGGGCGCCGACGATTCGGAGGACCTGGTCCGCCTGCACGGCCGGGCCTTCGCCGAGCGACTCGGCCTCCCCGAGCAACTGATCGAGCCGCTGCTGCACGAGGTGCTCGGCGTCCTGGAAGCCGACTGGGTTCCCCGGCGGCCGGACGAGACCGTACCCGCGCTCCGCCGGCTGCATGCGCTCGGTCTGCCGGTCGTGCTGGTCACGAACGCGGAGGGCGAAGCCGCCGAGGTGCTGGGCCGCCACGGGCTGTGCCAGGTCGGCGCCGGTCCCGGGGTGCCCGTCCACGCCATCGTCGACTCGGGCAACGAGAACACTGCCAAGCCCGATCCGGAACTGTTCCGGATCGCGATGCGCACCGTGGAGGGAGTTCCGGCGGACCGGATCCTGCACGTCGGCGACAGCATCCGCAACGACGTCGAGTGCGCCGAGGCGGCAGGGCTGGAAGCCGTGCACTTCGACCCGTACGGCATCTGCCCCGAGCAGGGGCATCGGCACCTGGCCTCGCTGCACGACCTGGTCGAGGAGCTGACGGTACGCAACGGTGCGGTCCGGCCATGACGACACCGGCCAAGGACCGCTCCGCCGAGCTCTTCGTGCGTACCCGCCGGCACCTGCGAGCACGCCGCCACCACCTGACGGCGCTGGCCCGGGCGGCCCATCAGGGGACGGATCCGCTGCTGCCGGTCGTCGCCGCAGCGGGCTGGATCCCGCGCAGCCCGCTGCCGGTGTCCGACCTCAGGCTCAGCCTCGCCGAAGATCCCGGCGGCACCCGGGGCGCCCTGGCCGCCGCTGAGGCGTACTGGCCCGTCGGCGCTTCCGGCCGGCCAAAAGCGCCGAGCTACGCCGACGCCGTCACCCGCTACGACCCGCCGACCCTGTGGTTCGACTCCCCGGTCTACCGACTGCTCCGGGCCGAGCCCTCGTCGGGGGCCGGCCTGACGATGGAGTTCAGCACCGCCCGGTACTTCGACGCCCAGGACACCGCCGAATCCCTGGGCTACGAGGCCGCATTGCGTGACCTCACGCACTGCCCGGACGTGCTGGGCGGCCGCCTGCGGACCCACTTGGCCGACCCCTTCGCGCTGGAGCGCCGGTGCGCGGCCACCGGCGTCGACACGCTGACCCTGATCGTGGACGGCTCCAGCACCCGGTTCCTCATGCACCACAGGTCGGCCATCGGTACGGCGGGCGTTCAGAACGCCTACCATGTCGTTCCCGCCGGGGAGTTCCAGCCCCGCTCGGCCCCGCGGGCCGGGGCGGGGGAGGACCTCGACCTGGTCGACTGCGTGGTGCGGGAGTACGTCGAGGAGTTGCTCGGCGCCGAGGACTCCAACCTGCATGACCAGCTGGACCCGGCCCACAGCGCCTCCTATCCGGCCGTCGGCGAGGCCATCCGCAGTGGCGCGGCCCGGTTGAGCGTTCTGGGCCTGGGGCTCGACCCGCTCACCTGGAAGCCGGAGATCCTCACCGTGTGCGTCTGGCCGGTAGAGGTCTTCAACCGTGTGTTCCCCGGGCTCGTCGCCGAGAACGAGGAGGGAACCCTGCTCTTCGGCGCCCACGGCGACCGCCCTGGGATGCCGTTCAGCGACGAGCAGGTGAGCCGTTACCTCGACCAGCCGGGGCTCTTCGCCGGAGCGGGCGCCTGTCTTGCCCTGGCCCGCCGCTGGCATCGTGAGCTGGGCCTGCCGCTGGCCTGACGTGGAGCGCGAGCGGTTCGGCGGTCCACGCTCCGGCTTCCGGTCAATCGGCGGGTCCGGCCGCGTCGCTGCTGGTGGGCGCTCGCCGAGTCGTGGACATGCGACGCCAGGGGAAACCGCACCGCCGCACCGACGTCACGGGCGCCGTCTCCCGCTTCGAGTACACGTACTTCGACCGGTTGTCAGCGCGTACAACTACTTCCGCCACTACGACCCCGAAACCGCCCGCTACCTCACCCCCTGACCCCCTCGGTCTCACCCCCGCCCCCAACCCCAACACCTACGTCCACAACCCGTACACCAGGACCGATCCACTCGGTCTCGAAGAGTGCGGCGAGGACCTGATCTCGGTCTCCCGCAAACAGACCGACCACCCACTGAGCCAGCGGATTCACATCGGTGAGAACGGCGAGGTGACGATCACCGGTAAAGGCAAGCTCTATCTGAACATGAGCGGCAATAACAAGCACACGTTGGAATACCGGGACGACGGCGGCCAGATTCGTCTCCTTCGAGATCTCCGAAGATTACCTGGTCAAGGTCCTTCACCCGCACGGAATGGAAAGGCCTGCTCCAGGAGTACCCGGAAATCTCCGATCCGACCAAGGGGAAGGACCTCTACGGAATCCCGACCAAGCTCCTCGACGAACTCCGCGACAACTTCATCAAGGGCTCCGGACGCGTCGAACAGGAAGGATAGGATCGTGCGATGATCCACAGCGAGGAGAGTGTCGCTGCCGAACTGGACCGTGTTCGGCAGCGTCCCGCGATCGAGTCGGCTCCGCCGGTTCTGGCCGCTTTCACCGTCGATGTATTCGAGGGGACCCCCGAGGCGTACGCGCTACGCGTACGTCGCGTCCTGTCCGCCGCCCTCCACCTGGCCTGCACGGCGGAGTTCGACGATGAAGATCAGCCGGCGGACGAGTTCCCTGACTGGTTCAAGACTGTCTCCGTCCGGGACGGCGAGGTGCCGCCACAGGAATTCGCCCGACACGGCCGCACCGCGTACATGGACCGTAGCGGTGAAGGGCCTTGGTCCTTGCAGGACTGGATCTATCGGTTCGATCCGGACGAGGATTCTCGCGGCTGGGAGTTCTGGGACATCGTCGGGGTGGGGCCGTCGCGGCTCCGCGTCTGGGTCGACAGCTGGGGGGAATCCTTCTTCGGCTCCCTTGAGCTGCTGTGGCTGCTGTACACGGCCGGTGCCACACATGTCGAGGGACCGGAAGTCCACAAGGCGGGTACGTGGGCGTCCGAGGTGCGCGGTCGGTGACGGAGGCAGAACAGGGGCGGAACCGGCGTTGCGTGCTGGGACGTTCGTAGCGCCATTCGAGCGCGAACGCATGACGTGGATCAAACCATCGTTCCTGTGGATGATGTATCGCTCCGGCTGGGCCCGGAAGCCGAACCAGGAAAGAATTCTGCGGATCGACATGGACCGGGCCGGGTTCGAACGGGCGTTGGCACACGTGGCCCTCGGCCACTTCCAGCCTTGGTGTGCACGAGGACCGGGCTCAGTGGCGAGCGGAGGTCCGGATCGACCGGTCCTCGGCGCCGAACAGATGGACACCGTCCGGTATGGCCACCGCGTCGTGTGGAGACCTCTGCCTCAGCCGGAAGCCCGGCCCCGGCTCGCGACAGAGGTGGGCCCGGTCATCGCGTCCGGATGACCGGGCCCGTGGAAGGGGCACGACGAAAGATCTGGGGCTACTTCATGTAGACGAGCCCGTCGGTGGTGATGGTCGGGCGTCCGGAAGTGCCCACGACGACGATTTTGATGGTGTGGGCGGAACTGGTGGACCAGTTCTTGGTCCACACCGCGTCCCGGTACTTGGTAGCGGTGGACTTCAGATCGACGGTGGCCGTCTTGACGCCGTCGACGTAGACGTATGCCTGTCCGGAACTGCTGGCACGCGAGACCACCCAGGCTGCTGAGCGGCCGGTGAACTTCCAGGTGAGCGAGGCGTTCTTGGAACCGGAGGAGTAGGACTTGCCGCCCAGGTAACTGCTGGAGGACTTGGTGGTCCAGGTGCCGGTCCGGGTGGCCGAGGTCTCCTGGAGGATCACCGGGGTGGCCGTGGTGGTCGCGGTGGTGGCGTTGCCGGCCTGGTCGCGGGCCGTCATCGACCAGGTGGTGGCGGTGCCGGAGTTCGAGGTCAGCGCGGTCGTGTAGGTGGTCGGGCCGTAGGTGTGCGCGGACGGCACCGTCAGGCGCACCTCCTTCAGCGCTGCGGTGTCGGTCGCCTTCCAGCCCAGGGCGACGGGAACGGCGGTGGGGTTGACGGTGCCGGTGCTCAGGGTCACCGAGGGCTTGGTGGTGAAAGTGGGTGCGGTGGTGTCGGCGATGACGGTGGCGTCGGGTGTCACCGCGGTGCGGCCCGAGACGTGTACCGCTCGCACGGCGACGGTGTGGGTGCCCGCACCCAGGGTCACAGGGGCGGAGGTGGCGGTCGGGTCGGCGGTGGCTGCGATCTTGCCGTCGACGAGCACCTCGTAGCGCTTCACAAGTGATGCCGGCGAGGTGATGGCCCAGTTCACCGTGAGGGGGCCCTTGGTGTAGGCGGTGGTGCCGACGACACCGGCCTGACCGAAGGGCTTGAGCGCGAGTCCGGTGACGGGCCCGCCGGCGAGGGTGCGGATGCCGGCCAGGGAGGCGTAGAGCTTGTCGCCGGGGCACTCGGTGGAGTATCCGTCACGGTGCCCGGAGATCCGGTAGAAACTGGCCGTCTGCCCGAGCTTGAACTTGCCGTTGTCCAGACCGGCCGTCAGATCGACCTTACCGGCGGGGTCGTTGCCGTACTGGCCGAGCTTCCAGGCGGCCAGGCGGGCCACGGAGGCCTTGGCCGCGGAGGATGCGTCGATCGAGGAGTACTCACCCAGGACCGCGATGCCGACGGTGTTGGTGTTGAAGCCCGGGGTGTGGGCGCCGATCACCGGCCGGTCCACACCTCCCTTGCGCCCCTCGAAGATCGTTCCGCACTTGTCGACAAGGAAGTTGTAACCGATGTCCTTCCAGCCGTTGGACTGGATGTGGTACGTGCGGATGGCGCGGACCATGGCAGCGGAGTCCGCGCAGGAGTAGTCGTTGGCGTTCACGGTGTGGTGGACGAAGACCGCCTTGACCTCGGTGCCGTACTCGGGTGCCTCACTGTTCAGCGACTCGTCGGCCCCCCACTGGGCGCGGGTGACGATCGGCGGTTCGGGCGCGTTCGACACCGGGGCCGGCGGCAGCGTGGGGGTGGCCGATCCGCTCGGTGTCGGAGACGGGGAGACAGTGCCCGTGGTCGGCGAGTCGCTCGGCGACGGCGTGCTCGGCGAGGAGCTCGGCTCGACCACCGGTGCATCCGTGCCCGTGCCCGTGCTCGGGTCCGCCGACTCGCTCGTACCGTCGTCCGGCGTCGCCGTGGGCTCGTCGATCTTGAAGGCGACTGGATCTGCGTTCACCGCGGCACGGCCAACGCCCGGGTCGACCATCTCCAGCCGCATGCCGGCCGGAAGGGGTGAGCCGTGTCCGTCCACGCGGGCCTGGACACCGTTGGACGGGCCCACCCAGGCAGGGTCGGTTGCGCCGCGTCGACTCTCCTCCGCCGCGGCGCCGTTGCCACCGGTGTCCAGGGTGACCCACGATCTCCACGCGCCGGTGCGGGCGTTGCGAGTCCGTACCTGCACGGTGCCCGGGAGCTGCGCGGACGGCTTGGTCCACGACAGACCGATCAGGCTGAACTGATCGGTGCCGCGCTCGGGCACCTCGGCCCGGTCGCCGTCGGCCTTCACCGCCGTGGTGTGCACGGTGGTGCTGACCGGCCCGGTCACCGGTGTGGCGTTCTTGCTGTCCGGCCCTTTGGCACTTCCATGAACCCCCTGGAACACGATGACGCCGGTCACCGTCGCCGCCACCACCGCTGCAGCGGTGCCCCACACACGTCTCTTCATGTCTTTCGACGCCCCCTCATGACTTGCGGCATCTCACATCGGGAGCACTCCTCAACCGATGCGTGCCGGGGCAATGGAAGCATGGCAGCGGGAAAGTCGCGCAATCGGCGGCGACTACTGAGGTTGAAAGCGTGATGTCGTCATGGTGGGGCGAGTGCGAGTCCGGTTCCGGTGAGGCAGCCGTCGAGGACGTCGTGGCGGTACTGGAGTTGGCGTAGGCCCCGCCGGATGGCGGTGATCAGGTCATGCGGGTCAGCGACAGCACGGTTTGCCGTGGTGGTGCGCCGCAGCACCGACCAGATGCCTTCGACCGGGTTGAGGTCCGGTGCGCAGGACGGGAGTTGGCAGACGGTGAGCCAGTTCCGCTCGGCGATGTAGCGGCGCATCCCGGCGGTCAGGTGGGTGTTCAGATTGTCCCGGACCAGCACGATCGGGCCGCCGAGTTGCTGGTGCGCGGTCTGGATCAGGTCGCGGTAGTCCTGCCAGGAGAAGCTCTTGCGTCCATCGGGCCGGGGCATCGGGGCAGGGCTTGGTAGTTCAGCCGGGAGCGTTCGCCGGGTTTGTGGCAGGCCAGGGCGGCGACGGATGAGCGGGGGCGGGAGCGGCCTCGCACGCGCACGACGGGAGTGCGGCCGCGGCGGGACCGGGTGTGGCGGGTGGGCGGCGTCATCGAGAATCCGGCTTCGTCCTCGAAGACGAGCCAGGATCCCGCACACACAGACATGCGGATGCGAGGGTTCCGTAGAACCTTTTGGACTCGTCATGGGTTCGTAAGGCGATCGGCGGTCGGTGCGGGGCTGCTCCGGGGCCGGTCGGTGCCCGGCGGCGTGTGTCCGGGTGCGGAGTGAGGTGCGCCTGTCCGCTCAACGGTGTGAAGAAGGGCCGTTCGGCCCTATCGGGGCCGGGTGTCTCACGGCCGATCATGTAGCGGCGACCGGGAGGGCCAGGCCCGTTCACGCACTTCTGTTCCTTCCCGGCTCGTCGACGACACCAGTTGAGGGGGAGGGCGCCGTTCGGCTCCGGCGCTCGGAGCGGCAAGCATCACGCATGTGGCCGACCGGTCGGTGCCTCCCTCTCCAGCAGATCGGTGCGCAACTCGAGAGTGGTCACTCCGTGCCACCGGCGCACCGCCCGCCGAAGTGCGCTCACGTCGGCGAAGCCCGCTTGACGGGTGATGTCACGAAGCGTCAGTTCCCGTCGTTGCAGCAGTTGTTCGACTCGTTCGCGGCGTACTCCGTCGACGATCTCCTCGTACGTGGTGCCGCACTCGGCCAGGCGACGGCGCAAGGTGCGTTCGCTGGACGCGTGCCTGCGGGCCTGCTCGAGGAACGAGGGGATGGCCGGCAGGCTCTGCGCGACGGAGATCTCCAGCACCTCGAGCAGGTCCTGCTGCTCGCGCCGTGACGTCATGTGCTTCTCCATCACGCCGAGCACCGAGGCGTAGGTGATGGGGTCCCGCCCCGGCATGGCCGTACGGGCCCAGCGAGTGGGGATCACCATGCGGTTGCGGGCGGCGCCGAAGCGCACCGGGCAGCGGAACAGTTCGTCGAACGGGCGGGTGTCGCGCGGGGCCGGGAAGGTCAACTCGACCGCCTGCGGGGCGAATGCGGCGCCGACGCTCAGACGGGTGAGGGTGACGACGCTGGAGTACGCCTCCTCGATCAGGAAGACGGCGACCGCCGGATCCAGTGCGGGGTCCGGCAGATCGGCGCACAACACGTAGCCGACGTCCTCCCAGTGGGCCGACCACACCGTCATCGCCCCGGAGAGGTTCTGGTAGCGCACGCCCGTCTCGATGGCCTGCTCCTGGGTGTCGGCGGCCATCATGGCGAAGCCGAGCAGCCCCCACGCGGTCAGGTGCTGAGCCGCGCCCACGCGCAGCCCCAGATGTTCGTCCCCGGTCAGCTCCACCGCCTGGCGGATGACGTCACTGCCCTGCCGGTAGGAGACCCGCAGCGCGGCGGAGTCCATCACCGTCGGGTCCAGCCCCACACCGGTCAGCAGCGGCTGCAGATCGACGCCGTACGCGTCGGTGACCCGGACGAGGTAGTGCAGGATGTTCGGCGCGATGGTGGCCGAGGTGCTGCGGCTGGTTCCCGGAGAAGTGACCCCGGCGGGGGCGTCGGGCATTGCGTTCCCTCTCACCAGGGAGTTTCTCGCTTCACTGTAGGCAGCCGGGCCCCGCCTGTCGCGGGCGTGGCCGCCAGAGCCCCCATTCCGGCCTCCGGCGCACTGCAAGCGGCCTTCCCGCCTCTCTACCTTTACGGAAACCCGCCTGTCCGCCGTACGTGACCCCATGGAGCACCAGCGCGAGAGCGCACAACACGAAGGCTCGCCATGACCGCACCTCTTCATGCCCCGGTTCCGCGACGATCTGTGCGCCGGAGCCCGCTCGCGCCCGCCCGACGGGCCGTGGCGACGGTTTTCGCCGCCCAGGGGGCAGCGGTGGCTGCGGTGTCCACCACGGTGCCCGCCGTCAAGGAGCGTCTCTCGATCTCTCCGCTGACGATGACCGTGCTTGTCGTGGCCGTAGCGTTGAGCGCGGGCGTCGGGAGCTTCGCCGGACTGGCCGTGATCCGGCGTCTGGGGCTGGTCGCCGCCATGCGGGTCGCGGTCGTGACGACCGCCACGGCTCTGCTGCTGATCGGCTGGGCTCCCGGCCAGGCCGTGGTCGCGGTGTCCTACGGCTTGTTCGGCATGGGACTGGGGTGCATCGACGTGTCGGCGAACACCAGGGCCGCGGCCGTCGAACGCCACTACGGCCGGAGTGTCTTCGCTTCCTTCTATGCCGCCTGGAGCGCCGCCGGTGCCGCTGCCGCCCTGCTGACCGCGGGCACGGCCGACCTCGGCTGGCCGGCCGAGTACACCCTGACCGCACAGGCCGGCCTCGTCCTGGCCCTCGCCCTGACCGTACGCTCGCACGCGCTTCCCACCGATGCGCCGATCGCCGTGTCCGGCCATGAGGAGCCCGTCGTGCTCGGCCGCGGGCTGTGGGCCGACCTCGCCCCGTTCGGCCTTGTTCTCGTGGTCGCCTACGTCATCGACTCCACGGTCTCGTCGTGGTCGACGCTGTATCTCCACCAGACCCTGGACGCCGCCCTGTCCGTCGCGCCTCTGGCCTATGCGGCCTACCAGGTCGGCACCGTCACCGGGCGGGCCTGCGCCGACCACCTCGTCCGCAGGACGGGCCCGGCGGCCGTGGTCCGTGCCGCCACCCTGCTCACCGCTGCGGCCCTGGCCGGACTGGCGGCCGCGCCCTCCTGGCCGTACGCGGTCCTGGCCGCCGCTGGCACCGGGCTCGGGGTCTCCGCACTGGTCCCCCTGTGCCTCGCCTCCGCCGGACGTCTGCGACCGGGGGCGACCGAAGCGGTCCTGGCCCGTATGAACCTCTTCAACTACACGGGTGTGCTCGTCGGCGGCGCCGCCAGCGGGGTCCTCGGCTCCACCGGCCACTTCCGGCTCGCCTACGGGATACCCGTCGTGCTCGTCCTCGCGCTCCTGACGACCGCAGGTTCTTTCAACCACCGGTCCGCGGCGTAGGCCGCACGCACCCGCCGCCGGTCGGTCCTTTCCGTCCGGACGGTGATGCCGTCCGGACGGTGATGCCGTTCGGGCCGTGTTCCCGAAGCGGCCGTCCTCTTGCGGCAGCGGGTCCCACGTCGTTCACAGCATCCGGCGCAGCAGCCGTTCCTTCAAGGCAGTGAAGGGCGGGTAGGCGAGCCGGAGCAGGTCCGGGAAGAGCGGCTTGTCCAGGACCGCCTTGGCGTGGCTGAAGGTGTCGATGGAGTGCTCGCCGTGATACCGGCCGAAGCCGCTCTCGCCGACGCCGCCGAACGGCAGGCCGGGGACGGTCAGATGGGCGTTGGGGACGCCGAACGCCAGGGCGCCGGAGGAAGTCTCCGTCGCCAGGCGGCGCTTGCTGGCGGAGGAGGCGGTGAAGGCGTAGAGGGCGAGGGGCTTGTCCCGTTCGGTGATGAAGGAGATGGCCGCGTCCAGGTCGGGGACCTGGACGACGGGGAGGACGGGACCGAAGATCTCCTCGTTCATCACCGGTGCGTCGGGGGCGACCTCGGCGAGGACGGTGGGGGCTATGTAGCGGCTGTCGCGGTCGTGCCCACCGCCGATGACGGTGCGTCCGTCCTTGAGGAAGCCGACTAGCCGGTCGAAGTGGCGGGTGCTGATGATGCGGCCGTAGTCGGGGCCGGCAGCCGGATCTTCTCCGTACATGTCGCGGACGGCCGCGGCGAGGTGGGGTTCGAGTGCGGTGGCCGTCTCGCCCACGGCGAGGACGTAGTCCGGTGCGGTGCAGGACTGGCCGGCGTTCATGAACTTCCCCCAGACGATGCGGCGGGCCGCCGTGGCCAGGTCGGCGCCGGGTTCCACCACGGCGGGGCTCTTGCCGCCCAGCTCCAGGGTCAGCGGGGTGAGGTGGCGTGCGGCGGCGGTCATGACGATCCGCCCGACGGTGCCGTTGCCGGTGTAGAAGATGTGGTCGAAACGCTGCTCCAGCAAGTCCGTCGTCTCGGGGACACCTCCCTCGACCACGGCCACGGCCTGCTCGTCGAGATGGAGCGGCAGCAGCCGGGCGAGAGCGGCAGACGTGGCGGGGGCGAGTTCGCTGGGCTTGACGAGGGCGCAGTTGCCCGCGGCGAGCGCGCCGACCAGTGGTGCCAGGGCCAGCATCACCGGGTAGTTCCACGGGCTGATGATCAGCACCGTCCCCAGTGGCTCCCGGACGACCCTGGCGCGGGCGGGCGCGAGGGCGAGGGGCACGCGGGTGCGGCGCGGGCGCAGCCATGAGTTCAGGTGGGCGAGCGCGTGGTCGATCTCGTTGACGGTGAAACCGATCTCCGTGGTGAACGCCTCCATGGGGCTCTTGCCGAGATCGGCCCGCAGTGCGTCCCGAAGTTCGTCCGCGTGATCGGTCAGCAGACTCCGCAGGGCTCGTAGCTGGGCGCGACGCCAGGCCACGGGTTTGGTCCGCCCGGCCGCGAACGTGGCGTGCAGGCGGGAGACGACGGTCGCGACAGTGGTCGCGGGGGCTTCGGCTTCGGTGAGATGCGGCATGCGGTCAGCATATGCGAAACGAAGTCATTTCGTTTCGTATATGCTGGATCGTATGACCAGCGACACAACCCTCGACCACGAGCGGGGCACACCGCGCGGTCGTCCTCGTGACGCCGCCCGGGACCGCGCACTGCTCGACGCCACCGTCGCGCTCCTGACCGAGCGGGGGTACGGCGCTCTGACGACGGCCGCTGTGGCCGCTGCGGCCGGTGTGTCCACGGCAACCCTGTACCGGCGCTGGCGCTCGAAGGAGGACCTGGTGGCCGCAGCCGTGATGATGTGCGGAAAGGAGCTCTCCGAGGAAGTCGAGACCGGCACGCTGGAGGGCGATCTGCGGACCGTGCTGCGTGGCAAGGCGGCTTTCCTGACCGGCCCCGGTGGGCGCCTGCTGCGCGCCCTGCTGGGGGAGGCCGCGCACAACGCCATCCTGGCCGACGCCCTGACCACCGCGTTCACGGTGCCCATGCACGAGCGGGTGTCCCAGGTGGTGCGAAGGGCCGTGGACCGGGGTGAGATCCCGCCGGTCGACCAGCCCGAGCTGGTGGCGGATCTGGTGATGGGACCGATGATCAGCCGCTTGCTGCTCGTCGCCCGCATGCCGGACGACTCCGACGCGGTGCACGCCCGGCACACGGCCGATCAGCTCCTGCCCTTCTTGCTGCGAGCCCTGGGCGCCGCGCCGGGGCGCTCGCCGGGCACGGCGCCGGACACGCGGCGCTGACACCGGGCCGCCCGGCGGGGCATCGAAGCCCAGGAAGCCCAGGAAGCCAAGGCCGGCGAGCCGGCCCAGGGCAAGGCCGCCGTCACGCCGTCAGCGCGGCTCCAGCACCGGGGCCGTGGCGGCGAGCGCGTCCGCGGCGGCGAGGTCGAAGTCCCCGTGGTCACTGCCGAGCCCCTGCGCCACCAGCGCCGCCGCCGCACAGCCGAGCACGGCGCACTCCCGCAAGGGGCGGCCCAGTCCGAGTCCGCGCAGAAAGCCGGCCGAGAACGCGTCGCCGCAGCCCGTGGTGTCCACCACCCCGACCGCGAAGGCCGGGACCCTGGTCACCTCGTCCGCGGTGACCACGAGAGCGCCGCGGGCGCCCCGGGTCGTGGCGACGCAGCCGACCCCTTCCGCGAGGAATCTGCGCGCGCCGTCCTCCAGCGTGGCCGCGCCGGTGAGACCCAGCACCTGTTCCTCGTTGGACAGCAGGTGGTCCAGATACGGCAGAGCGGGCGCGATCCAGTCGAACAGGCCGCTGTCGCCGGAGGCGAGCAGGTCGGCGGAGGTGACCACACCCGCGGCCTGCGCGGGACCGAGGATCTTCGCCGCGGCGTCACCGCCCATCAGCTCGGGTGCCCCCATGTGCAGGTGGGTGGCCCGGACGATCTCGGTGAGCACGGCGTCGTCCGGCCTGTAGGCGAGGTTCGCGCCCAGGACGTGGAAGGCGGGGCGGCTGCCGTCGGGGCGGATGGGCAGCACCGAGGCCGAGGTCTGGGTGTCGTCGCGCCGCAGGACGAGAGAGGTGTCCACGCCCTGGGCTTCCAGCATGCCCAGCAACAGGTCACCGATCGCGTCGGTGCCCACCGCGCCGGCGGTGCGCACCGCCGCGCCCAGCTTGGCCAGCGTCAGCGCGGTACCGGCGGCCGTACCCGCCGGGCTGAACCGGATCTGCTCCACCAGCGCGGCGTTCTGCCCCTGCGGGATGGCCTCGACAGGCCGCACCAGCACGTCGAAGACGTGGGCGCCGAGTGCTATGACCGACTGGCTCATCAACGGCTCTTCTCTTTCGGGTCTTTCAGGGGGTGGGTGGTGCCGTAGCTGCGCCGCAGCGCGGCGGCGATGACGGCGGCCCGCTGGTCCTCGTCCAGGACCCGCGGTGTGCCGAGGGAGGCGGCGCGCAGGTAGAGGCCGCACGCCCACTCCAGCAGCAAGGCGTTCTCGACCGCCTTGGCGAGCGTCGGGCCGTACGCGACCGCGCCGTGGTTGGCCATCAGCGCCGCCGACCTGCCGTCGAGCGCCGCCAGGACCTGCTCGGCGAGTTCAGGGCTGCCGAAGACGGCGAACGGCGCGACCCGTATGGTGCCGCCGAGCGCGAGTTGCTGGTAGTGCACGCAGGGGAGTTCGTCGAGCACCAGGGACAGTGCGGTGGCCTGCGGTGAGTGGGTGTGCACCACGGCGCCGGCGTCGTACTGCCGGTAGATGCCGAGATGCAGGGCGAGTTCGGAGGTCGGCTCCGACTGCCCGGCGACCACGTTGCCGTCCGAGTCGACCACGGTGACCTGTTCGGGGGTGGCCTGCCCGAGGACGACGCCGGTCGCGGTGACCGCGACCTGGCCGTCGCCGGTCCACACGCTCACGTTGCCCGCCGTGCCGATCAGCAGTCCCGCGTCCGCGAGACGACGGGACGCCGCCGCCACGGATCGCCGCTGCTCTTCGAGGAACTCATGCGCCGCCGGCATGTCAGCGTGCCGTCGTCGGGTTCTCGGAACGCAGCAGCGTGTCGAGGTTGGCCATGGAGGTGCGCATGCCGGCGCGCATCGCGGGCTGCTGGATGGCGTCCAGGAGGAGCCCGAGGGGGCCGAGACCGAGTGTGTACTCGACCCGGTAGGTCATCTCCGTGGCGTCCTGTCCGACCGGGCCCTTCACCGGCTGGAACTCGAAGATGCTCGTCAGGTCCTGGAGCGGGGCGAAACCGGTGCCGGTGTCGACGCGGCGCCTGAGCGGGTCAATCTCCCTGACGGTCCAGACCGAGCTGGTGCGCAGCGGGCCGAGGCTGCGGTTGAGCTCGGCGTACGTCCTGCCCACCGTGGCGACGCCGTGGTGGTCGGTGACCTCGATCGCGCCGGCCACCCACTCGGCGTACCGGTCGGTGCGGGAGATGACCTCCCAGACCCGCTCCACGGAGGCGTTGACGATGGCCTTCTCGGCGACGGCGTACTTGTTCACGACGGGTTCTCTCTCTGCTTGTCTCTTGTGCTCGGCTGTGCTCAGCGGTGGCTGAGCAGTTCGGCGGCGGCGTCCTGGCCGGAGCGGACCGCGCCGTCCATGAAGCCGTTCCAGTACGCGGCGAACTCGGCGCCCGCCCAGTGCACCCGCTCGAACCGGCGGCCCAGCCACTCCCCGTAGCCGGTGAGCACGCCGGGGGCGGCGACGGCGGTGGGGCCGCCCTGGGTCCACTCCTCGGCGGTCCAGTCCTGCTCGACGTACTCGACGGTGTCGAAGGCGCGGTCCCCGACCACCCGGGCGAAGCAGCGCAGCACCGCACCGCGCCGCTCATGGGCCGGGCGGTGGGCCCACTTGCGCCATTCCCTGCCGCCGAGGAAGCCCATGAGGACGCCCGGTCCGCCGTCGGGCGGGGTGTTGTCGAACATCTCGCGGATCGGTGAGCCGTCGCGCAGCAGACCCATGCCGGACAGGCCGTCCGATCGCCAGAACGGCTTGTCGTAGACGGCGACGCACTTCATGAGGGTGCCGAACGGAAGCCGCTGCAGCAGCTGGCCCTGCTGCGGGGGCAGCAGCGGGTCCCAGACGATCCGGGAGGCCAGCAGCGGTGGTACGGCGACGATCACGCGGTCGGCCCGCCAGTCGCCGGCGTCCGAGACGACGGTGACGCCGGTGGCGTCCTGGCTGATGCGGCGCACCGGGGCCGAGAGGTGGACGCGGCCGTCGAGTTCCACGGCCAGCCGCTGCGCGACCAGTTGCGAGCCGCCGACGAAGCGGCTGTCCTGAGCGCCCCCGGTGGTACCGGTGCCGCGCTCCATCGTGCCCGGATGCGTCTCGTCACCGAAGGCCGCCACGTACCAGAGGCTGAACAGGGCCGACGCGTCGCGTGCCTCCCCGCCGTACGCGGAGTTCAGGAAGATGTTGACCAGGTCGACGGCGGCGCCGGTGATCTCGGCCTTGCGCAGCCACGTCTCATAGGTCATACCGTCCAGCTCACGGGCGTTCGGGGCCCGCCACGGAGCCCTCGGGGGCACCTTCTGCACCGCCTGGCCGATGCGGGCCAGGGCGATGCCCATGTCCGGCAGCGCCAGCGGGTCCGGAGGCGTGTGCCCGGAGAACCGCTTGGCCCTGCCGTTGTGCACGTACACGTTCTCGCCGGAGACGGTCGCCCGGTAGGTGTCGACGCCGACCTCCTTCGCCAACGCCAGGATGTGGTCCTGGGTCGGGCCGACGAACTGCCCGCCGATCTCGGTCACCTGTCCCTCGCCGAGGTGGTGGTTGAGCAACCGGCCGCCGACCCGGTCACGAGCCTCCAGCACGGCGACGGACAGCCCGGCCGCGACGAGCGCGCGTGCCGCGGTGAGCCCTGCCAGACCCGCACCGATCACGACGACGTCGGCTTCGTTCCGCCGGCGGTCCCGCGTGGGCGCACTGCTCGGTGAACCGGTCATGGACACTCCTAGGTGATGTTCGGCGCCCCTGATGAGTACGGCCGTCGGCGTGACAGGGACGCCACGCCAGGCATGGCCCGACGTTCGCGTGCCAGGGCGACTCACAGCCGCGGAAGAGCTCAGGTCGATCAACCCGAGCGGCGGACGAAGCCGCTCTCCTTCCGGCCGATCGCGGTCCCCTTCCTGAGGGACTGAAGGAAATCTATTCATCTGCTGTTCGGCGCGAACCGGTCCGGGCGGTCAGACGGGGGGCCTCAGCGGCCAGACGGTTGCCTCTCCGCCAGGCCCGTGCCCGGCCCGGCACGCAGCGTGGCCGGAATGCGGGCGGCAAGCACCTGCCCACCCAGGCCCCCCTTGACCGCACGGACCGGTTCCCGCCGAACGGCAACGGCAGATGAACGGATGTCCTTCAGGCCCTTCGCGCAGGTTCCCGGCACATGGCCGGTGAAGTCCTCTTTCTGGCCTCCGTCGCCCTGCCGGCAAGGCATCGAGGGGACCTACAGTCGCCTGCGTCCACGAGACACACTCACCGCACCGGCGCCGCGGGGGCGAGCCGTCAGGGGCAGGCCGACTGTGCGCGACGTTCCGGCGTCCCTGAACTCGGCGCTCTTCACACAGTTGCGCTGTGGAGCGGTGTCTTGATCATCGGCGGTCCCAGTGCCCTGCCACGTCAACCAAGTACGCCCTGCCCGGGGCGGCACCCATGAAGGAGCCCTGTGCCGAACGCTCTGACCAGACGGCAACGCGCGGGCCGAGCATCTCCCACGGCCCGCTTCATCCTGCTCAACGGATGCCTGTTCCTCGGTGAACTGACTCTCTCGGCCCTGAATCCGGCGTGGCTGAGATCCCGGGTCTTCGGAGAAATCACGGTAGGCCTGGCGCTCCTCCTCGTCCAGGGCGCGCTGCTCCTCTGGACGGCCGCCCGGTACGACAACTCCGGACCTGGAAAGGCGAATTAGCGACCATGGTGCTCGAATCGGCAGCCCCGATACTCGTAGGGCGCGGCACATCGCAGGTCCTGGTAATCGGCTTCCTCATCTTCTTGGTCGGCGCACTCTTCTTCAGTTTGACGGCCGATCCGGAGGGAGATCTGGTAAGCGCCTACTACCGGGGAGGGCGTCATACGGGCACACTTCGCAATGCCCTTGCCCTGTCCAGTGAATGCATCCCTGCCGGCACCATACTCGGGACCACCGGAACCATTGCCGTCAGCGGATACGACGGCCTCTTCGTCGTGCTGAGCCTGCTGCTCTCCCTCGGGGTCCTGCTCCTGCTCGCGAAGACTATGCGCAACCATGGCCGCTTCACCGTCGGAGATCTGTTCGCTCGACGTGCTGAGAGCCCTTCGGTACGCATCGCGGGGGCCGTGGTCACTCTCTCCATCTGCGTCCTGTTGCTCATGTTCGAGATCGCCGGAGTGGGAGTTTCCACTGCGCTGCTCTTCGGCCTCTCCGGCCCCGGAGCGCAGCAAGTACTTTCCCTCATGATCGGATCATTGGTCATATGTGCGGCTGCCTTCGGGGGGATGCGCGGCGCGAGCGCCCTCCACATCCTCAAAGCGGCTGTTTTTGCCGCGGCCAGTCTGATCACCGTCGCCCTCGTGCTCTCCCACTTCCAATGGAGTGTCGACGCGCTCATCAGCGCTGCACGCAAAGGCAGTTCCTTTCCCGACCGTTTCCTCGGCCAGGGCATGAGCGCGGTCTCCGGCGCTTCGGCCACCAGCGCCGGCCTTGACTTCATAGGCCTTCAGCTGACCATTGTCTTCGGCGTCGCTTCTATGCCGCACGTAGTGATGCGCATCAACACGACAGCTGATGGCCCGTCCGCCCGGCGGGTCGTCCGCCACGCCATCACGATCACGGCGGCTTTCTGTCTGCTTGCCGCCGTCATGGGGCTCGGGGCCGCAGCCATCGTCGGAAACCGGGCCATCGCCGCGACCGATCCAGGCGGCGCCAGTGCCTTGTTGCGGCTGGCAAGCCAACTGGCGGGCGGCCCGAGCACGGGAGGTGGGGCGTGGTTCTTCGTACTCGTGGCCTGCGCGGTATTCGCCGCCGTCCTGGCTGCCAGTGCGAGCTTCACTCTCTCCGCTGCCGCCTCTGTCGCCCACGACATCCGCTCCCACACGAAACGCGCACGCTCCGACGAGAGCACCGGGGTATTGGCCGCCCGCTGGGCCGGGGTGGGCATCGGGGGCCTGAGCATGGCACTCGCCGTCGCGGTCCAGGGATGGAACATTCAGTTCCTGATACCTCTGGCCATGGCCATTGCCGCCTCCACAGTGCTGCCTGCGCTGATCTACTCCACCTTCTGGACGGGTTACACCCGAACAGGCCTTCTCTGGACGCTGTACGGAGGGCTCGCATGCGCCCTGGTCCTGCAACTCTCCTCCCCGGCATTCTCGGGGACCGCATTCGCGCTCTTCCCGCACCGGCACCTCAACTGGTACCCGCTGCAGACGGTCGCTCTGGTCTCGATCCCCGCCGGGTTTCTGCTGGGATGGACGGGAAGTCTGGTCAGCGGAAACTCCGGCCGGCGAAGGGGCCGGCCCGAGGCTTTGATCGACGAGACTGTCCGCGAGGGCGCCAGACGTATGCTCCGGGGCGAGGTTCGAGAACGGCGTCCTGGCCAAGCGTTCTGAGGCAGCCGCAGCTTGGTCGGCATGTCCGTGTCTCGGTCACCTGCGCGATCTCTCGGTACTGTCCGGTCGTGCGGAGTACCCGCCTGCCTGACTGAGGAAGGGCACGAACTAGTAGGAAAGAAAGGGGAGTTGGATCGTAAGATGTGCCACGAACGATCCCCGCCCCGGCCGAAGGACGTGCACACCCCATGACCGACCACGTGGCAACGCCCGACCCGGCCGAGCAGCAGAAGATCGACACGTCGGTGCCGCATTCCGCCCGTATCTGGAACTACTGGCTCGGCGGCAAGGACAACTACCCCGTCGACGAGGCGGCCGGTGACGCCTACACCGAGGTGTTTCCCGGGATCGTCACCATCGCCCGCAGCAGCCGGGCCTTCCTGCGGCGGAACATCGGGTATCTCGTGTCCGAGGCGGGTATCCGGCAGTTCCTGGACGTCGGTACCGGGCTTCCGACCGCGCAGAACACCCACGAGGTCGCCCAGGGGCTCGCTCCCGAGGCGCGGATCGTCTACGTCGACAACGATCCGATGGTGCTCGCGCACGCCCGTGCGCTGCTCACCTCCACCGAGGAGGGCGCGACCGCCTACATCGATGCCGACGTGACGGACCCGGAGCGGATTCTCGCGGCCGCCGCCAGGACGTTGGACTTCGGTCGGCCCACCGCGCTCATTCTCAGCAACATCCTGGGGCACGTCGCCGACCACGACCAGGCCCGTGCCATCGTCACCACGCTGATGGACGCCCTGCCCTCGGGCAGTTACCTCTCCGTCAACGACGGGTCGCGCGGCATCGACCCCGTCTTCGAGCAGGCCCAGGACGCCTACAACAACAGCGGCGCCGTGCCCTACAACCTGCGCAGCATTGACGAGATCAGCGCGTTCTTCGACGGTCTGGAGCTTGTCGAACCCGGTGTCGTGTCGGTGACGGAGTGGCGGCCGGAGGCCGGTTCGGGCGTTCCGGAGATCGTCGCCGAGCACGGTGGGCTTGCGCGGAAGCCGTAGAGGACGGAGCCGAACGGTCAGGCGAGGGCGGCGCGACCGGTTCGCTTCGCCTGCCGGCACAGGCCGATGTACACGACGTCGAGCGCACCGCACGCGATGCCGACGACCAGGTAGAACGCGGTGTGGAAGACGACTCCGTAGAGGAGCGTCGGGGCCAGGGTGCCCAGGCACTTCGCCACCGCGATCGTGAGTGACTGCCCGCGCAGGCCGCCATCCCGTGCCACGAACATCGCGATGAACAGGCCCGACATCAGCAGGTTCTGGAGGAACGCCGAGTAGCCGCCGCCGTTCTTTGCGCCGAAGTGCGTCAGGAACAGCAGCTGGACGGCGAACGCGACGATGAGCAGCAACACGCTCCAGCCCATGAACATCCACCGGGTGACGAAGGACGGGAACTCGGCCCGGCCGTACCGGAGATACGTGTACACGATGAGCAAGTCGGCCAGGGCCCAGATGAGTTCGATGACGCCCAGCAAGGACGAGCCGACCACCATCGAACGCACCGCGTACGTCCACTCCCACGCCAGGTTCAGGGCCAGCGCCGCCACCGGCATCCCGTACGTGCGGTCGCGGAAGCCGATGCGGGCCGCCTCGATGTAGACGATCGTCCAGGCAATGCCGCTCACAAGGGTGAGGGCCACGGCCAATTGCACTGTCAACGGTGGACCTTTCACATCCCGGGTTGCCGTGACTGTAGGCATGCGGCTGGTGTGTGTCGTTCCGGTATGAGGCATGCGGTCCCGTTCGGGTGGACGCTGTGCCTCTACGGGTAGCGGCTCAGGCCACCGCGCTCAGCGTGTCCGCCAGGCGGCGGCGGGCCGCTCGGGCCGCCGGGAGCGCGGACAGGACCGCCGCGCCCAGGACCGCGGCCGTGCCGAGCAGGAGCAGGAGCAGGAACGGCGGGCTCTGGGCGATGCCCGCGCCGATGCCGCTCGATCTGCCCTGGGTGTTGATCAGCCAGTGGGCGAGCGGGGTGCCGAGGGCCGTGCCCGCCAGGACCGCTGCCAGTGCGGTGCAGGCGGTGGCCGTGACGGTGACGCCTGTGATCTGGCGTGGGGTGAGGCCGATGGCCTTGAGGGCGAGCAGGTCGCGTTCGCCCTCGCGTACCGTGCCGCCGATGGCGGTGAGGAGTTCGATCAGGCCGATCAGGGCCAGGACCGCGATCACGCCGGCTGCCACTCCGCGCAGCGGGGAGAGGCCGTCCGCCGGGTTGGTCACGGTGTGGACGTCCAGGTGGCCGTGGCCGGCGGCGGACAACCGGAGGGCGGCCCGGCGTACGTCGGTGCCGGGGCGCAGGCGCACCTGGTAGAGGGTGGGGGTGAGCCGGGGGTTGTTGTCGCGCAGGGTGTCCAGGGACGTGGAGATGACCCGGCCGGCGTTCTCCGTCTCGATGCTGCGGCCGACGATGTGCAGGATCTGCGGCTGCTTGCTGACGGTGATCCGCACCCAGTCGCCGACGCGCGCGTCCAGCAGGTCGAGCAGGCCCTGGCCGGCCACCGCCTCGTCGGTGTGGCGCGGGGAGCGGCCCTCGGCCAGGGCGTACGGGTAGGGGGCGCGGTCGGTGCCGAAGCCGCGCAGGGCGATCGTGGCCGTCTGGCCGGGGACCAGTGCGGCCACTTCCACGCCCGGGTAGGCGGCGGCGACCTGCGGGTCCCGGGTCAGCAGGGCGCGGGTGTCGCGGTCGTCCAGGCCCGTGTCGGTGTGGACGGTGAGCGCGGCCGGGAGTCCGATCCGGCCGGGGTCGCTGTGGAAGCGGCTGATGGTGGTCCACGCGCTCATCGCCACCACGATGAGGAGGAGGGGGAGGGCCAGTCGCGCCACGGTCGTCAGCGACCGGGTCCGGCGGGCGAACGCGGTGTGCCAGCCCAGGACAAGTGCGGGGGGTACCCGCAGGCCCAGTGCCCGCCGGGCCGGGGCGGAGAGGCGGGCGGCGGACTGCGGGGCGATGGCGATGGCGGTGACGGTGGCTGCGCCACGGATCGACGGGAGCGGTGTCGGGACCGGTGGCACCCGGCCGGCCCGCCACGCCGCCAGGCCCGTCGTCGCGGCGATGAACAGGACCGCGCCCGCCGGGATCGCGACGAGCGTCAGCGCGTGGCCGGGCAGGCCCTGCCAGAGGGCGATCGCGTCGCCGAGGCGGCCGGGGAGCCTGCTGCCCAGGGACCGGGTGAGGGCGGCCGCGGTCACGGCGCCCAGGAGCGCGTACGCGATGTGCTGGAGGAGGAAGACGCGGACCACCTGGTCCGGGGTGAAACCGATCGCCTTGAGGATGGAGATGTCGCGGAGGTGGCCGCGGATGCGGGTGGTGATCGCGCCGTGGACGGCCAGGCCCGCGGCTATCAGCGCGCCCAGTCCGAACAGGCCCAGTACCTGGCCGAGCAGCCGGTTGTCGCCCTGCGCCTCGGCGCGCGCCTGCTGCCAGGTGTCGACCTCGCCGACCGCGCCGGGACCCAGCACGGTCACGGCGCGCTGCACGCGGTAGTCCGTGTCGTCGGGGTTCGTCAGGCGCAAGCCGATGACCTGGCCGTTCGGGGCGTGGACGACCGACGGCGGGGCCCAGACCAGGCCCGGCTGCTCGTCCGGGTCGTAGCGCTGCTCGGCGGTGTCGGCGATGCCGAGCACGGTCACCGTACGGCTGGTGCCGAGCAGGGTGAGCGTGTCGCCGGGCTCGGCGAGCAGGGCGCGGGCGAGACGGGTCTCCAGGACCACGCCGTCGGGGGTGGCCGGGTCGAGCCAGCGGCCGGAGACGAGCAGCGGGCGGGCGATCGTGAGGTGCTGGGGGGTGGCGCGGAGTTCCACGGCGGCGCGGGTGCCATGGGAGGTGAGGGTGGTGGACTCGGTGGCGTACGGGCCGGCCTCCGACTCGACGCCGTCCAGCCCGGCGAGCTTCGACAGCTGCGCGGATCTGGCGGTGTGCAGCCACACGTGCGCGCCGCGGCTCTGCTCGAAGACGCGCTGCCAGGGGTTGGTGGCGTAGCCGAACAGGGCCGTCGCGAGGAGCAGCGACAGGACTGTCCCGACCGTGGCCAGCACCAGGAACAGTGCCTCGCCGCGGTGCGTGCGCAGATCGGAGTGCGCCCAGCGCAGGGTGGCCCGCATGCGCATCAGCCCCTCGGGGGGACGTCGTACGTCCGCATCTCGGCCCGTCAGTCCGTCAGTTCCAGCACGCCGGATATCCCGGTGCCGCGCGTGGGCGTGCCGTCGAGTTCCGCGTCGTCGGCTATCCGGCCGTCGAAGAAGCTGATCACCCGGTCCGCGGCGCTGGCCAGCCGGGCGTCATGGGTGACCAGCAGGATCGTCTGGCCGCGGCCGTGGAAGCGGGACAGCAGCCGCATCACCTCGCGGGTGCCCTTGCTGTCCAGGCTGCCGGCGGGTTCGTCGGCGAGGAGGAGCGGGGGGTGGTTGACCAGGGCGCGGGCGAGGGCGACCCGCTGCTGTTCGCCGCCGGACAGTTCGCCGGGCAGGCTGCGGTCCTTGCCGTCGAGGCCCAGTTCGGCGAGGAGTTCCATGCGTTTGGTCCGTGCCTGCTTCGGGGGGACACCGGCGAGCAGCGCGGGCAGCTCCACGTTGTCGGCCACCGACAGGTTCGACACCAGGTTGAAGAACTGGAAGACGATCCCGATCCGCTTGCGGCGCTCGACGGCCCAGCGGGCCTCGCTCCAGTCGTCCGCGCGGGTGCCGTCCAGCCAGACGCTGCCCGCGTCCGGCCGCTGGAGTCCGCCCAGCAGGTGCAGCAGCGTCGACTTGCCGGCCCCGGAAGGACCGGTGACGGCGACGAACTCGCCCGGCCGCAGGGCGAGGTCCACCCCGCGGACGGCCCGGGCCGGGGCGCCCTCGCCGTGATGCGTCTTGACCAGACCCTCGGCGCGCAGCACGGGAGTGACCGGGCCCTCGGCGCGCAGCACAGGAGCGGGAGTCTCGCTCATTCCAGCTCCTCCAGTCATTCCGGTTCTTCCCGTCCTGCCAGTCCTGCCAGGTCTTCCAGTTCCTCCTGGCACCGTTCCAGCCAGTCGAGGTCGGCCTGCAGGTGCAGCATCGCGCCCTCGATCAGCAGGTGGGCGATCCGGTTGTCGCGGTTCTCGGCGGCGGCCAGCTTCGACAGGCTGCGCATCGTGGTCAGGTACTGCCGCCGCTGCCGGTTGATCAGGGCGATCTGGTCGGCGAGTCCCGTCTGCGGAGCGAGCGCCAGCTTCATGAAGAACTCGTCCCGCACCCGGGGCTCGTCCTCGGGCTTCTCGAACCAGGCGCGGAGTTCGTCCTGCCCGGCCTCGGTGAGGTGGTAGACCTTCTTGTTGGGACGGCTGGACTGCTCGACGTCCTCGCCCTCGATCAGCCCCTGCTTCTCCAGACGGCCCAGGGTCACATAGACCTGGCCGATGTTCGGCTGAGGGTACGCGGAGCCCAGCAGTTGCTCAAGGTCCTGCTTCAGCTCGTAGCCGTGGGCCGGACCGCGCGCGAGGAGTGCCAGGAGGGGCAGGCGCACGTGTGCAGTCCTCCTGTCTACCGATTGTGCTCCGCACCCTAGTATCGCCCATACCTAACAGGTATACATGGCCTCCGACTCGGGGTGAAGGTGCCCCGTGCGGTCGCGGTGCACAGGGAGGAACCTATGCGGTGGTTGCGTGCCGCGGGTAGGGGTCTCCTGGCTCTGGTCGTGGTCATGACCGGTTACGTCGCCTCGGGCGCGCACTCCGGAGCGGGGGACGGCGGCGGGCGCGGCCCGCTGACCCTGGCCACCGCGGGGGACCTCACGGGCTATCTCGGCCCGCTCCTGGAGGGCTGGAACCGCACCCACCCCGGCGAGCGGGTCACCCTCGTCGAACTCCCCGACGCCACCGACGAGGCGCACGCGCAGATGGTCACCGACCTGCGCGGCGGCGACCGCAGCCGGTTCGACGTCCTCAACATCGACGTCGCCTGGACCTCGGAGTTCGCCGCGGCGGGCTGGATCCGGCCGCTGCCCCGCGACCGCTTCCCGCTGGGCACCTTCCTGCCGCGGGTCGTCGACACGGCGACCTACGACGGACGGCTGTACGCGGTCCCGTACGTCACCAACGCCGGCCTGCTCCTGTACCGCGCGGACGTCCTCGCCAAGGAGGGGGTGCGTCCGCCGCGCACCTGGGCCGAGCTGGAGCAGGACGCGAAGACCATCGCGCCGAAGTACGGACTCGGCGGCTACGCGGGCCAGTTCCTGCCCTACGAGGGGCTCACCGTGAACGCCGCCGAGGCCGTCTACTCGGCCGGCGGCACCATCCTCGGCGACGAGGGCGCCCGGGTCACCGTGGACTCCGCGGCGGCCCGCGAGGGCATCGGGTTCCTCGCCCGCGGGGTGCGGGAGGGCTGGATCCCCAAGGCCGCCCTGACGTACACGGAGCAGGAGTCCAAACAGGCCTTCCAGGACGGCCACCTGCTCTTCCTGCGCAACTGGCCGTACGCGTACGTCGGCGCCTCGGCCAGGGGCTCGGCGGTCGCCGGCAAGGTCGGCGCCGTACCGCTGCCCGGGCCCGACGGGCCCGGGACCAGTGTCCTCGGCGGCTCCAACCTGGCCGTCAACACGCACGCCCGGCACCCCGACTCGGCCGCGCGGCTGATCGCGTACCTCACCAGCGCACCCGTGCAGCGCCAGGTCCTCACCCGCGGCGCGCTGCCGCCGGTGCGCGCCGCGCTGTACGACGACCCCGCGCTGATCCGGGAGTTCCCCTATCTGCCGACCCTGCGCGCCAGTGTGCAGGCGGCCCGGCCGCGCCCCAAGAGCCCGCGCTACGACCAGGTCAGCCTGGTGGTGCAGGCCGTCGTGCACGACGCGATGACCGGGCACGAGACGCCCGCGGCGGCGGTGCGCCGGCTCGCGCGGGAACTGGCCGCCCTCTCCGCTCGCTAGTTACTTGTTAGGTAACGCCACGGTCTCATCCGTGCTCACAAGTGGATGAAATATCCGTGTATAAAGCCTAACTCGGCAGTAGTATCCCGCTCACTCGTTGACACCTTCGCGACACGGCTACTTAACATGCATGCATAACTGCTGCCCTTCGCACAGACAGGTCAACGGGTTGAACAGGCACCCTTGGTGGCGTGACGCAGTGATCTACCAGGTGTACGTCCGCAGCTTCCTGGACAGCACCGGCGACGGCATCGGCGATCTGGCCGGCGTCCGGGCCGGGCTGCCGTACCTGAAGAAGCTCGGTGTCGACGGGATCTGGCTGAGCCCCTTCTACCCCTCGCCGCAGCACGACCACGGCTACGACGTGGCCGGCTACCGCGACGTGGACCCGCTCTTCGGCGACCTCGCCGAGTTCGACCTGCTGACGGCGGCCGCCCGGCGGCTCGGCATCAGGGTGCTGCTCGACATCGTCCCCAACCACTGCTCCGACGAGCACCCGTGGTTCCGGCAGGCCCTCGCCGCGGCCCCCGGCAGCCCGGAGCGCGGCCGGTTCCACTTCGCCGACGGCCGGGGCCCGGGCGGCTCCGAGCCGCCCAACAACTGGCACTCCATGTTCGGCGGCCCGGCCTGGACCCGGGTGACCGAGCCGGACGGCCGGCCCGGGCAGTGGTACCTGCACATGTTCGCGCCGGAGCAGCCCGACTGGAACTGGCGCACCCCCGAGGTCGCCGCCGAGTTCGACCAGGTGCTCCGCTTCTGGCTCGACCGGGGCGTCGACGGCTTCCGCATCGACGTCGCCGCCGGCCTCTTCAAGCACCCCGAGCTGCCCGACTCCCCGGACCCGGAGGCCGACGCGCGCACCCGGGACTCGGTCAACCCGCTCGCCTGGAACCGGCCCGAGGTGCACGGCGTCTGGCGGCACTGGCGCGCGGTGTGCGAGGAGTACACGGCCCGCGACGGCCGCGAACGCCTCCTCGTCGGCGAGGTGTCGGTGCCGACCGCCCGCGACCACGCGCTGTACGTCCGGCCCGACGAACTCCACCAGGCCTTCTTCTTCGACCTGCTGAGCGCGCCGTGGAACGCCGACGCCTTCCGCAAGGTCATCGGCGAGGCCATGCAGGACATCGCCGGCACCGGCTCCACCGTCACCTGGGTCCTCAACAACCACGACCAGGTGCGTACGGTCACCCGCTACGGCGAGCCCACCCCGGAGGGCAGCGGACTCGGCGCCGCCCGGGCCCGCGCCGCAGCCCTGCTGATGCTGGCGCTGCCCGGTGCCGCCTACATCTACCAGGGCGAGGAGCTGGGCCTGCCCGAGGTGGTCGACCTGCCCGACGACGTGCTCACCGACCCGATCTTCCGGCGCACCGGCAGCCGGGCCCGGATCCGGGACGGCTGCCGGGTCCCGCTCCCGTGGTCCGGACAGGCCTCCCCGTTCGGCTTCACCTCCGGCGCCGAAGGGGCCCGGCCCTGGCTGCCGCAGCCCGACTACTTCGCCGAGTACGCCACCGACCGCGCCCTCGCCGACACCCGCTCCTTCTGGCACCTGTACCGCGACGGACTCCAACTCCGGTCCCAGTTGCCCCAGTTGGGCGACGGCCCGCTGGAGTGGCTGGACACCCCGCCCGGCGTCCTCGGCTTCGTCCGCGGCGACGGCCTGGTCTGCGCCGTCAACTTCGGTACGACACCCACCCCGGCCTCCGTCTCCGGCACCCCCCTGCTCGCCAGCGGCCCCTGCCCCGCCGGAGTACTGCCCGGCTCCACCGCCGCCTGGTGGATCAACGACCTCTGAACCCCCTCCGAACCCCTCCGAACCCTCCCCGCACAACGCTCGACTCACGCTCTTCCGAAGGGACATCAATGATGATGCGACGACGCACCACCCTGCTCGGCGGCTGCACCGCCCTCGTCCTCGCGCTCGGCGCCACCGCCTGCGGCGGCAGCAGCGGCCCGGTCGCGGCCGGCGGCGGCGCCAAGGCGCTCAGCGGCCAGACCGTCACCGTGGCCGGCGTCTGGTCCGGGGACGAACTGAAGAGCTTCCAGAAGGTCCTCGACGCGTTCAGCGCGAAGACCGGCGCCAAGACCCAGTTCGTCTCCACCGGCGACAACGTCTCCACCGTCATCGGCAGCAAGATCGAGGGCGGCAACGCCCCCGACGTCGTCATGGTCCCGCAGGTCGGCGTGCTCCAGCAGTTCGCGAAGAGCGGCTGGCTGAAGCCGCTGTCCACGACCGCCCAGCAGTCCGTGGACAGCAACTTCGCGCCGGTCTGGAAGAACTACGGCAGCGTCGGCGGCACCCTCTACGGCCTCTACTTCAAGGCCGCCGACAAGTCCACCGTCTGGTACAGCCCCGACGCCCTCGACCAGGCCGGCGTCAAGCCGCCCACCAGCTGGGCCGACCTGCTCAAGGACGGGCACACCGTCTCCGACTCGGGGCTCGCCGCCTTCTCCATAGGCGGCGCGGACGGCTGGACCCTCACCGACTGGTTCGAGAACATCTACCTCTCCCAGGCCGGACCCGAGAAGTACGACGCCCTCGCCGCCCACAAGCTGAAGTGGACCGACGCGTCCGTGGTCAAGGCACTCGGCACGCTCGGCACCCTCTTCAAGGACAAGCAGCTGATCGCGGGCGGCCAGAAGGAGGCACTCAACACCGACTTCCCGGGCTCGGTGGAGAAGGTCTTCGGACCCAAGCCGGAGGCCGCCATGGTCTACGAGGGCGACTTCGTCGCCGGGGTCGCCCACGACACGTTCGGCAAGACGATCGGCAAGGACGCGACGTTCTTCCCGTTCCCGGCCGTCGACGGCGGCACGGCCCCCGTGGTCAGCGGCGGTGACGCGGCGGTCGTCCTGAAGGCGGCCAAGAACGCCACGGCCGGCATGAAGCTCCTGGAGTACCTGGCCACGCCGGAGGCCGCGGCCGTCTGGGCGAAGGAAGGCGGCTTCCTCTCCCCGAACAAGAACCTGGACCTGTCCTCCTACGGCGACGACGTCACCCGCGCCATCGCCAAGTCCCTGGTGGGCGGCGGCGACTCGGTCCGCTTCGACATGTCCGACCAGGCACCCGCGGCCTTCGGCGGCACCAAGGGCGCCGGCGAGTGGAAGATCCTCCAGGACTTCCTGGCCGACCCGTCCGACCCGAAGGCGACGGCCGCGCAGCTGGAGACCGCCGCGGCCAAGGCCTACAAGGGCTGACGGCCGTGACCGCGACCGTGGTCTCGGAGAAGACCAGTCCACCGTCCACCGGGCAGGCCGAACGTGCCAGACGGACCCGGCGCCGCGGGCGGATCATCGCCCTGCTCTTCGTCTTCCCGGCTCTGCTCCTGCTGGGCGCGCTGGTCGTCTACCCGGTGCTGTTCTCGATCGGCCGCAGCTTCTTCGACGCGTCCGGCACCCGGTTCGTCGGCGGCGACAACTACACCGAGATGTTCCGCGACCCGGCGACCCTCAAGGCCATCCGCAACACCGTGATCTGGGTGCTGGTGGCCCCCACCCTGCTCACCGGGCTCGGCCTGATCCTCGCGGTGCTGGTGGAGAAGGTGCGCTGGGCGACCGCCTTCAAGCTGCTGATGTTCCTGCCGATGGCGGTGTCCTTCCTGGCCGCCGGCATCATCTTCCGGCTCGCCTACGACGAGGACCCGCACAAGGGCGTGCTCAACGCGGCCGTGGTCACCGTGCACAACGCGTTCAAGGGCACCGCCGAGTACCCCACCGCCCGCGCCCGCACCGGCCAGGACCTCACGGCCGAGAAGGACGGCTCGTACCGCACGGCCGCGAACCTCGGGCCCGGCGACACGGTGACGCTCGGACTGGTGGGCGTCGCACCGAAGGACCTGCCGGGCGGCGCACAGCCCGCCTACCCGGCGGCGCACCGCAAGGCCGCGGCCGGTGGTCTGGGCGGGGTGGTCTACCTGGACTTCACCCCGGGCGGCGGCGGCAGTCCCGGCGTGGTCGACCGCGGGGAGAGCGGGCTGCCGCGGATGAAGGTCGAGGCGGTACGCGCCGCCGACGGCAAGGCGGTCGCGAGCACCACCACCGCGGCCGACGGCTCCTTCCGCTTCACGGGACTTGCGGCCGGCTCCTACCGGGTCGCGCTGCCGGCCTCCAACTTCGCCCAGCCCTACCAGGGCGTCTCCTGGCTCGGCCCCGCCCTGGTCACGCCCGCCATCATCGGCGCCTACCTGTGGATCTGGACCGGGTTCGCGATGGTGCTGATCGGCGCCGGCCTGGCCGCCCTGCCCCGGGACGCCCTGGAGGCCGCCCGGATGGACGGCGCCAACGAGTGGCAGATCTTCCGGCGCATCACCGTGCCGCTGCTGGCGCCGGTGCTCACCGTGGTGTTCGTGACCCTCGTCATCAACGTGATGAAGGTCTTCGACCTCGTCTACATCATCGCGCCGGGGCAGGTGCAGGAGGACGCGGGCGTCCTCGCGACCCGGATGTGGCTGGTGTCCTTCGGCGGCGGCAACAACCAGGGCCTCGGCAGCGCCCTCGGCGTGCTGCTCCTGGTCCTGGTCGTCCCGGCCATGGCCTTCAACGTCCGGCGCTTCCGGAGGAGTCAGCGATGAACGCGATCAGGCGCGGCCTGGGCAACGCCGTGGTGCAGGTCTTCCTCGTGGTGGTCGGGCTGGTCTGGCTCACCCCCCTCGCCGGGCTGCTGCTGTCCTCGCTGCGGTCCTCGCAGGACTCGGCGAGCAGCGGCTGGTGGACGGCGCTCGCCAGGCCCGGGCAGCTGTCCTTCGACAACTACTCGGCCCTGCTGAAGAACTCGGGCATGACCCAGGCCTTCTGGAACACCGTGCTGATCTCGGTGCCGGCGACCACCCTGGTGGTCGTGGTGGCCGCGCTGGCCGGATACGCCTTCGCCTGGCTGGACTTCCCGGGCCGCGAGCCCGTGTTCCTGCTGGTGGTCGCCCTGTTGGTGGTACCGGTGCAGATCGGCCTGCTGCCCGTCGCCAAACTCTTCGGGCAACTGGGGCTGTTCGGCACGATTCCCGGCGTGGTGCTGTTCCACGTGGCCTACGGACTGCCGTTCGCGGTGTTCCTGCTGCGGAACTACTTCGCCGAGATGCCCAAGGAGATGCTGGAGGCCGCCCGGATGGACGGCGGCAGCGAGTGGCGGATCTTCACCCGGCTGGTGCTGCCGGTGGGCCGGCCGGCCATCGCCAGCCTCGCCATCTTCCAGTTCCTGTGGGTCTGGAACGACATGCTGGTCGCGCTGCTGTTCGCGGACCCTTCCTCGCAGCCGCTCACCGTCGAACTCCAGTCACAGATCAGGCAGTTCGGCAGCAACATCGATGTGCTGGCACCGGGCGCGTTCCTGTCCCTCGTGGTGCCCGTGGCGGTGTTCTTCGCCTTCCAGCGGCACTTCGTACAGGGCGTGATGGCGGGGTCGGTCAAGTAGTCCGGAGAGGCTCCCCTTCGGGCGGAGCCTCTTCCCCTTCGGGCGGCCACCCGAGTCACGTTCACGGCGCCATGGCGGCCCGCTGCTACACAGGCGACACAATCCGCCGCACGAGCAACGGAGTTCGGCATGGACATCCGCTCCACCAGAAGAGGACTCCTCCGGGCCGCCGGGGGCGCTTCCCTCGGCGCCATCGGGTTAGCGACCGCCGGGGCCCCCGCCTCGGCGGCGCCCCCGCTCCCGGAGACCGACGGCGCACTGCAACCGGGCCCGGGCACCGCCCTCGTCCAGCGGTTCTGCACCGCCTGGTCGAACCTGGACGCCGCCGAACTGGCCGCCTTCTTCGCCGAGGACGCCACCTACCAGAACATTCCCCTGCCGGGCGTCATCACGGGCCGCGACGCGATCCAGCAGGCCCTCGCGGAGCAGATCCGGATTCTCCAGTACACCACCCTCGACATCCAGCAGGCTGTTTCCTGGCGGAACACGGTCATCGCGACCCGCGTCGACTCGTACCGCTACACGAACGCCGACCACGACGTCGACCTCCCGATCGTCGGCGTCTTCGAGCTGACGCCGGACTTCCGGCGGTTCACCTCCTGGGTGGACTACTTCGACCTCGGCCAGTCCGAGTTCGGGACCGCCACCTGACCCCTCCCGGGCGCACCAGGGGGTGTCCGGCAGCGCCGATGTGCGAGGTCACGTCCTGGTTCGACCCGGTCGGCATCACCAGCACCGCCAAGGACGGTCAACACCCGTGTCCTGAGCGCTGGTCGCCCTGTGCGAGCGACTGCAGGGGACAGAGCGACCAGCCGCTGCTGAAAGCGCATCCGGGCGCCGGTCCGCCGAGCCGCCGCCATCTCCTGAGGGCCGTCGCGGACCGGGCGACGCGCCCCTGTTCGCAACGATGAGGGCGATCGGCACCCTGTCACGCATCATGGGACATCCCTGCTCGCCGCACACCCTCGCCAGGAGCCCGTTCCATGCCCGACACCGGCGGCTTCGCCCCCGAACCCCCGGCGCCGATACGGGAGTTGTCCACCGGAGGTCTGATCGGGCGGGAGGCCGACCTGGCGCGGCTGGACGGTTTCCTGGCCGGCGTCCCGCGGCCGGGCGGCGGTGGTTCGCTCGTGGTGCTGGGGGACCCGGGGGTCGGGAAGACGGCGCTGCTCGACGCCGTCGTCCGGGGCGCCGAGGCCGCGGGGCTGTGGGTGCTGAGGGCCGCCGGGGTGCAGTACCGGGCACAGGCCAGTTACGGCGCCCTGCAGCAACTGCTGACGTCGGTACCCGCGTTCCACTCACGGGCGGTGCGGACACCCGCCCTCGCCGGGGCCCTCGGCTTCGAGCCGGGCACCGCGCCCGGGCCCGACGCGGTCGCCGAGGCCGTGGTGGAGCTGGCCGTCGGCCTCGCGCGGGAGCGGCCCTCGCTCCTCGTCCTGGACGACGCCCAGTGGCTGGACCGGGCCAGCGCCGTCGTCCTCGGGCAGGTGGCGCGCCGGCTCGACGGCACCGGTACGGGGCTGGCCTGCGCCGCCCGGCTCGGCGAGGAGAGCTTCTTCGACCACAGCGGGCTGCCGGTGCACGAACTGGGCCCGCTCGGCGAGGCCGCCTGCGACGAGCTGCTCTGCCTCCGGTTCCCGGAGATGGCGTCGGGAGTGCGCCGGAGGCTGATCGCCGATGCCGAGGGCAACCCGCTGGCGCTGCTGGAACTCCCGGCCGCGCTCAGCGAGTCCCAGCGCATCGCGTCCCAGGCCCTGCCGGCCCGCATTCCGCTGACCGAGCGGCTCCAGTCGGCCTTCGCCGCCCGCATCGGGACACTGCCGCCGATCACCCGGCACCTGCTGCTCGTGGCCGCGCTGGAGGGCAGCGGCAACCTGCTGATCGTGCGCCGGGCGGCGGCCGGGCGGGGCGACCTGACGTACCTGGTCCCGGCGGAACGCGCGCGGCTCGTGCGGGTCGACCAGGCGACCGGGCGGCTCACCTTCCGGCACTCGCTCATCCGCTCGGCGGTGGTGGAGCTGTCGACCGGCGACCAGCGGCGCACGGTGCACCGCGCGCTCGCCGGCGCCTGGGACGGGGTGCCCGAGCAGCGGGCCTGGCACCTGGCGCAGGCCGCCGTCGAGCCGGACGAGCGGGTCGCCGCGCTGCTGGAGGAGGCCGCCGAGGTCAGCGGCCGCCGCGGTGACGGGCCGAACGCGGTGGCCGCCCTGGTGCGCGCCGCCGAGCTGAGCCCGGCGGCCCCCGGGTACGCCCGGCGGCTAGCGAAGGCGGCCTACGTCGGCGCGAACCTCACCGGCAGCGTGCGCGACGTGCCCCGGCTGCTGGACGAGGCCCGGCAGGCCGCCCCGGACGCGGAGTCCCCGGCGGTCGCGGTGGCCGCCGCGCTGTATCTCCTCAACAGCTACGGCGACCTCGACACCGCCCACCGGCTGCTGTCCGGCGCGGTCGCCCTCCAGCCCGAACCGTACGACCTCGCCGACGTCACCCTGTGCGAAGCGCTGAGCACCCTGTTCATGGTGTGCGTGCACGCCGGGCGGCCCGAGCTGTGGGCGGACTTCGACGCGACCCTGGCGAAGTGCGTCTCGGTCCCGGACACCCTGCGGCTGATGCGGACCACCTTCGGCGACCCGGCCCGGGCCCGCCCGGCCGACTGGGCCCGGCTCGACGCCGCCGTCCGGGCGCTGCCGGGCACGACGGACCCGGTGCGGATCGTACGGATCGCCACGGCCGGCGCCTACGCGGACCGGCTCGGCGACATCGAGGAGCCGCTGCTGCTCACGGCCCGCGGCGGACTCCGCGGCGAGAACATCTTCCCGGCCATCCAGGCCTCGTTCCTGTGGGGCAGCCACGCCTGGTTCACCGGCCAGTGGCCGGAGCTGCGGCGGGTGGTCCACCAGGGCCTGCGCTGGTGCGAGGACCTCGAATATCCGCTGCGGTCCTGGACCGGCAAGTTCGTGCTCGCCTGTACCGCCGCGGCCTGCGGTGACTTCGAGGTCGCGAGCGGGTTCGCGGACCAGATGGACCAGTGGGCCGGCTCCCGCCGCGGTCGTGCCGTCCGCTGCTACGCCGCCCACGCCCGGACGCTGATCGCCCTGTCGCAGGGCGACTACGAGGCGGCCTACCGGCACGCGTGCACGATCTCGCCGGCCGGGACGTTCGCGCCGTTCGCCGGGCACGCGCTGTGGGCGATCCTGGACCTGGCGGAGGCCGCGGTGCGCACCGGCCGCCGTGCGGAGGCCGTCGCGCATGTCGCGGCGGCCCGGGACGCGGGGCTCGACGCGGTGTCGCCGCGGCTGCGCATGGTGCTGCGCGGCTCGGCCGCGCTGGCCGCCGAGAACGCTGCGGCTGCGGTGCGCTGGTTCGACCGGGCGCTGGCCGTCGAGGGCGCCGAGCGCTGGCCCTTCGACCACGCCCGCATCCGCCTCTACTACGGCGAACGGCTGCGCCGCGGCAAGGCGTCGGCCCAGGCACGCGAGCAACTCACGGCCGCCGCCGGGACCTTCCGGCGGCTCGGCGCCCGCCCGTGGGCCGAGCGGGCCGACGCGGAACTGCGCGCCTGCGGCGCCCCGGTGCGGGCCCGGAACCTGCCGGCGCTGTCGCCGCAGCAGCGGGAGATCGCGAGCCTGGCGGCCGCGGGCCTGTCCAACAAGCAGATAGCGGAACGGCTCTTCCTCTCCCCGCGCACCGTCTCGACCCACCTCTACCAGGCCTTTCCCAAACTGGGCGTCACCTCCCGCGCCGGCCTGCGCGACGCGCTGGAGCGACTGGAGCGACCGGACGGGTAGGCGGCAGGGGGCAGGCCGGGCACCGGCCGCCGTGCGGGGGTGCCTTTTCGCACCAAGTCCTTTCACCTTCGGCCAGCGGTGTCCGGGACCTTCGGGGCGGTGTCCGGAACCGCTGATATACCGGGCGGAGTGCAAGCGCTTCCGCCTCGCTCACCCTGTCGTCTCCGGGAATCCCAGACGTATCGAGCCGGCTGACGCACCCCCCACCCGTCATCGGAGTCCGCCATGGGCCGCAGGTCATCGGCCGGGCACCGGCGTTCCCGAACCGGCCCCCGCCGTACGGCGGTTCACCCCACGCACCCGGCGAAACGAGAGACCGCATGACAGACGTGACCATGGGCCGCAGACGCCTGCTGAAGATGTTCGGCCTGAGCGCCACCGCGACCACGGCCGCCGTACTCCAGGCGGACCCGGTGCTGGCGGCGACCCTGGGATACGACGAGCGGACCGGGGTCTCTCCCGCCGACTACCGGGCACCCACGGGCCTGGCCGAGGACACCGAGGCGAAGCGGACGGCGCTCGGCTGGATCGGCACCCACGAGGGCGCGATAACGCGGCTGAGCGACGAGGTGTGGGAGCACGCCGAGCTGTCCCTGCGGGAGTGGAACTCCTCCCTCGCCACCGCCCGCCTGCTGAAGGCCAACGGGTTCGACATCACCTGGGGCGCCGGCGGCTTCCCGACCGCCTTCGTCGCGACCTGCGGCAACGGCGGCCCGGGCGGCCCGGTCCTGGGCTTCAACGCCGAGTACGACGCCCTGCCGGGCCTGTCCCAGAAGAAGGGCGCGGGCAGCCACGACCCGCTGGCGTACAACTACGACGCCTACGGCCCCTCGTACGGCGCCGGGCACGGCGACGCCCACAACGCCCTCGGCGCGGGCGGCACCGCGGCCGCGATCGCGACGGCGCACGCGATCCGCGCGCACGGCCTGAAGGCCACCGTGAAGCTGTTCGGCAGCGCCGGGGAGGAACAGCTCGTCGGCAAGGCGTACGCCGTCAAGGCCGGTGTCTACGACGGCCTCGACGCCTTCCTGGACTGGCACCCCTTCAACGTCACGATGCCGTTCTGGAACACCACCAGCGCCCTGGTCTCGGCCACCTTCACGTTCCTCGGCGCCTCCGGGCACGGCGGCTCGCCCCTCGGCAACAAGAGCGGCCTGGACGGCGCCCTGCTGATGGCGACGATGTCGGAGTACCTGCGGGAGAAGAACGTCGCCGCCTCCGGCCGCTTCCACTACGCGGTCATCAACGGCGGCGGCGCCCCGAACGTGACCCCGGACATGTGCTCCATCTGGTTCTTCGTCCGCGAGGGCAGCCCGGAGCGGGCCCGCGTGCTCTACGACAAGATCGTGGCGTGCGCGCAGGCCGCCGCCCAGGCCAGCCAGACCCGGCTGGTGCACAAGTTCCACTCCGCGACCTGGAACCTGCTCGCGAACAAGGCCGGCGCGGAACTGCTCAACGACAACATGGCGCGGATCGGGGCGCCGGCCTTCACCGACGCCGACCACGCGCTGGCGAAGGCCGTGCAGAAGTCGCTGGGCAAGCCGGAGACGGGCATGCCGACGGAACTGACCCCGCTGACGCCGCCGGCCGCGTCGTACACGGGCGGGCTGTCCACCGACACGGCGGACATCAGCTGGCAGGCACCCACCGCCGTCCTGCTGTCCGCGGCCTACCCGACCGGGATCCCCAACCACAACTGGGGCGTCACCGCGACCGCGGCCACCAACATCGGCCACCAGGCGCTGCTGTCCGCGGCCCGCTATCTGGCGGCCGCCGCCGTGGACCTGATCGAGCAGCCCGACCAACTGGCGGCGATGAAGCAGGAGTTCGAGGACCGCACGGCGGGCGTGGCCTGGGCGTCGATGATTCCCGACGGCACCCAGCCGCCGCTCTACCAGCCGCCGGCCGCCTTCCTCCGGGAGACCGGGCAGAGCTGGCCGCCGCCCGGGGTGACCTGGCCGGTGCCGCAGGTGGTCGCCACGGAGCAGCTCGGCACCACCGGTCCCGCGCTGGCGCCGGTGACCTGAGGGGTACGACGGCGCCGTCCCGTTCCTAGCCGGGGTCCGGTGCGTCCGGCAGGCCGGGCGGTGCGGTGAGGCACTCCTCGCGGAGCCGCTCGGCAGCCCAGCGGGCCCACTCCTGATCCAGGGCGCGCTGGCGGACGCCGTACTCCAGGACGAGCCGGCCGCACTCGGCCAGCGCGTCGCGTTCCCAGGCGTCGGAATCCCGCAGTGCCACGAGGGCGTCGTGCTCCTCGGCCGCCGTGTCCGCGTACCGCAGCAGCCGCTGCGCCGCCTCTTCCCGGGGCAGGAGGCCCAGGAAGAACGTCTGCAGGAGCATCGGGTTGCGCTGCGGCTGGGGCTCCTCGGTCTCGGCCAGCCAGCGGCGCGCCTCCGCGTGCCCCGCGGGGGTCAGCGCGTACTGCTTGCGGCCCCGTGGGCCCTCGTCGGTCACCGTGATCAGGCCGCCCGCGTCCAGCTTGGTCAGCTCGCCGTAGACCTGGCTCTGCCTGGCCGGCCAGACGTGGCCGAGCGAGGTGTCGAACATCTTCAGCAGGTCGTAGCCGCTGCCGGGGCGGAAGACGAGCAGACCCAGGAGGGCGTGACGAAGGCTCATGCCGACCACTCTAGCTCTCTTATTCCAACATTGACAGGTCGTGGCTCACATTCCACTCTTGACATGTTGTTCCAAGAGCTTCTACGTTCCACCTGTCAGAGTTGGAATGTCGAGGCGGCCACGTCAACCGCCCCTCCGGAAGGAGCAGTTCCCATGAACACCAGCAAGACCCCGCCACTGCGCACCGACGGCCTCCCACCGGCGCCGGCCGGGACCACCGGCGGCCGACTGCCCGCAGGCTTCCCCGGCAGTCGGCTGCCGGATGCCGTCTGACCCGTCTTGGCCTGCCGTTCGGGGCGTTCGCGCGGGGCGCTGCCGTGCCCGGCGGAGCGGCGCCGGACAGGAGGGGAAACTTATGGTTCGGGAAGTCGCGGAGGACGCCGTGCTGACGCGGGCGGCCCAGTCGGGTGAGGTCGCCGCCCTGGGGGTGCTGCTGGAGCGGCACCGGGCGGGCATGCGGGCGGTCGCGCTGAGCGTGCTGGGGCGGGCGGCGGATGTGGACGACGTGCTGCAGGACGCGGCGCTGACGGCGCTGCTGCGGATCGGAGACGTCCGCGACCCGGCGGCGGTGGGCGCCTGGCTGCGCATGATCGTGCGCAACGGAAGCCGGTCCGTGCTGCGGTACTCCGCCCTGGTGCTGCCGATGGAGGAGCTGGCCGCGCCGTCCCAGGACGCCGGCCCGGAACAGTGGCTGGAGCGCAACGCCGTACGGGACTGGCTCTGGGAGGCACTGGAGGAACTCTCCCCGGTGCTGCGCATGCCGCTGGTGCTGCGCTACTTCACCGCGGAGGGCGCCTCGTACGAGCTGATCGCCCTCGCCTGCGGGATCCCGCTCGGCACCGTCCGCAGCCGCCTCAGCCAGGGGCGGGCCAAACTCGCCGTCGCGCTCGCCGCCACCGCGGACGCCCCGCACGGCGACGCCGAGCAACGGGCCCGGGCCGGCCGGGCCGAGGCACGCCGGATGCTCGACGCGGCGCGGGCGGAGCGGGCCCGCACCACGCTGGCCTCCTGACGGTTCACCAGGTCCCGTCCGGAGGCAGGCCGGTGAGCGCGTCGCGCAGGCCCGCACGGGAGGTGACGTTCAGCTTCGGGAAGGCGTTGCTCAGGTGCCCCGCCACCGTGCGGGGCGACAGGAAGAGCTGGGCGGCGATCTGTTTGTTGGTCAGTCCGGTGGCGGCCAGCTGCGCCACCTGGAGCTCCTGCGGAGTCAGCAGCGCGGGCCGCCCGGCACCGGAGGCCGCGGTGCCGACGGGAATGCCGCTCGCCCGCAGCTCGTTGGCGGCCCGCGCGCTCCACGGCTCGGCCCCCAGCCGCCGGAAGGTGCCGAGCGCGGCGTCCAGATGGCCCCGCGCCTCGGTGGCTGCCTTCGCCCGGCGCAGCCGTTCGCCGTAGGACAGGCGGATCCGCGCCCACTCGAACGGCCAGCGTTCCGCGTCGGGGGTGCCGACGGCCCGCTGGAACAGCTCGTGGTCGATGACGTCCGGGGTGGCGATGGCCTGGGCCGCGTCGGTCATCATGGCCAGCCGCGGCGAGACGCCGGGGATGCCGGTCGCGCGCACCGCCGCCACGTGCGCGGCCGCCTCGGCGTGCCGCCCGGTACGGGCCGCGGCCTCGGCGAAGTCCAGGAACAGCCACAGGGCGTGCGGCTGGTGCGCCGGTATCTCACCGGGGGTGATCACCGACCGCAGATGGCTGTAGGCGCCCTCGAAGTCGGCGGCGCCGAGCGCGGACAGCGCCCGGATGTGCGCGGCGTACACCCGCAGCAGACCCAGTCCCCGCGGATTCCCCCAGGCCACCAGACGGTCGGCGGTCTTTCGGACGGTCTCGGTGTCGCCCTGGGCGGCCGCCAGCAGCCCCCGCAGGAACCGGCCAGGCTCCGCCGTCAGACGGTAGTTGTACATCGCGCACCAGCGCAGGCCCTCCTCGGTGAGCTTGGGCAGCTCACCCCACTGGCCGCTGAAGTAGGCGTCGTTGGCCAGCAGGAAGAACGCCTCGATGGCCATCGTGATGGCGCCGCCGTCCCGGCCGTCGTCGACGACCCGCCGCAGGGCGCTGCGGCAGCCGGGCAGCCGGTCGACATAGGCGGCGGCGACCGCCGTACGGACGATGCGCCGGGGGTCGGTCTCCCGGTGCAGGTCCGCGACCATGCCGTCGAGGAGGTCCAGGACGGACGGCGCCACGTGCGCGGGATCGCCGAAGGTGCCGCGCAGCACGCACAGCAGATGGTCGGGGGAGCGCTGCTGGGCCTCGGCCACCTCGGCGTCGAAGAGCTGCCACAGCTCCGGCCGGCCGCTGTGGAAGCACACCATGAGCAGGGTGAGCAGCGCTTCGTTGAGGATGTCGTCGTCGGCACCGCTCGGCCCGGCGTGGTTGCGGATCGCGCCCATGAGCAGCCGGTGGGCGGTGTCCACGTCGCCCTCGCCGTTGATGAGCCGGCTGGCGGCCGCGGTCGCGGCGGCCAGCGAACCGCTGCCCACCGGGTCCGCGAGCAGGGCGTTGTCCAGCAGGGCGTGCACGTTGCGCAGGTCGCCGGTGATGTTGGCGCCCAGGCAGGCCGCCTCGGCCAGCAGCCGCCCCCGGGCCGCGCCGGTGCTGCTCAGGTCGGAGGCGCGCAGCAGGGTGGTGATGGCACCGACGGCGTCCCCGCGGCGCAGCGTGCTGTAGGCCACCTCGTGCAGCAGGGCGGCCACCTCGTCGTCCGGGCCGACCGCGGCGTTGGCCAGATGCCGGGCCCGGTGCTCGGAGCCCGCCGGGAACTCCCGGGCCAGCGCCAGATGCCCGCGCCGCCGCTCCGCGCCCGTCGACAGGTCCATCACCGCGGACCGGGTCAGCGGGTGCCGGAAGACCAGCCGGCCGGTGGCGGAGTCGACCCGCACCAGGTCCGCCTGCTCGGCCGGGGCCAGCTCGGCCAGCACATCGCCGCCGCCCAGGGCCCGTTCCAGGATGTGCAGCCCGCCCGAGCCGTCGAGCACGGCGAGCAGCAGCAGCTCCCGGGTCCGCTCCGGCAGCGCGCCGACCCGCACCGCGAAGACCTTCTTCAGGCGCTCGGGCAACGGCAGTACGGCCGGCAGCGGGCCGCGCTCCTGCCGCTGCGCCTCGTTGAGGGAGGCCGGCAGCTCCAGCAGGGCCAGCGGATTGCCGGCCGCCTCCGCGACCAGCCGCTGCCGCACCCGGGATGCCATCGCCGGGAACCGCTGCGCCACCAGTTCGTGCGCGGCCGCCTCGTCCAGCGGCCTGACCTCGTGCGCCGGGATCCCGGTGCTGCTCAGAAAGGACTCGTCACCGGTCCGGGACGCCGCCAGCAGCGCCACCGGCGCGCTCTGCGTGTAGCGGGCCACGGTGCCCAGCACGATGGCGCTGGGCCGGTCGAGCCACGCCACGTCGTCGATCACGATCGTCACCGGCCCGCTGCGCGCGGCCTTCCGGGACAGCAGGACCTGCACCGCGCCCGCGACGGCGAGGAGTTCGGTCGGCTGTTCGTCCGACATCCCGCGCACCGCCCGCAGCGTCTCCGCCTGCCACGGGGGCAGCTCGGAGATCTCCGCCGTCAGCGACTGGAGGACCTGGTTCAGCGCGGCGAAGCTGACACTCACCTCGAACTGCGACCCCACCACCCGCAGCACCTGGAAGCCCGCCTCCCGGGCCCGCCGTGCCGCCGCGTCCAGCAGGGCGGTCTTGCCCACCCCCGCCTCGCCGGTCAGCATCAGCGCCCGGCCCCGCGCGGCGGCGGAACCGAAGAACCCGTCGAGGAGCGCCAGTTCCGCCGAACGCCCGACGAGCCGGCCGGCGCCGGGCAGGCCGGGACCGTCGGCGGGGTGTTCGCCGTCTTCCGCGGCCGGGGGTGTGGGGGGCGACATGATGAAGAAGCTTCCCATCGTGGTCGGATCGCATCGGATCGGGTCTGGTCTGGTCACGTCTGGTCTGGTCACGTCTGGTCAGGTCGGGCTCTGCGACTGGATGGTGAACCGGTGCCGAAAGTTCGGAGGTGCCCCAGTGGCGTGCGTCACAGAGACGGACGGGCAGGCTTGGTGTGTCCGTGCGGGCGATCAGGTCATCTTGTCGGTACAGCGCATGTCACGGCCTCGTACAGTGAGCACGGCGAAGCGCCCCGGACCCGGTGCGGAGCCGGACGGCCCGTCACGACAGGGGGAATTTCTGTGCGGAACGTGATTCTCGTCCACGGCGGATTCGTGGACGGATCCGGCTGGGCGGGGGTGCACGAGCGCCTCGTCGACGCGGGCTACCGGGTCACCGTCGCGCAGAACGCCACCCGCTCCCTGGCCGAGGACGTCGCGGCCGTGCGGCGGCTCATCGCCCTTCAGGACGGGCCGGTGACCCTGGTGGGGCACTCCTACGGGGGTGTCGTCATCACCGAGGCCGGCGCCGACCCCAAGGTGTCCGCACTGGTCTACGTCGCCGCGTTCGCGCCGGACCGGGGCGAGTCCGTCGACTCCCTGATCGCCGACCCGCCGCCGGGCGCGTCGGTGCCGCCGCTGCTGCCGATGCGGGACGGCTACGTGCTGCTCGACCGCGACCGGTTCCACGCCGCGTTCGCCGGTGACCTGCCCGAGGCACGGGCGCGGTTCATGGCCGACTCGCAGGTCCCGTGGGGATCCGAGGCGCTGGCCGGGACCGTCGGTGAACCCGCGTGGCGGACCAGGCCCAGCTGGTACCTGGTCGCGGCCGACGACCGGATGATCCCGCCGCTGGCCCAGCGGTCGATGGCCGAGCGGGCGGGCGCCACGGTCGTCGAGGCGCCCGGCAGCCATGCCATCTATGTGTCGCGGCCCGAACTGGTCGTCGATGTCATCGAGCGGGCCGCCGCGACCGGTTGAGACACCCGTCGGCCCGAGTCATGTCCGTGGGACTCCTCGTGTGCGTAGGCTGTAGCACCACGCGGAACGCATCGGCTTCCCCGCGTGCAGCACATCGACGAGAGGCCCGACCGCATGTCCGAGTCACCCGGGACCGAGCTGGCGTCCGAGTACAGCGCGCGGATCGCGCAGGACCTCGAACTGAACGCGGCGCAACAGGACCGCCTCGCCACCGAGATCGCCGCCCTGGAAGAGCAGTTGCGCGCGGTACGGGACGACAGGGTGGTGCTGGAGCGGTTGCAGCAGGCGCTCACCCCGCAGGCCACCGCGTCCGCCCCGGCCTCCGTCTCCGCACCCGGGACCGCCGACTCCGATGCCGTCGAGGCCGCCGTGCCGCACCAGCGGACCGAGCCCGCGCAGAGGCGCCGTGACTCCGCGAAGCCGGCCCCCGCGGAGCCCCGGCCGAGCCTTGTCGAGGCCGTCCACGACTACCTCGCCCGGCAGTCGGAGCCGCGGTCCGCGACCGAGGTCGCCGAGGCGATCAGGGCCGGTCAGCCCGGCCGCACCATCAAGACGACGGTGATCCGTACGACGCTGGAGAACCTGGTCGCCAGGAACCGGGCCCAGCGCACCAGGCAGGGCCGGGCGGTCTTCTACACGGCGACGCCGGCGGCCCCGGACGCCGAGGCCGAAGCCTAGGCCCCGGCCTGGGCATCCGCACCCGGAGCCGGTACGGCGGCGGGCCAGTGCACGGCGGTGACCGCGGTCGCCGAGGCCACAGCCGCCAGCCGCCGGTAGTCGAGCGTGTCCGCCACATCGGTCGGCCGGTGGTAGTGCGGATTCCGGAAGTTCGCCGTGTCCGTCACCATGAGGGCGGGAACCCGGCGGTTCCAGAAGGGCGCGTGATCGCTGCGCCCCAGATGCCCGGCAGGCGGCAGCGCCAGTCCGGCGAGCAGTCCGACGACCCCGTCCGGCCTGGGGTCGCGCAGCAACAGACTCGGCAGACCTGCCGACGACGCCGCGGCCGCCCGCTGCCAGACCCCGGCGGCGGCAGCGGAGGACTTCCGGTGCACGACGAGGGCGAAGTCCCCGCGGAAACCGGCGGCTTCGGTGGCCGCGGCCGCCTTGGGGAAGGCGGTCGAGAAGCCCGCCGGAAGCCGCTGCGAGCCCGGCTCGTCCACGAAGTACCCCACCGATTCGAGACACATCATGCCCGAGACATGCTGCCGTTCGGTGAGTTCCCGGGCGGCATGACGCGCCCCGATCAGCCCGAGCTCCTCCATGTCGAACAGCGCGAGAGTGACCGGGGGCGGGGCGGGCAGCCGGGCCAGCAGCCGCGCGATCTCCAGTACGGCCGCCACTCCCGACGCGTTGTCGTCGGCGCCGGGACTGCCCTCGACGCTGTCGAGGTGCGCTCCGACCAGCAGGGTCTTGCCGTCGTCGGCGCCGGGCAAAGTCGCGAGGAGGTTGGCTCCCCGGAGCCGCCGGTGCAGCCGGGGCTTCAGGGCGAGCGCCCGGTGACCGTGCCGGTCGGTCGAGCCGATCCGCCACCGCAGATCGAACGGCTGCCGACGCACCCGCCAGCCGGCGGCGGCCAGTTCCTCCGAGACATATGTCTCGGCCCGAAGCATGGCGTCGGGCGCCCGCCGTCGGCTCCGCGGCCCCGCGCTCAGGAACTCGACGTCGCGGCGCAGCCGGGCCCCGTCCGCGAACGGCTCGAAGCCGGAACCGCCAGGTACGCCGTGTGTCACTGCTGCTCCGGGGCAGGAGGTATGTTCCCCACCAGTGTCCGTCGCGGGCCCGGGAAATCCCAGCCCCTGCGTACCTTCGGCCGCGGAGAGTGAACGTTCGGGCAGAACCGGCACGACCTTGCGCGTCTCCACACGGCGGGCAACCACAGCTCATCTAGGCTGAACTCGTCGGCCACACCACCTGAACACCGAACCGGTGTGTGCCGCGGACGCGGACATGTGTTCCGGCATGTCCTCGTTCCCCTCGGCGGACCCGGCCTCGGAGGCTCCCGTGCCGAAACTCGATGTCAACGGTGCCACCCTGGTCTACGACGACGAGGGCCCCCGCGACGGCGCGGGCGTACCGCTGGTGTTCGTCCACGGCTGGACGGCGAACCGCCACCGCTGGGACCACCCGTTCAGGTACTTCGCCGACCGACGCCGGGTGGTCCGCCTTGACCTGCGCGGTCACGGCGACAGCACCGGCACCGGCGTGCGGGACCTCGGCGTCCTGGCCGACGACGTCCGCGCGCTCCTCGACCATCTGCGCATCGAACGGTGCGTGCTGGTCGGCCACTCCATGGGCGGCATGATCGCCCAGCTTGTCACCCTCGACCGGCCCGCCCGCGTCGAGCGACTGGTGCTGGTGGACTCGATCAGCCGCATGACCTACAGCTTCGCCCGCGGCGTGCTGCTGACGGCCTCGAAGCTGCTGCCCTTCAAGCTGTTCGTCGCCGTCAACATCCGGCGCGCCTTCGGCCCCGGCTTCCCGCGCGAGGAAGCCGACAAGTACGTCAGGGCGGCCCAGTCCCTACCCGAGGACCTGGTCATGCCGCTCTTCGACGCCATGCGGGCCTTCGACGTCCTCGACCGCCTCGGCGAGATCAAGGCACCCACCCTCCTGGTCCACGGCTATCACGACGTCCAGCTCCCGCTGTCGCAGATGCTGCGCATGGCCGACGGCATCCCGGACGCCGTCGCCCGCATCGTCGACGCGGGCCACGAGGTTCCGCTGGAGAAACCGGCCGAACTGACCGCCGCACTGGACGCGTTCGTCAACGGCCGGTCCTGACCCGGACCGTCAGCCCAGAAGACCGGCCTCCGCCCCCTGCTCCTCGATGCGCGGGCCGGGGTTCCGGCCGCGGCGCCCCCGACTGCCCTGCCCCCAAAGGGACTAGAGGGTGGCAAATCTGCACAGAGGGGCGTAAGTCTCATGGGGTCATTTGACGTAAGCCGGTGACTCACCGGAGCCATATGGTGCAGATGCGCCTCGCCGGCCCGCCGGCTGCCGGCGGTGCGCATCGAGTTCCACGAGCCGGCTCTGTCTGGGGACTTCCGAACGTGCCTGAGAACCAAGCGGATGCAATGTATGACGCCCTGAGCGTTCCGGTCTCCGTCGTCCTGAGGGCGAGCGACGCGATCCTGGAACACGCCACCGGCGCCTACCTGCGATCGAGCGCACGCGTGAGACTCCTGGCCGCGCAGGGGCTGCCCGACGCGGACGTGTCCGTCCTCCTGCTGAGCTCCGTGGACGACCACTGGATCAGGGTGCTGCGGCAGGACGCCGCCCGCGCGCCCGGCACCCCCGTCCCGGTCGTGATGATCGCCGACCACATCACCGAGCGACAGCTGTCGCTGGCCGTCGAGTACGGACTGACCAGCTTCCTGTACCGGGCCGACCTCGACCTCGACCGGCTGGTCGACGCCGTCGTCGAGGCCGGCTCCGGACGCTGCCGGATGCCCGACGACCTGCTGGCCCACCTGATCGCCGAACTGGGCAACCAGCAGCGGCAGCAGACACTCACCGACCTGTCCCGCAGGGACGGCCTACTGGTCCGGGAGATCGAGGTGCTCCGCATGCTCTCCGAGGGCATGAACACGGTTGAGATCGCCGACAAGATGAGCTACTCGGAACGCACCATCAAGGGCATCATCCACGAGGCCGTGAAGAGACTGAGGGTCAGGAACAGAACCCAGGCCGTGGCGTACGCGATCCGGACCGGCATCTTCTGACGGGCGGGCAGCCGTTCCGGAAGGGCACACGACGACGCCCGGCCCACCCCCGGGCCGGGCGTCGCTCGCTCCCGACTACCGGTCGAGCGTGCGCTCGACCGCCGCGGCGATGGCCTGGTGGCCCGCCGCGTTCGGGTGGATCGGGGCCCCGGGATGCAGGGGCAGCAGGTCCTCGATCCAGCGTTCGTCGGCGGGCGCGCACAGGTCGTGCCCGATGGTCGGCGTGTACGTGTCCACGTACTGTGCCCCCGCACGCCGGGCCTGCCTGGCCAGCATCGCGTTGAGCGCGAGTTCGCCGTCCCGCATCCAGCTGAAGTCACCGGCCGCGAACGGCGCCGTGGGGCTCGTGCAGGCGCCGCCGTCGGCGGGGAAGAGGTCCGGGTAGCCGACGACCAGCACCCGGGCGTGCGGGGCCCGCTTCCTGATGCCCCGCAGCACCTTGGCGACCTTCGGCGCCGTCTGCGCGATCGCCTCCTGGACGCCGTCGGTACCGTCGGCGTCGTAGGAGGCCTTGCAGGGGGCACCGGCCGGATCCGTGGCGCCCAGCACGGCGCAGTTCGTGATGATCGAGGTGAAGCCGATGTCGTTGCCCCCGATGCTGAGGGTGACCAGCTTCGTCGACCGCCGGAGCGCGGAGAACTGGGCCGGGGCGGTGCCCTGAGCCGTCGTCATCTGCGCGGTCGTCGCGCCCGAGCAGCTCACGTCGGTCAGCTCGGCGTCGCGCGCGGCGGCGACGAGCGAGGGGTAATTCCGGTTGGACCGGGCACAGTTGAGGTCCACCTGATCCGGGATCCCCGGCCCGGAGGCCGTCGAGTCCCCGAGCGCCACGTAGGGCGTGTCCGGTGTCCGGGTGTGCAGCGGGGAGGCACTTCCGGCCGGGGCCGTCGCAACCACACTGGCCAGGGCCAGGAAACCGCCGGCGACGGCGAGCCGACCTGCGCCGCCCGTCCGCCGCGTGCGTCGTGTCTTCACGTGTTCATCCTTCGAGGGGCCGCTGTGTCACCCTCAAGACGGCGAAGAACGCGCAAAGTTCGAGGCCCGGCCTGTGGTGGTGATCACAGACCGGCCCTCCTACACGGGCGTATGGCCCTCCAGATAGACACGTACGGGCGCAGGAAGCCCAGCGGCGATGGCTTCCGCGAACGGAGACCAGCGGAGCCGCTCCGGGACGAGCCGCGCGTCCGCGGACGGGGTCTCGCTCAGCAGCTGGCACACGACGAACGAGCGCGTGTCCGGCGGAGCGGTGTCCGTCGAAGCCGTGCCTGTCGAAGCCGTGGACGCCGAAGCCATGTCCGTCGGAGCCGCGGCCGTCGGAGCCGTGTCCGTCGGTCGCAGCAACGTCGAGCCGTCGACGAGATATCCGGTGAGCTCGTACACCAGACGTGCCGCGGTGGCCGTCTCCGATTCGGCTGGTTCAGGAGTGCCTGACGGCAGCCCCCAGCCGCTTTCCGCGTCCACCAGCAGCAGACGCCCGTCGTACACGACGACCGCGCCCACCACGTTCCCGGCGGCCTGCTCCGACGTCATGACCCACCCCTGCCTTCCCGCTCCGCTGCGACGCATCCTTCCTACCCTGGACACACCGGCCCACGCCGGGCCCGCCCCTGACGCGGAGTCTCCACCTCAGCCGCTCACTATTCCCACGACGAGATTGATGGCGGTGGCGAGAATGCCGGTGCCGAAGACGTAGGACAGCAGTGTGTGACGCAGCACGATCGCCCGGATCGCCGAACTCGACACATCGGTGTCGGACACCTGGTAGGTCATGCCGAGGTTGTAGCTGAAGTAGAAGAAGTCCCGGTACGCCGGAGGGTCGTCCGAATTGAAGTCGATCCCGCCCTCGGACTCGTAGTACACGTAGGCGTAACGGGCGGCGTACATCAGATGCAGCGCGGCCCAGGCCGTGAAGACGCCGCACAGGGCGGTCGCGGCCGCGACATGGCCGGGGTCGGACTTGCCGCGCAGGAGCAGCAGCACGATGGCGGCGAGTCCGCACAGGGCCACCGCGACCACCACGAGTTCATCGGTCACGGGACGGAAGTCCTCACGCCGTGCATTGCGGTGGGTGGCCGTGGCGTCCATCGGCCACAGCACCGCCCAGCCCGCCAGGACGAAGGACAGTTCCGTCGCGGCGATCGCGGCCAGTGCGCCCAGGGCTCCGTCGGTCGCCAGCGCCACGGCCACGCCGACCACCGATCCGACGATCGCCGCGCCGGTGAGGCGGGGCACGGCATCCAGCGGCAGGGAGCGTCTCATGCGTCGTCACGGTAGCCCCGTCGCCGTCGGTCAGCGCGCTTCACGGCGTCTGATCGACAGGACGGGGTGCGGGTCCGTCCGCGGGGTGAGTGTTCGTCGACGCACCCAGCGATCGCTCCACCACCCCCGCCAGATGCCGCCCGAACACCCCCTCCGGATCCGGCGTCAGTGTCCGCAGTGCCACCAACGCCGTGATCACGACGTCACACAGCTCGCCCTGCACGTCCTCCCAGGTGTGGGTGACCCCCTTACGGGGGTTCTGGCCGGTCGCGCCGATCACGGCCTGGGCGACCTCGCCGACCTCCTCGGTGAGCTTGAGCATGCGCAGGACGAGGCCCGTCTCGCCGCCGTGGGCCCGGTTGGCGTCCAGCCAGGTCCAGAGGTCCTCGATGGAGGTCCACAGGCCCGGGGGCGTACAAGGCGGTGTCCGCTGTTCCGTCATGGCGGCAAGCCTGCCCTGCCCCACCCGGCGGCTACTCCTCGAACAGGGCCTGGTGCGGCGCCGCCGGGACCATTCAGCCCCGGTCGAACACGCTCCACCAGCGGTTGTCCTGGCAGATCCGCCACGAGGTCCCGTCGGACATGACCGCCCCGGCGCCGCGGGCCGGGTGAGGCCGCGTGCGGGGTGTCTGCCCTGCTCGTCCGCAGCACACTCCCGCTCCGCATCAACCCACACGCGGATCCGGGGCCCCTCCTTGTCCTGGCACGCACGTGTTGAGGCATGTGTCACAGCGGGGCTGTGCCCCACGTGTCAGCGGGAAAACGAGTCTCAACCGAAGGGAGGCTGGTATGTCACGCGATCGGATCGCACTGGCTGAGGTGCTGGCAGCGGCGGAGGATGCCGCGCCGGTGCGCTCCCTCGATGTCGTGGCCCGCAATCTGCGCGAGCGGTTCGGGGCACGTTACGTGTCGTTCCTGTTCGTCGACGTCGTCGGCCGACGACTGCTGCGGGTGAGCGAGGAGGCGGCTACACCCCAGGAGCGTCGCGCTGAAGAGGTCCCCTTCGACGACAGCGTCTACGACGAGGTCCTGCGCACCCAGAAGACGGTGCAGGTGCCGGAGAGCGGGCGCGGGCCCAGGGTGCTCACCCCCGTCACCAACCGCGGCGACGCCCTCGGTGTCCTGGAGCTGTTCCTCCCCGAGGTCACCCAGGAGGTGCTGGAGCAGGTCGAAGAGGCCGCGCACGCGCTGGCGTACATCATCGTCACCGACCGCCGCTTCACCGACCTCTACCACTGGGGCAACCGCAGCACCTCGGTCAGTCTGGCCGCGGAGATCCAGCGCCAGCTCCTGCCCTCGGCCCCTTCCTGTGAAGCCCCGGAGTTCGCCCTCGCTGGCGCCCTGGTACCGGCCGCCGACATCGCTGGTGACACCTACGACTACACCCTCGACTACGACACCCTGCACCTGTCCGTCACCGACGCCATGGGCCACGACGTCAGCGCCGCACTCATGGCAACCCTCCTGGTCAACGCCTCCCGCGGCGCCCGCCGCGCCGGGTGCGACCTCGCCGAACAGGCCCGCCAGACCCACGAGGCCCTCCTCGACCACGGCCGACAGACCTTCGCCACCGGCCAGTTGCTGCGCATCGCCTTGGACGGAACCAGCTCCCAGATCGTCAACGCCGGCCATCCCTGGCCCCTGCGGCTGCGGGACGGCACGGTCGACGAACTGCGTCTGGCCGTGAACCTGCCGTTCGGCGTCGCCACGCACAATGGACCGTACCGGGTGCAGGATGTCGACCTGCGCCCCGGTGACCGCCTCGTGCTGCACACCGACGGCATGCAGGAACGCGAGGCAAAAAAAGTCGACCTCCCCGGCCTCATCCGTGACACCGCCGCCGAGCACCCGCGCGAGGTCGTGCGTACTCTGGCCACCGCGGTCACCGACGCCTGGGACGGCCATCCGCAGGACGACGCCACCGTCCTGTGCCTGGACTGGCACGGCCCACATTTCCGCAGACCGCCGCGCAATCGCCGCCGACGACGCAACGAGTGAGGGCCGACGGGCAGGACCGCCACCGCGTCTCGCCGGGCAGGCCCGCCGCCTGGCCGGCACCGGCTGCCCGGCTCGCGGCCCTCGCCCGGCGTCGTCCGCGGACTACGGCCAAGACACGGGACTCACGCCGCGGGAACGTGACATCGCGCAGCCGGCCGCGTCCGCTCTGACGAACAAGCGGATCGCCGAGCCGTTCTTCACCTCCCACCGCACTGTCGGCGCCCACCCGTGGCAGGTCTGTCCGGAACTCGGCACCACCTCGCGCGGGGCGCTCCGGAACGCCCTGTCCGCCCGGGACTCTGACGGGGACCACTGATGACACCGGCATGACCCGCGGCCCGGCACGTCAGTCGTGGTCGGGAATCGCCGCCAGAATGCCGCATCCGTGCCAATTGGCGGGACACCCTGCTCTTTTCCCACCCGAGCACGGCGGCCAGCACCTGGACGCGAAGCTTGTCGCCGGGACGCGGGTCAGCTCGGGAGGCCGGGGCCGAACACAACGGCCGCGCGGCCGGCGTAGGCGGCTCGGGGCAGGTGCTCACCTCACCTCACCGCCGGACTCGGCGACACCGTGCTGTTCGCCGGCGGAGTGAGGACGACCTGCGGCTGGCCCGCGACGGCGGGCGGCGGGGTCAGGTTCTGGGCCGGAGGGTTTGGCGAGGTGGTTTCCTGCACGAGGACCTGACCGAAGTCGACCATGCCGGTCTTCTCCACGGCGGAGATGTGGTCCAGCACGGTGTCGTTGACCTGGTCGGCCAGAGCGCGGACCAGCGAGTTCCTCGTGGTGGTGCGGACGCTGGCGATCGTGGTGAGGAACTGGCCGTTCGTCGCACGCACGGTGGTGGCCAGGTCCGTGTCGAACTGCTTGCCGCTTTCCGCGTTCAGCCGGGACTCGAAGCTCTGCTGTTGTGGCGACGGCTGGTCGGGCAGCGCGATGCCCAACTGAATGGCGACATCGCGACAGACGGCGTCCAAAGCGGCATCCCCGTCGACCAGATGCTCCCCGACGCTCCTGACCGCCTTCGTCGTCCCCTTCTTCAACGCCCTCTGACCGACGGGGTACTCCCACAATCCGGCCGAGCGCACCTTGACCACGAAATCCCGGTCGGCTTCCGTCAGCGGCCCGGTCGCCGGGGTGGCGACGACCCGCTCGGGTGCGCTGCTGACCTTCTGAACTCCGAGCATGGAGGGGTAGAGGAGGGAGCCGAGGGTGATGCTGAGCGCACCACCCACAAAGAGAGTTCCCATCGCCTTCCGTGAAACGAGCACTGTGTCTCCTGATCCGGTTCTTCGGATCCCGCACACACAGACATACGGATGCGAGGGTTCTGTAGAACCTTCCGGGCTCGTCATGGGTTCGTAAAGCGATCGGTGGGTGGTGAGCGCCTGACGAGCCACCGGTTCTTCGAGCGGCTGTTCCCTGGCCGGTCGGTTCCCCGCGGCGTACGGCCGCGGCGCGGGGTGAGGTGAGCCGCCTGTCGCGCATGCCGCGCATGTCCGCTCAGCGGCGCGAAGAAGGGCCGTTCGACCCTATCGGCGGCGAGGGAAGGGGCTGTTAGGCCCTATCGAGGCCGCGTGCCTCACGGCCGACCATGGAGCGGCGACCGGGAAGGGCCAGGTCCATTCCCGCACTTCTGGTCCTTCCCGGCTCGTCGACGACACCAACTGACGGGGGAGGACGCCGTTCGGTCGATGGGATACAGCAGTTGGGTACGGCGCGGCTGCGCGCCGCTGTTGTCGTGACGCGCGGGGCATCTGGATTTGCGGCGCCGACGGCGCCCAGGCTGCCTGGACGGAGTGACTGGTCGTGTACGCGCGTTCACCGCCTCACACCTGACCTTCCTCTCGCGCTTGGGTTGGGCAGTTGGCCCGGCCGGCGGGTGAGGGTAGATGGGGTTTCGACCATGAGAACCGTCTCCGGCAGAGGCTTCGCGTGCATGTCGACCCGTCCGGCACCGACGTGTCGGGCTCCGCCCTTGGCTCGGGGTGGAGAGGCTGATGCGCAGGTGCGGCCGCTGCGACGGTGCAAGCGACTAGCCCCGTGCTTCCCTCCCGGCCGGTCAGCCGCCCAGCCGTCGGGTGAGCTCCTGCGCCAGTTCGTCACCCGCTGCCGAGACCGTGCTGGTGACCAGCGGGCCGAGCAGAAAGTGTCGTACCGCGTCGGCGAGCGGGGGCAGGCGGCGCCGGAACCAGCCCTGGACGTGCTCCATCGTCGCCAGGTCGGGTACGTCGGCGGTGACGGCCTCCTCCAGTTCGTCGAGTTTGGCCAGTGCGTCGGCCGCGACGTTCGCGTCGAGTCCCGCGGTCTCGATCAGGTTGCGAAGTCCGGCGATGGCCGTCGGCAGGTCCGCCCCGTCCACGACCGGCTCCGTCGCCGGTGTCACGGTGGTGGTCTGGTGTTGTTCGGCGGTGACGTGGTGGCCGACCGTGATCTGACCGGTCGCGTCCCGGCCGACACGGATGGTGACGTGCTGTCCGTCCGAAGGCTGTTCATGCTGCATGGAGTGGTTCCTCAGTACCGGGGCTGAGTCGGGAGGCTGGTCCAGCTCCCGCCGGAGGTGACGGCTTCGCATACGTCGGTGCCTGACGCGTCCTCAAGGTCGTGCGAGGTGGTGACGCATGCGGCGAGCGGCAGGTTCTGCCCGTTCTGGGCGTCACTGCTCTTCTGCCACGCCTTGAAGGCGGTGATCCGCTTGTCTGTCATCGTGAACGTGCAGGTGGCGGAGCGCCGGCCTTCGTCGCATCCGTACCAGACCGGCGTGGTGTCGTACGCTTCAGGCTGCCCGAACCGAAGGGACTTGTACGGGTCGGGTCCGTCGATCACCGCGGTCAGCCGGACGCTGTCGCCGACGGCGAGCCGGAATGGACCACACGCGCTCGACCCGCTGCTGTCGCGCGTGGCATGGGCATCGAAGGTGTCGTGGAAACACTTGCCGGCCGCACCGGTGACCGTCACCCGCCAGTTGCTGGGCATCGAGATCACGTAGGGATACGTGACGGGCATCGCGTCCGAGGGGCTGGGACGCCCACAGATGGCGCGGCCCTTCGCGTCTTCGGAGCCGTCGGTGGAGACACACACCGTCTTCGCCTTGTCGGCGGTGATCGTGCACGAGGAGGCCGCCGGGCCTTCCTCGCACCCCCAGTAAAGGATTCTGGTGCCGGCCGGCAAGGTTCCCGCCGGGTCCACGGACACCGGGCCCTTGCGGCCCTTGGCCGTCTTCACCACGGTCGTGCAGTCGGTGCCGGACGCGTCCTGGCGGCAGCCTGCCTGGGGTGTGCCGGGCATGGTGACTCTCAGGGCTGAGGTGATGACGTGGACCCTGACCGGCACGGTGTCCTCGCCGCCGCTGTGCAACCCGAGCACGGTGCCGCCCGCGACGGTGGCAGCCAGACCGCCGCCCAGGACCAGTTTGGCGCCGATGCCCAGTTTCGAGGCTGTCGCCTTGGCGGTGGTTGCCGGACCATGGCCGTGGACCGGGGCTCGACCGGCTGACGAGGTGGGATCGTGAGACGCGGTGTGCCCACCGCCGTGCTGGCCGACGGCGGTCTGAAGAGAGCCGGGGTGGCACAGGGACGTGCCGTGCTCGGCTGCGTGCGCCCCGCCCTGGTCGCCGAGCTCGCGCCACAGTGTGGCCGCCAGGGTGAGTGCCGCCGCGGCGGCGATGCGCTTTCCGGTCACCAGCCGGCGGATGCCGTCCTCATGGGTGAAGTAGGCGATCAGGGGGCGGTCGCCTGCCTTCCGGGCCGCTGCGCCTCCCCGCTCCAGGATCCGGCCCCAGGCGCCCATACGCAGCGAGAGCGCGGTGCCCGGGGCAGCGGTCCGGGCCAGCCGTGCACCGGGCGCAGGGTGTCCTGCCGCCGTGACCGCGTCGACGAGGCCCGCGATCAGCCCGGCCTGTGCCGCGAGGTCGACCGGGGTTCGCTCCGGTTCGGCCACCCAGTGCCGCAGGCGTTCGCACAGGGTCACCAGCTCGTCCGCGTCCGCCTCGGACCCGGCGCGGGTCTCGCGCGGCACACCTGGCGCCTGTCGGTAGCCGTGATCCGTTTCCACAGCCAGGCCTGCCGTCACCAGCCGGTCGCAGACGTTGCGCATGTCGTCCAGGCCACGCGCCGTGTCGGGCTCGCCGTCAGTCCACTGAGGAAGGAGCATCGACAGGAGACTTGGGCCGGCGCCCCCCTCGCCGGCCAGTGCCAGGATCCGCCTGACTGCGCGCTCGCGCGCGGAGAGCCGCTCGACGACCAGCGGAAGCAGTTCCGCGACCTGGGCCGGACGAGGCAGCGGACCCCCGGACCGGTCGGCCACTGCGGCTGCGGCGAGCAGCGGCAGCGGGGCACCCTCGGTCAGCCGCCACAGCGACTTCGCGGCCGGTAACTCGTCGGTGTCGAGATCCCGTGCCAGGGTCCGTTCCAGCAGCTCAAGGGAGTCCGCCTGTGCCAGTCCGCCCAAACGCCTGGCAAGGCCCTCGCCCCACAGGGTGCGCTCCGTGGTCGTCATCAGGTAGGAGGCGGACGGGGCGGCGTCGAGCAGTTCGTCCAATTCCTCTGCCGGACAGCCGACATCGTCCAGTAGGAGTCGGAATTCGTGCCCGGTCATGAGGGCACGCAGCTCAGCCCGGCCCGGCCGGTAGCCGGGCGCCTCGTAGCATGCTTCGAAGATGTCCTGGAGCACGTCGCCGAGCTCGCGTCCGGTCGCGGACAGGAAGACGACCCGCTGCCCGTCCTCGGCCATGCGATGCGCCACCCTGCGCAGCAGCGTGCTCTTGCCGATGCCGGCGGCCCCGTGCAGCTGCACCGGGCCACTTCGTTCCACCATCCGGACGAGGTCGGCCGTCTCGTCCTCGCGCCCAACGATGTCCAGGGCTGGGCGCGGTAGCAGCGTCACGTCCTGCCGTGGAACCGGGGTGGGCAGCTGGTCCGACTGCACCACGGTGACCGTGGAATAACTGCCCGCCACCTGAATCACATGGTGTCCGACCGCGATCTGCCCGGTGACATCCCGGCCGACTTCGATACCTGTCGCACCAGTCATCCCGTCCCCCATCCCCTCTCCGGCGTTCCCGTCCAGGGAATCCCCTCGGGGCGGAAAGCCTCCCGCGCGCAGCACCACGGGGACAGGGCGCGTGGAGGCGCCCGCCGGGCGCCTCCACGCAACGCACCACCCTTCATGCGCGGACGCAGCGTCTTGGCATTGGCAGCGGAGATCAGGCAAGGCGTCTGCCGCCGCCACTGCGACCAGCGGTACGACGGTCAGTACCGCCAGGTACCCTCGAACACGTCGTCAACGCGGCCCGACGGGCTTCCGCTCCACCCCGGTGGAGTCTCGAAGGACATGCCCCCACCCGCACGAGTCTTTTCGTGCTGCCTGGGGGAAGTCCTTGCTGTTCCGCGCGTCCGCGGAAACGGTCGCCGTCATGGCACTCGACGGTTCGCTGTTCCTGCACCTCACCGACAATTTCGTCCACATGCACGGCTATCGGCCCGGCGTCTCGGAGGCGCGTTCCTGGGAGCGCAGCATCCCCGTCCTGGCTGCCGCACTCAACGACGCCGGCCTGGGCGACGTGGAGGTCATGCTGGAGTACTCGCTCCCGCTGAACAGCAAGCGCGCCGACGTCGTCCTCGCCGGAGTGCATCCGGTCACAGGGGAGCCGTCCTACGTCGTGGTGGAACTGAAGCAGTGGAGCCAGGCAATGCCCCAAGAGGACGACCCCTCCCTTTGTCACGTCGACGCCTATGCCCAACCGGTTCTCAACCCCATCGAGCAGGTGCGCCGCTACTGCGAATACCTGGTCAATTTCAACGGGGCGGTGTCCGACCACGGGCACCGGGTGGCCGGAGTGGCATATCTGCACAACGCCACCGAGTTCGGCGTGGCCGGGCTGCGGGAGATCGAGCGCGACGGCAAAGGCCTGCTCTTCACCGCGGAACGCCGCGGGGCCCTCCTCGACCACCTTCGTACGAGGCTGAGCGACAAGCACCCGGGGGTCCGGGCGGCGGACGAACTCCACGCAGGAGCCACGGTGCCGTCGAGGCAGCTCATGTCCGTGGCCGCTGAGGAGGTGCGCGAGCGCACACAGTTCGTCCTCCTGGACGAGCAGCAGGTCGCGTACCGCATGGTGCTCAACGCGGTGGAGAAGGCGAAGCGGGCCGACCACAAGGAGGTCGTCATCGTCACGGGCGGCCCCGGCACCGGCAAGAGCGTGATCGCTCTCCAACTGCTCGGCGAGCTCTACCGGCGCGGGGTTCCGGCGCTGCACGCCACCGGCTCGCAGTCGTTCACGAAGACGATGCGGAAGGTTGCCGGAGCCCGCAAGCGGGAAGTCCAGGACCTGTTCAAGTACTTCAACAGCTTCATGACGACCGAGAAGAACAGCCTGGGCGCCCTGATCTGCGACGAGGCACACCGCATCCGGGAGACCTCGGCCAACCGCTACACCCGCGCGGAGAACCGTACCGGCAGGGCGCAGATCGACGAACTCATCGACGTCGCCCACGTGCCCGTCTTCTTCCTCGACGAGCACCAGGTCGTCCGCCCCGGCGAGATGGGCACCGTGGCCGAGATCAAGGCGGCAGCGGCGAAGCGGAGCATCCCCTGCAGCGTCGTCCCGCTGGACAGCCAGTTCCGCTGCGGCGGCAGCGACGCCTACCTGCGCTGGGTGGTCCGTCTCCTCGGCCTGGAGCCGGGCGGCCCGGTCGTGTGGGAACCCGACGACCGCATGCAGTTGCTGGTCGCCGACAGCCCGCAGGAGATGGAAGCCTTCCTCGAAGCCCGCCGGACCCAGGGCTACGGCGCCCGTATCTCCGCGGGCTACTGCTGGCGCTGGTCCCCGGAACCCAAGCCCGGCGATCCGCTCCCGCCCGACGTCGTCATCGGTGGCTGGGCCCGTCCCTGGAACCTGCGCGGTGACCGCTCCGTTTCCGGCGCGCCCCCGGCCGCCCTGTGGGCCACCGACCCGGCGGGCTTCGGACAGGTCGGCTGCGTCTACACAGCTCAGGGCTTCGAGTACGACTGGTCCGGCGTCATCATCGGCCCCGATCTGGTCTGGCGCGGCGACCGCTGGGTGACGGACCGCACGGCGTCCAAGGATCCGGTGTTCAAGCGCTCGACGCCCGACGCCGACGTGGACCGCCTGATCCGCAACACGTACAAGGTGCTCTTGACCCGCGGAATGGTCGGCACGGTCCTCTACTCCACGGACCGGGAGACCCAGGAGAAACTGCGGGAGCTGGTGGGTGCTGCGCAGCGCGTGGCCGTCACGGCGTGAACGACCGGCCTCAACCCACAGCTTTTCCGCCAACTTGCCGCTGACACATGCCATGAGTTGGTGGGAGGGGCTCGCGTGAGCTGCCGCGCTCTCTAAGATCGCCGTACCAATTGCGGCCCGACGGGCTTCCCCCATGCGAGGACACGCCCCCACCCGCACGAGTCACTCGTGCCCTGGGGGAACCACCTCGTGTCCATGCTCCTGCTGAGGCTGTCTGCGCAGGACCTGCTCGCTCTGAACTCGCGGCGCCGGATGGTGCCCCACCTCGCGGCGAGGTGGAAGCACTTCCGGGGGACCGATGCCTCGCTCACCGAACGAGAGGCTTGGGCGGAAAGCCTGGTCGAACTGGCCAACGACCTCATCGAGGCAGGTCGCGGCAGTGTGGAGATGATCGTCGAATGCGGCGCGACCGTCGATGAGCCCGAGAATCCGAGCGACCAGCGACTCATCGACGTGGTGCTCGCCGGTTACCACCCAAAGACCCACCGTCCGTCGTTCCAACTCGTGGAGTTGAAACGGTGGTCGACGGTCACGAGAGTCGAGCAGGCCACGGCCGAACTGGTCTACGTTCCGGGAATCTCCGAGCCGAAACGGCACCCGGCCCTACAACTGGGCGAGTACTTCCAGCTTTTCATCGGCGACAAGGGCCCGCTGGCCGGGCATCGCATCGAGTGCGGTGGCTTCACGTATCTGCACAATGCCACAGAGGAATCCGTGAAGCCGTTGCTGACCGTCGATGCACCCATGGGGCCGTACGCGCGCACCTACACCAAGGACCGTCGCGACAGGCTGCTCACCGACCTGCGCGAGCACTTCGCGGAAGAAGGCGGCGACTCGGCAGCCGAACTCCTGTTGAGAGGCATGAACCTCCGCAACACGCCGCTCCTCGACGCAATGATCAGGTCACGTGGCGAGGACACCGTATTCGCGCTGCGGGGCAAGCAGAAGGAGGTTGCCGAGGACGTGCTGCTCAAGGCGTCGCTCATCCTCGATGACCCTGACCAGCCGGCCCTCCTGGCGGATGACCGCCGTGCCGTCTTCATCATCACGGGTGGGGCGGGCACGGGAAAGAGCGCTGTCGGACTGCAACTCAAGGCGGAGTTCGAAGCTGCCGGACGAACGGTCAAGTACGCGAGCGGCAGCCGGGCCTTCAACGGCGCGCTGCAGGAGCACGTCGGCTACGGCGACAAGGAGTTCAAGGAGAGCTTCACCTACTTCAGCAACTTCGTCACGCCACCCGAGCCGCCTCTCGACGTCCTCATCTGCGACGAGGCCCACCGCCTGCGGGACCGCACCACCAACCGCTACCTGCCGGCCGAGCGGCAGGGAACGAAACCTCAGGTGGACGAGCTGCTGGATGCCTCCCGTCTCACCGTGTTCTTCCTGGACGGCAGCCAGACGGTTCGTCCGAACGAGGTGGGCACCGTCGACCTGATCGAGGACGCGGCCAAGGCCCGCGGCCTCGTGCCGGCCCGTCACGAGCTCACCGACCAGTACCGCTGCGGGGGAAGCGACGGATACGTGCGCTGGGTGCAGGACCTTGTGGGACTGACAGGGGACGAACCGCGGACCTGGACCCCTGACGGGCTGATGCACGTCGAGGTCGCCGACAGCCCGGAGGAGCTGGAGCGGATTATCAGGACCGAGTTCGATGCCGGCGCCTCGGCACGCATGGTCGCTGGCTTCTGCTGGCCCTGGACCAAACCGCGGGGCAAGGGAAAGGGGAGATGGCTGGAGGCGGACGTCCGCATCGGCGGCTGGCATCAGCCCTGGAACGCCGACAGCGGCAGCTGGTGCGAGAACGGGACCGTGCCTCCCTCGAAGATCTGGTCGGTGGACCCGGCCGGAATCAACCAGATCGGCTGCGTCTACACCGCACAGGGCCTGGAGTGGGACTGGTGCGGCGTGATCATGGGCGAGGACATGGTGCGCCGCGACGGCCGCTGGGTCTTCCGGCGCGGCAAGGCGCGCAAGGACCCGCAAGCGGGGGTCAAGCGTGTCGCTGTCCCCGGTTCCTTCGACCCCAGGCTGCGATGGAAGAACCTGAGCGAGGAGGACTTCGCTCGGTGCGTCCGGCACGCGTACCACGTCCTCATGACCCGGGCGAGCCGTGCGACCGTCCTCTACTCCACGGACGAGGAGACGCAGGCCTACCTGAAGGAGGTCGTCGGTGACGTGCAGATACACGGCCTGCGACCCACGTGGGAGAACCTTCCGCCCATAGCCAGAGTCCCTCACCTTCCCCGACCGAAGGGGAAGCGCAACCGTGCCCGCAACCGGAAGAAGAAGCAGAACCAGACCCGCCCTGAGCAGCCACCTCTCTTCTGAGAGGAGTGGCGGGCTCGCCGGGCCCGCCACATGCCTGCCTCAGACGAGCAGGTGCGCTGCCGCCGCCAGCGCCTCCAACACAAGGTTGGAGACGACTCCGGCGGCGGCGCCGACCAGGATCTCGCGGATCCAGGAACGACGCGCAGGTTTGTACTCGACCGGTTCCATGAAGGGCCACTCCAGGTTGTGAGTTCGGAATGGCAGGGATCGCCCTACCGGGCATCCGCCCTCACCTAAGTGAGGTCCACGTGGTGGATTCACCATCCGTCACTCACGACCAGCGGACTGGACCGCGGCTCCGCCGAGTACCCTCCGGGAAGGTGCGCAGCGAATGGCAAGCCTAGCGCAAAGCTCGGACACCGGATCTTGCCAACTCCCAGGCCTCCGGGCGGAGTCAGAACTCAAGACCGGCCCAGGCCGTCTTCTGTGCAGGCGTACGAGGTTCCGTCCCCACGAGGCGGTCAGCGCCTCGATGAGCAGGAGCTCACGCCCACGGGCCTCAATGGTGTGCACGGCTGCGGGGAGCGTTGGCAGCGCGCCCCGACCGACTGGCGCACGGCCCGCGAGGACACAGGTGAGCGCCTCGTACTGCCCGACGCGGACCACCGTGCCGTACGCGGCCTGCAGGTTCGGCGTCGGTTCGCTCGGCTCGCCCTGCTGCGGCGAGTGACAGGTTCCCGGCCCGGGGCTGAGTGCGGTCGGTGATGGTTCGAGCCCACTTCGCAGTCGGAGGACCCCATCCGTGCGGTTCGTGATGGAGGTCCAAGCGGCGCGTGTCAGGCGCTCAGAAGATCTTGCAGAGCGTCATCGCGCGCGTGTCGACCCCGCCCGGTGATCCGAGGACGGAATCGCGCCCGACGTAGATGGTGTACAGGGGCGCCCCGCTGGTGATCCATTCAGCGGTTTCGGCAAGGTGTGTCCGCTCTTGGTCATCCCAGGGCCGGATGCCGCTGAGCAGACTCTTCAGCCGGGCGCGAAGCGGTTGGTCGGGAACGCCTGCGGAGTCCACGGTGATCACGGCGACATGATGGCAGGGAGCTGCCACCACTCGCGGCTCAAGCCCGAGGTTCAGGAGAACTTCAGGCACAGGGGCGTACAAGGCGATGTCCGCGTTCCGTCATGGCGGCAAGCCCGCCCCGCCCCCACCCACGGCTACTCCTCGAACAGCGACTCCTGCTCGCCCTCCTTGGCCCGCCGCACCCGCCGGTTCCGCGCGCCGATCACCACCGCCGTCGCCGCCGCCGTCACCCCCAGCGCCGCCGGCACCATCCACCCCCGGTCGAAGACATGGCCGAACGCGTGGTCCAGGGAGAGGCGCCCGGGGCCGGTCACCGCCAGGCCCGTTGCGGCCAGGCCCAGACTCGCCGCGTACTCGTAGCCGCCCTCCGCCGCGAAGAAGCCGTTGGGCATGTGCAGGGCCGCCGCTCCCGCCATCGCCCCGGCCGCCGCCGCACCCGCCGCCGGCGTCGCCAGGCCCAGCGCCAGCAGGCTCCCGCCGCCCGCCTCCGCCAGCGCGCTCTGCCTCCCGGGCGCGTACCCGACCGACTCCATGAACTGGCCCGTGCCCTCGATCCCGCCCCCGCCGAACCAGCCGAACAGCTTCTGCGCGCCGTGCGCCGCCAGCACCCCGCCGGTCCCCAGCCGAGCAGCAGCAGGCCTACGTCACGTCGGTCGTAGCAGGTCACGGAGTGCTCCCATCGGCGACAGCGGAACGCGGGTCTCCACCGTCGCACCCGCGCCACCCGGTCGGCCCGCCCGCGCCGCCGTTCGGGTGGCGGGCCACCGGGACCGATGTGACGCTGACTGACATGACGATCAAGACTGCCAAGCTCAGCGACCCCGCCGTCCGGGCCTTCGTCACCGCCGTCAACGCCAGCGACCGCGAGCGCTTCCGGGGCCTGCTCACCCCGGACGCGACCATGGCCGACGACGGCTCCGACCGGAACCTCGACGACTGGATCGACCGGGAGATCTTCTCCTCCAACGGCCACATCGACGTCGACAACGAGTCCAACGGCGGCCGCTCCCTGGTCGCCCACTACCGCAACGACACCTGGGGCGAGATGGTCACCCGCTGGGACTTCACGGTCGAGGACGACGGCCGCATCTCCCGCTTCGAGACCGGGCAGGCGTAGCGGCAGGGCGGCGGGTCCGGTAATTCCCTTGTCTTCGTGCGCACTTCAACTTCTAGCGTCTGGGGCATGGAACACGACAGCACCACCAGGACCCTGGGACGTTCCGGCATCCGGGTCAGCGCGCTCGGCTTCGGCTGCTGGGCCATCGGAGGTGAGTGGCAGGACGCCACCGGGCAGCCGCTCGGCTGGGGCAAGGTCGACGACGAGGAGTCCGTACGGGCGGTCCACCGCGCCCTCGACCTCGGCGTCACCTTCTTCGACACCGCCGACACCTACGGCGCCGGCCACAGCGAGCGCGTCCTCGGCCGTGCCCTCGGCAAGCGGCGGGACGAGGTCGTCGTCGCCACCAAGTGGGGCAACGTCTTCGACGAGGAGAGCCGGACGCTCACCGGGCACGACGACTCCCCGGCCTACGTCCGTCGCGCCCTCACCGCCTCCCTGCGCCGCCTCGGCACCGACCACGTCGACCTCTACCAGCTTCACCTCTCGGACGCCGACCCGGCCCGCGCCGCCGAACTGCGTGATGTCTGCGAGGAACTCACCGAAGAGGGTCTCATCCGCGCCTACGGCTGGAGCACCGACGATCCCGCCCGCGCCGCCGTCTTCGCCGAAGGGGCGCACTGCACGGCCGTGCAGCACACCCTCAACGTGCTTCAGGACGCGCCGGAACTCATCGCGCTGAGCGCGCAGTTGGAGCTCGCGAGTATCAACCGCGGTCCGCTTGCGATGGGGTTGCTCGGCGGACGGCGAGCGGCGGCCACGGCCGGCGACATCCGCAGCAGGCCGCCGGCCTGGCTGCCCGGGTTCGGGGACGGCGACGGCGCCGATCCCGCGTGGGTCGAGCGGATCGAGGCCCTGCGCGAGGTCCTCACCAGCGGCGGGCGGACCCTGGCCCAGGGCGCCCTCGGCTGGATCTGGGCGCGCAGCCCGCGGACGGTCCCCATCCCCGGCTTCCGGTCGGTCGCCCAGGCGGAGCAGAACGCCGGCGCGATGGCGAAGGGGCCGCTCACCGCCGAGCAGCTGGCCGAGATCGACCGGCTCCTCGGACGGTGAGCGGCCCCGTGCCGCTCACCTGCGTCGGTCAGTAGCCCTGGCCACCGCCGTACTGCTGCTGCACGTACGGCTGCTGGTCGTACGCCGCCTGCTGCTGGTCGCCGTACCCCGCCGCCTGCTGGGCGAAGCGCCGGCCGTCGCCCTGCTCGGTGAGGGTGATCTGGCCGGCCTTGATGGTGGCCAGGCGCGGGGCGCGGCGGGCGATGGAGGAGTCGTGGGTGACCATGATGAAGGTCAGGCCGTACTCGTGCCACAGGCCTTCGAGCAGGGCCATGATGTCGTCGCGGGTGCCCTCGTCGAGGTTGCCGGTCGGCTCGTCGGCGAGCAGCACCTTCGGCTTCTTCACCAGCGCGCGGGCGATCGCGACGCGCTGCTGCTGGCCGCCGGAGAGCTCGGCGGGGGCGTGCGTGAGGCGCTCGCCGAGGCCCACCGAGCGCAGCGCCTCCGCTGCCCGCTCACGGCGATCGGCCGGCTTGATGCCGAGCGGGACGAGGGCCGTCTCGACGTTCTCCTGGGCGGTGAGGGTCGGGATCAGGTTGAACGACTGGAAGATGATGCCGATCTTCTCAGCGCGCAGCCGGGTCAGCTTGGTCTCGCTGATCCGGGCGAGGTCGACGCCGTCCAGTTCGACGCTGCCCTCGGTCGGGCGGTCCAGGCCGCCGATCATCTGGAGCAGGGTCGACTTGCCGCCGCCGGTCGGGCCCTGGATGACGAGCTGGTCGCCGTCCTCGATGGCCAGGTCGACGCCGCGCAGCGCCTCGACCGTCTCCTTGCCCCGCGTGTAGCGCTTGGTGACTCCGGTGAGTCTGTACATGGGTTCTCCACTGGGTGCTGTAAGGGGGTGGGGGCGCCGCGTCCCGGGGGGAGTGGAAGCGGCGCCCCGGCTCGGGGGCGGGGTGTTACGCGACGCTGCGCAGGGCGTCGGCCGGGCGCATCCGGGAGGCCCGCCAGCCGCCCATCGCGCCGGCGATCAGACCGCCGGTGACCGCGAGGCCGACCGCGAGCGCGATGGTGGTGAGGGAGACGGGCGCGGACAGCGCGATCTCCAGGGTGTTCTGGGAGGCCTGCTGGCCGGGACCGCCGCCGCCCGGGCCGCCGCCCGCACCGCCACCGCCGGTGCTGCCCAGCTGGGCGGTGAGCTTCGGGCTGATCGCGGTGACCGCGTAGGCCGCGCCGACGCCGAGGGCGATGCCGAGGGCGCCGCCGATCAGGCCGTTGACCATGGACTCGCCGACCACCTGGCGGGTCACGTTGCGCGAGGGCCAGCCGAGCGCCTTCAGGGTGCCGAACTCGCGCACCCGGCGGGACACCGCGGACGAGGTCAGCAGGGCCGCCACCAGGAAGGCCGCCGCGAGCACCGCGATGGACAGCCACTTGCCGACGCTGGTCGCCAGGCTGGAGGCGGTGGAGAGGGAACCGGAGACGGTGGACGCCAGGTCGGCGGAGGTGGTGACCGTCGTACCCGAGATGTTGGCGGTGATCTCCTTCTTCACGGCGGAGATCTGCTTGGAGTCGGTCGCCTTGACGTAGATCGTGGTGACCTGGTTCTTGGCGTCGCCGAGGGTCTGCGCGACCTTCAGCGGGACGAACACGTCGGTGTCGGACTCGCTGCTGTCCGGGGTGGCGATGCCGATGACGGTGAACTTGGTGCTGGAGATCTTGAAGGTCGAGCCGACCTTGTACTTCTTCTCCTTGGCGTACGACTTGCTGACCACCGCGACCTTGGCGCCGGTCTGCGTGGAGGTGAAGGTCTTGCCCGTGGTGATCTTCATGGTGGACAGCGGGCCGAGGCCCTGGTGGGCCACGTCGACGCCGGCCACGGAGTAGCTGTTGACGTTGAAGTTGGCGCCGCCGCCCTGGACCTGCGGCGCACCGCCCGAGCTGCTGGTGCCGCCGCCCGGCTGCCCCTGGCCGCCGCTGGTGCTGCTGCTGCCGCTGGTGGAGGACTTCGCCTTGCCCTGGGTGAAGGAGCCGTCGACCTTGGTGACGTTGAGGGAGAGCGCTCCGACCGCGCTCTCCACGCCCTTCTGGCCGGCGACCTGGGTCACCAGGGACGACTTCAGGGCCTGACCGCCCTGCGTCTGCACCCGGTCCGAACTCTGGGTGGAGCTGCTGCTGGACTTGGCGTCGAACTTGAAGTTCGGGCCGCCTGAGCTGCCCGAGGTCGGCGCCGTACGGGCCTTGGTGACCGTCATGTCGGTCCCGAGGCCGTACAGCGACTTGAGGACCTTGTCCTGCGCCTGAGTCATGCCGGCCGACACCGAGTTGACCGTGATGACCAGCGCGATACCGAGCGCCAGACCCAGAGCGATGACCAGGGCAGCCTTCTTTCTGCGGCCCAGCTCGCGCTTGAGATAGATGCCAAACATCCCGTTCCTCGAAGGTTCTTGGCGCCCGCTGTGGACGCGAGCTCAAGTTAGGGAGGAACCTTTGAGCAGCCCTGGGTAAAACATGTGTCAGAGCTGAGAAAAGGGGAGGTCTTAGCAAACTTTCATAAGACAGCAAATTCCAGGCGGGGCGAGGGGTACTGCCAGGTAGCCCCGGTGGCCTGCGGTGTACGGTCCCGGGATGCGCGATTCCTCTCGGCTGACCCGGCGTGCCGCCCTCGGACTGACGGCCGCCGCTCTTCCCCTGTCCGCGGCGGCCCCTGCCTCGGCCGCCCCCGCCTCGGCCGCCACCGTCATAGGCGGCGAACGGCTGGCCCGCGGCGGCATACAGGTACGCGGAGCCGCCGGCCTGCTCAAGAAGATCACCGCTCGCGCCTGGCTGGTCGCCGACTGTGACAGCGGCGAGGTGCTCGCCTCGTACAACGCGCACCGGCGGCTGGCGCCCGCCTCCACCCTGAAGATGCTGTTCGCGGACACCGTGCTGAAGAAGTTCGAGCGGACCGAGCGCTACAAGGTCAAGGACTCGGACATCTCCGACGTCCCGGCCGGCTCCAGCCTGGTCGGCATCAAGCCCGGCCTCACCTACACCGTCGAGCAGCTGTGGCAGGGCGTCTTCCTGCGCTCCGGCAACGACGCCGTGCACGTGCTCTCCCACATGAACGGCGGGATCGCGAGGACCGTCGCCGAGATGCAGGCCAAGGCGGCCGACCTGCAGGCCCTCGACACCCATGTGGTCAGCCCCGACGGCTTCGACCACCCGGGCCAGCTCTCGTCGGCGTACGACCTGACCCTCTTCGCCCGGCACGGGCTGAAGAACGACGACTTCCGCGGCTACTGCGGCACGCGGACCGCGAACTTCCCGGCCGGCGGCAAGAAGACCTTCCAGATCCAGAACACCGACCGCCTGCTCACCGGCGCCTGGGGGCTCGACGTCTACAAGGGCCTGTTCGGCGTCAAGAACGGCTACACCAGCCACGCCGGCAACACCTTCACCGGCGGCGCCACCCGGGACGGCCGCACCCTGCTGGTCACCGTGATGCACCCGGCCCCCGCCACCAACGCCGTGTACGAGCAGACCGCCGCACTGCTCGACTGGGGCTTCGGGAAGGGCGGTTCGGCAGCGCAGTCGGTGGGCCTCCTTGTGGATCCGCTCAGCGAGGGCGGGGCGAGTGCGAGTCCGTCGCCGTCCAAGGGGCGGGGGGCCGCGGGGGCGGCCGGGGCGGCCGGTTCCGGGTCGTCGGGACCGTCGCCGTGGCGGGTCGCGGAGGGCGGGGCGACGACGCTCGCGCTGCTGGGCGCGGGCGCGGGGGCGTGGGTGCTGCGCCGACGGCGGCGGGCGGCAGGTGCCGGCGCCGCTGCCGTCCCCGGCTCGGGTGACGCGCCCGTCGGCTCGGACGACACGACGGCCAGCTGACGTCACGCGGCAGCCGCTCCACCCACCGGTGCGTACCCGCGGTCCCACGCGGGTCCACCCCCACCCCGGTCCGGTGGAACGGCTGCCGCCTCCCCCCTCGGTGTGGTCGGCGGAATGCCAGAGCCTCAACTGTGAAGTTCTGGTGGAGGAGAGTTGAGCATAGGCCCGTTACCGGCCGCGATATCGCGGACGTCTGCATTCCGCTTGTGCAGGTTGTGGATTGTCCGACTGAACGGCGGTTCAGCCCCGGCCCACGTACGGCATCGCCGTCGCCAGCACCGTCGCGAACTGCACGTTCGCCGCGAGCGGCAGCTCGGCCATGTGCCGCACGGTCCGCGCCACGTCGGCCACGTCCATCACGGGTTCCGGGGCGATCTCCCCGTTCGCCTGCAGCGCGCCGGTCTGCATCCGGGCCGTCATGTCCGTCGCCGCGTTGCCGATGTCGATCTGCCCGACCGCGATGCCGTACGGGCGCCCGTCGAGGGACAGCGACTTGGTGAGGCCGGTCAGCGCGTGTTTGGTCGCGGTGTAGGCGACGGAGCGCGGACGGGGCGTGTGCGCCGAGACGGACCCGTTGTTGATGATCCGCCCGCCCTGCGGCTCCTGCGCCTTCATCTGCCGGAACGCCGCCTGCGCGCACAGGAACGCCCCGTTGAGGTTGGTGTCCACGACGTGCCGCCAGGCGTCGTAGGACAGGTCCTCGACCGGCACCTCGCGAGGGCCGTTGATCCCCGCGTTGTTGAACAGCAGGTCAACCCGCCCGAACCGGTCCACGGCCGCCGCGAACAGCCCGGTCACGTCGTCGGGTTGTGAGACGTCGGTCCGTACGGCGACCGAGTCGCCCTCGGGCACCAGCGCGGCCGTCTCCTCCAGCGTCGCCGGGCGCCGTCCGGCCAGCGCCACTGACCAGCCGGCCCGCAGCAGCTCCGCGGCCACGGCCCGGCCGATACCGGAACCGGCGCCGGTGACCACGGCGATCTTTGGTTGCTTGGTGTTCATGGGGTCGCAGCGTAGGCGCTCCGCTGGGAGGGCTGCGTTGCGTCGTTGGCCGGGTGCGGCGCCGTTGGGGCTGGTCGCGCCCACGCGGCGGAGCCGCATATCAGATACAGCCCCGCGCCCCTTTGGCGCTTTCAGTTCGGGCGCCCTTCAGAGCTCGCCGGGGTAGCGCACGCCGATCTGCTCTCGTAGGCCGTCCAGGGTGCGCATCACCGCGAGGGTGCCGTTGAGGGGGACGAGGGGGGATTCGGTCTCGCCGGCCCGCAGGGCTCGCATGACCTCTCGGGCCTCGTGGCGCAGTGTGTTGCGTGGCCCGTCGGTCGGGTCCAGGGCGAACACCTCCGGGTCGCGGCCGTCGCGGTGCAGGACGAAGCATTCGGGGTTGAAGAAGCCGTCCGGGATGTCGATCCGGCCGCGGGAACCGGTGACCGAGGCGGTGGTGCCGGTGCCGCCGACGATGGAGCAGTGCACCGACGCGAGAGCACCGCTCTCCCAGGAGAGCAGTGCACCCGTCTGGAGATCGACGCCCTCGTCCGAGAGCACCGCTCGCGCCGACATCCCGTCCGGTTCGCCGAGCAGCAGGTGCGCGAACGACACCGGGTACACCCCCAGGTCGAGCAGGGCGCCCCCGGCCAACGCCGGGTCCCGCAGCCGGTGCGCCGGCGGGAACGGGCCCTCCAGGCCGAAGTCCGCCTGCACCGTCCGTACCTCGCCGATCGCCCCGTCCGCGACCAGTGCCGTCAGTCGCCGGATCAGCGGGTTGCAGTACATCCACATCGCCTCCATCAGGAAGCGGTCGTGCGCCTTCGCCAGCGCCACGAGTTCCCCGGCCTCACGGCTGTTGACCGTGAACGCCTTCTCGCACAGCACGTTCCGCCCGGCCTCCAGGCACAGCCCGGCGGCCGCCCGGTGCGCCGAGTGCGGAGTGGCGACGTACACGACGTCGACGTCCTCGTCCCGGGCCAGCGACTCCCAGTCCCCGTAGGCCCGTCCGATCCCGAACCGCTCCGCGAACCCCTCCGCCGACTCCCGGGACCGCGAGGCCACCGCCACGATCTCCGCGTCCGGCAGGTCGACCAGGTCCGCCGTGAACGCGGCCGCGATCCCGCCCGTCGCCAGGATCCCCCACCGCACGCTCTGCTCACCCATCCCGGCCGCCCACCCTCGCTCACGTGTTTCCCGGCAGTCTGTACGAGCTGAGAGCATATGCGGGGGCCGACGAGGGTCATCAACAGCGGACCCGGCGGGACCGACGAAGAGAGGGGTCGACCAGCGCCCCCGAAGGGGCGCGGGGAACTGCGCGACCAGCCACAACGGCGCCGCAGTCGACGGGCGGCGCATCGCGGGACACCGCGAGACCTGCGAGAACCGCGAGATCTCACGAAGAAGGGGGACACATGCCCGAGCAGCCGGCGTCGTCGAGCCTCGACGCCCAGGACGCCGCCGTGGCCGTGCTGCGGCGCCACGCCGTGCCCGCCGCCCGCCGTACCGGCTTCCTGCTGGTCCTGGCCCTCGGCGGGCTCACCGCGACGCCCCCGCTGGCGATGGACATGTACCTGCCCTCCCTGCCGGCGGTCACCCGCTCCCTCGGCGCCCCCGCCGCGACCGTCCAGCTCACCCTCACCGCCTGCCTCGCCGGCATGGCCCTCGGCCAGCTGGTGGTCGGCCCGATGAGCGACCGCTGGGGCCGTCGCCGCCCGCTGCTCACCGGCCTCGCCGTCTATGTCCTCGCCACCGCCCTGTGCGCCGTCGCGCCGAACGTCGAGACCCTGGTCGCCTTCCGTCTCGTCCAGGGCCTCGCGGGCGCGGCCGGCATCGTCATCGCGCGAGCCGTCGTACGCGACCTCTACGACGGCGTCGCCATGGCCCGCTTCTTCTCCACCCTGATGCTGGTCTCCGGGACCGCCCCGATCGTCGCCCCGCTGATCGGCGGGCAGATCCTGCGGGTGACGGACTGGCGGGGCGTCTTCGTGGTGCTCACGGTCGTCGGAGCGCTGCTCGCCGCGCTGGTCTGGGTGCGGCTCCCGGAGACCCTGCCGCCGGCCGGGCGGCACGCCGGGGGAGCGGCCGCCGCCGTCCGCGCCATGCGCACCCTCCTCGCCGACCTGCCCTTCACCGGCTACATGCTCGCGGGCGGCTTCGCCTTCGCGGCCCTCTTCGCCTACATATCCGCGTCCCCGTTCGTCATCCAGGAGATCTACGGCGCCTCCCCGCAGACCTTCTCCCTCCTCTTCGGCCTCAACTCGGTCGGACTGGTGATCGCCGGGCAGGTCAACGGGAAGGTGCTGGTCGGCCGGGTCAGCCTGGACAAGGTGCTGGGCGCGGGCCTGGTGGTGACCGTCGTCGCCGCGACCGCGCTGCTGCTGATGGCGGCCGGCGCCTTCGGCCCGGTCGGGCTCGCCCCGGTCGCCGCCGCCCTCTTCGTGCTGATGTCCGCGATGGGCCTCACCCTGCCCAACGCCCAGTCCCTCGCCCTGCTGCGCACCCGGCACGCCGCCGGGTCCGCGTCCGCGCTGCTCGGGACCTCCTCGTTCCTCGTCGGCGCGGTCGCCTCGCCGCTGGTCGGGATCGCCGGGGAGAGAACCGCCGTGCCCATGGCGATCGTCCAACTGGCGGGGACACTGGTGGCGCTGGCCTGCTTCGTGGGAATGTGCCGTCCCTGGGCAGCACGTGGGAACACCCGTGCGAGCGTGGAGGGAGCAGAGAGCTGAGCGTACCGAGACTGCGCGTCGAGATCCCGGCACGGGCCGGCCTCGACCCCGCGGAACTCAGGCACCTCGTCCGCGAAGTGCACGGCCTCACCACCGGTGAGCGACCCTGGGCGGCCGGGGCCGTCGTGGTGGCCGGACGCGGACCCGCGATCGCCGTACAGGAGGCGTCCGGCTGGGCCGTGCGCTACTCCGCGTACGCCCCCGCGACCGACGCCGGTGTCGGACTGCCGCCCGCCGCCCGGGTCCCGGCGACCGTCGGCACCCCCTTCGACCTGGCCTCCCTCACCAAGCTGTTCACCGCGGTCGCCGCCGTGCAGCAGCTCGAACGCGGCACCCTCGGCATCGACGCCCGGGTCGGCGCCTACCTCCCCGACTTCCACGGGGTAGCCGCCCACGGCACCACCGTCCGCCAGCTCCTCACCCACACCTCGGGACTGCGCCCCGAACTCCCGCTGTACGACTGCCCCGACGACACGGCCCGCCTCGACCTGCTGCGCGCGGAGGCCCCGAGCAGCGCCCCCGGCGCCTACCGGTACTCGGACCTCAACATGCTCCTCCTCCAGCACGTCCTTGAGCGGATCACCGGCCGCCCCCTCGACGTCCTGGTCCGCGACGGCATCACCCGTCCGCTCGGCATGACCGACACCGACTTCGGCCCCTGCCCGGGGGCGGCGGCCACCGAGGACCAGCGGCGGCCGTGGGCCAAGGCGGACCGGGGGATGCTGCGGGGCGTCGTGCACGACGAGAACGCCTGGGCGCTGGGCGGGGTGGCCGGGCACGCCGGGCTCTTCGGCACCGCCCGGGACCTGGCGGTCTTCTGCCGCGCCCTGCTCGCGGGCGGCGCGTACGGCCCCGCACGCATCCTCGGCCCCGACTTCGTGGACCTGCTGCTGGCCCCGCCCGGTCTGGGCTTCCTGGTGGACCAGCGGTGGTTCATGGGCGAGCTGGCGGGACACGGCGCGGCGGGCCACACCGGGTTCACGGGGACGAGCCTGGTCCTGGACCGGGCGACGGACACGTTCCTGGTGCTGCTGGCCAACACGGTGCATCCGCGCCGCCGCCCCGGCGACAGCGCCCCGCGGGCAGCGGCGGCGACCCGCCTTGCCCGGGCTGTCCATACAATCGCCGGGTGAACCACCCCATCCCACCGGCCGACCGGCTCCGGGCCACGCTCTCCGACCTCCTCGACGGGCTGCCCCCGAAGCAGGCCGCCGGAGCCGTCGAGCGGCTGATCGCCAACTACCGCGGGGCCACCCCGACCGACGCGCCGATCCTGCGGGACCGGGCGGACGTGGTGGCGTACGCGGCGTACCGGATGCCGGCGACCTTCGAGGCGGTACGGTCCGCGCTGGCGGCGTTCGCCGACGCGGTACCGGAGGGATGGACGCCGGGCAGCCATGTGGACGTCGGCGGCGGGACGGGCGCGGCGACCTGGGCGGTGACCGACACCTGGGAGGGCGCACGGCCGGTGACGGTGCTCGACTGGGCCGAGCCGGCGCTGGCCCTCGGCCGGGAGATCGCCGCCGCGAACCCGGCGCTGCGGGAAGCGAAGTGGCAGCGCTCTCGGATCGGAGCGGCGCTCACCATCGAGAGCACTGATCTCGTCACGGTGTCGTACGTCCTCAACGAGCTCGACGAGACCGGCCGCGCCGCCCTCGTCGACGCCGCCGCGGCCGCCGCGCAGGCCGTCGTCATCGTCGAGGCCGGCACCCCCGCCGGCTACGCCCGGATCATCGAGGCCCGGGACCGCCTGACCGGCGCCGGCTTCCACGTCGCCGCCCCCTGCCCGCACAGCGCCGCCTGCCCGATCGTCCCCGGCACCGACTGGTGCCACTTCTCCGCCCGGGTCAGCCGCTCCTCCCTGCACCGCCAGGTCAAGGGCGGGTCACTGCCCTACGAGGACGAGAAGTTCAGCTACGTGGCCGCGACCCGCTTCCCGCCCGTCCCGGCACCGGCCCGGGTGGTCCGCCGCCCCCAGATCCGCAAGGGCCAGGTCCTGCTCGACCTGTGCGAGACCGACGAACAGCTGCGCCGCACGACGGTCACCAAACGCCACGGCGACCTGTACAAGGCGGCCCGGGACGCGGACTGGGGAGACGCCTGGCCGCCGCGGTGACACCGCCCGTGACACCGCCCGTGACACCGCCCGAGACACAGCTCCCGTACCCCCCGCTTCGCACCCAGACGGGGCCATAAGGCATCCTGGCCGGACGACAGCGAGGCGAGGCGATAGATGAGCGCGACGTTCGGCGGCCCGAGCGGACGGCAGGGCAGACTCTCCCGGTGGCTCCGCGGACGCCGCCCGAAGGACGCGAACGCCGCCGGCGACGCCGGCCGTGCGGACCTGCTGCTCGCCGCCGCCGGAGCCGGCCTCCCGCTGGCCCCCGCCGCACACCCCGCGCCCGGCTACGGCTGCTCCTGCGACCGCGTCGGCTGTCCCACCCCGGCCCGGCACCCGGTGTCCTTCGCGTGGCAGACGCAGTCCACCACCGACCGCGCCCAGATCGAGCGCTGGGCCCGGCACCAGCCGCAGGCCAACTTCATCACCGCGACCGGCATGACCCACGACGTCCTGGACGTCCCCCTGGAGGCCGGCCGGCAGGCGCTGGAGCGGCTGCTCGCGAACGGCGTCGAGGTCGGTCCGGTCGCCGAGAGCGACGACGGCCGCCTGCTCTTCTTCACCCTCACCCGGGGCACCCCCGAGGACGAGGACGAGTGGTGGCCCTGCGAGCTGGACTGCCGTCCCGAGACCATGGACGAGCACCCGGGGCTGCGCTGGCACTGCCGGGGCTCCTACGTCCTCGTACCGCCCGCCCGGCTGCCCGGCGACGGTGACCGCCGGGTGCACTGGGTACGCGGCCCCGAGCACGCGCTCCCCGACCCGCTGAGCCTGCTGGAGACCCTCACCGACGCGGGCGCCCGGTACGCGGGCGAGGAGGCCGACCAGGTGGGCGCGGCCTGGTAGGCGCGCCGTGGGAAGCGCCGGGTCGTCGGTCGGCTGCGGCGCCGTCGTGGCTGGTCGCGCAGTTCCCCGCGCCCCTTCGGGGGCGCTGTTCAGGAACCCTGTGCCGAAGTCAGGCCCTGGATGCGCCCGAGGACCGATACCTTGCCGGTGCCGGCCGGGTCCAGGGCGACCTGGTTGGAGATGAACTGCATCGTCAGCGACTGCTTGATCTCGCCCTTGGTGAGCGCCTTGACGTCCTGGTTCGGCGTCGGCACGGAGGTGCCCGCGGCAGCCGTCTGCTTGGCGTAGTAGCGGGTGGTGAAGAAGACCATCGCCCCGCCGTCGGCGGTCCGCAGCGCGAGCGGCGCGTAGTCGCCGTTGACCAGCGGCTCGTCGATGTACTGGGTGGCCAGGCCCGGCTTGGTGGACTTCTTGCGGTCGGTGCGCCAGCCGCTGGTGTGCGCGCCGTCCGCGAAGGCGGTGCCGCCGCTCTTCAGGTAGGTGGCGTAGTCCTGGCTCAGGTCGCCGGGGGAGACCGCGAGTTGGGCGCTGTTCGCCGGCACGGCCTCGGCCCAGCCGTCCTTGTCGGTGGTGAACTTCGGTACGTCGTCCGGCGCGACCAGCGTCAGATAGGCCACCTGGAACGGCTCGGAGAGGCTGTTGCGGGTGAAGACCAGCAGCCAGCGTTCGTCGCCGCCCTTGTTGCCGTGTGCGTCCGCGACGAACCAGCGCGGCCAGCCGGCCTTCTTCGGGATGGTGTACGTGACGTCGTCGAACTCCAGCGGCGAATGGCCGGAGTTGCCGCCCGGGCTGTTGACGTGCCCGGCCTTCAGGCGCGCGGCGTCGATGTCGGCGAGGGCGCCGGTCGTGTAGTCCGCGTCCAGGGAGCTGTCGTAGGCCTTGTCGGCCTTGTTGTAGGCGTTCGTGAACTGCTTGAGCGCCTTGGCGGCCTCGGCGCGGGTGGTGGTGGGGAGCACCTCGCGCTCCCCGTGCACCACCACGCATCCGCCGGCCGTCAGCGACACGGCGCTCAGCGAGACCGCCAGGAGCGCGCGGCGGTCACGTCTGCGGAGCCGTCGAGGGCCGCGATCCCCGGTCGTCGGATGCGTCCTCAGAAGCGTCCTCAGATGCGTCATCAGGTGCCTTCACCTTCCCCTTCCCGGAGGCGAACCCTACCGGGGCGAAGAAGAGTGCGAGCGTCGGGACCAGGTACAGCAGCCACACCGTGACCTGGAGCACGGTCGGGTCCGGCTGGAAGTTGAAGACGCCCTTCAGCAGCGTCCCGTACCAGCTGTCCGGCGGGATCGCGCCGCTGATGTCGAAGGCCTGGTTGGTCAGGCCCGGGATCCAGTCGGCCTCCTGGAGGTCGTGGAAGCCGTAGGCCAGCACGCCCGCCGCGACCACGACCAGCATGCCGCCGGTCCAGGTGAAGAACCTGGCGAGGTTGATGCGCAGCGCACCCCGGTAGAACAGCCAGCCGAGGAACACGGCGGTGGCGAGGCCGAGCGCGACCCCGACCAGCGGGCGCGGGGTGCCGTCGCTCGCCGCGTGCACGGACGCCCACACGAACAGCGCGGTCTCGAGGCCCTCCCGGCCCACCGCCAGGAAGGCGGTGGCGACCAGCGCGCCCGTGCCCATGGCGAGCGCCGCGTCCAGCTTGCCGTGCAGCTCCGCCTTCAGGTGCCGGGCGGTGCGCCGCATCCAGAACACCATCCAGGTCACCAGGCCCACGGCCACGATCGACAGCGACCCGCCGAGCGCCTCCTGTGCCTGGAACGTCAGCTCCTGGGAGCCGAATTCGAGCGCGCACCCGAAGCCCATGGCGATGAGCACCGCCACCGCGATGCCGATCCAGATCGGCTTCAGGGCGTCCGTGCGCCCGGTCTTGACCAGGTAGGCGATGAGGATGCAGACGACGAGCGAGGCCTCAAGGCCTTCCCGCAGACCGATCAGGTAGTTGGAGAACACGGCTCACGCCCCCTCGGAGGATGCGGAGAACAGCGTCCGGCCCCACCAGTCGTCCTTGTCCCGGACGCCGGGCGGGACCGCGAAGACCGCCGAACCCACGTGCTGGATGTACTCGTTGAGCGCGTCGGACGCGGACAGCTTGCGCTGGAGGGGGATGAACCCCTTGCGGACGTCACGCATGTAGGCCAGGAAGAACAGCCCGGCGTCGAGCCGCCCGAGCCCGTCCGTCCCGTCGGTGAAGGAGTAGCCGCGGCGCAGGATGGTGATCCCGCCGTTGGAGTCCGGGTGCGCGAGCCGCACATGGGCGTCGGGCTTCATCGCCTTCAGGAACGGCGCGTCGTGCTCCTTGGCCTTGCCGACCGGGGCGCCCTCGCCCTTGTCCCGCCCGAAGACGTCCTCCTGCTCCTGGAGCGAAGTCCGGTCCCAGGTCTCGATGTTCATCCGGATCCGCCGCGCGACGAGGTACGACCCCCCGCTCATCCACGCCGTCCCGTCACCGTCCCCCTCCCCGGCCCACACGAACTTCTTCAGCCGGTCGGTCTCGGTCCCCGCGATGTTGCGGGTGCCGTCCTTGAACCCCATGAGGTTGCGGGGCGTCTGCGCGTCCGGGGTCGTCGACGAGGTCTTGCCGAAGCCGAGCTGGGACCACCGGATGGCGACCTTGCCGAAGCCGATCCGGGCGAGGTTGCGGATGGCGTGCACGGCGACCTGCGGATCGTCGGCACATGCCTGGACACACAGATCGCCCCCGGTACGGGACGAGTCGAGGTTGTCCCCGGGAAACGCGGGCAACTCGACGAGCGCGGCGGGCCGTTGGCCGTCCAGTCCGAACTTCTCGAAGAGGGAGGGGCCGAAGCCGATCGTCAGCGTCAGCCGGGACGGCTTGAGTCCGAGGGCCTCACCGGTGTCGTCCGGCGGTGCCTCGGCGAGCCCGCCGTAGGCGCCCTCGCCGACGGCCTTGCCCGCGGTCATCCGCCGGGCCGCGGCCGTCCAGTCCTTCAGCAGCTGCACGAACTCGGCCCGGTCGTCGGTCTTCACGTCGAACGCGGCGAAGTGCAGCCGGTCCTGGACGGGCGTGGCGATCCCGGCCTGGTGGGCGCCGTGGAACGGGACGGCGGCACCGGTGTCGGCGGCGACCGGGTCGACGTCGTCGCCGGCCTCGGCCATCGCCACCGCGCCCCCGGCCACGGCGGCCCCGAGCGCGAGCCCGGCCCCGCCCCACCCGATCAGCGCCCGCCGCGACGGATTGACTTTCTCGTTCATCGCCCGCCCCCTACTTGACCACGGCCGCGGCGAGCTTGGACAGCGGCTCCGCGAGGGCGTTGACCGCGTCGGACAGCTCCTTGCGCTGCGCCTCGGTGACCTTGTCGTACGAGACGAAGCCGTCGGAGGTCTTGTCCGTGCGGTACTTGTCGAGCAGCGTGTCCAGCGCGGCGAACTGCTTGTCGAGTTCGCCGGTGAGCGCCGCGTCGTTCTTCTGGGCGACCGGCTTGAGCAGCTCGTACGCCTTCTGCGCGCCGTCCACGTTGGCCTTGAAGTCGCTCAGGTCGGTGTGCGAGTAGCGGTCCTCCTCGCCGGTGACCTTGCCGGTGGCGACCTCGTCGAGGAGTTCCTTGGCGCCGTTGGCCATGGAGGTCGGGGTGATCTCGGCCTTGCCGACCCGCTTCTGCCAGTCCTTCAGGTCGGTGAGCAGCTCATCGGCGAGGGCCTGCTGCTCGGCGCCCGTCTTCTTGTCCACCCACAGGGCCTTCTCCAGCGCGTGCCAGCCGGTCCACTTCTGGCCCTTCTCCAGGTCGTTGACGCGCGTGTCGGTCTTGGGGTCGATGTCCCCGAACGACTCGGCGATCGGCTCGGTGGTCTCCCAGCCGACCCGGGAGGGGGCGTAGGCGTCCTTGGCGGCCTGGATGTTCCCGGCCTTGACGGCGTTGACGAACGTCTCCACCTTCGGGATCGTCGCGTCGGCCTGCTCCTGCGCGTACTCGCGGTAGGCGGCGACGGCCGCGTCCAGCTTCGGGTCGCGCTTGGCGACCGTGCCGCCGGTGACGGTCAGCTTCTGCCGCACCCCGTGCCCCTTCATCCCGGGCCGGCAGGCTATTTCGTACGATCCCGCCTTCACCTCGGCGGTCAGCGTGTACTTGGTCCCCGGACCTATGTTCTCCTTCTCCGACACGATCCGGTCGTCCGGGAAGAGGATCTCGACCTCGGTGGCCTTGGCGCCCGTGTTCTCGATGGCGAGCGTGACGTGCCCCGCCGGAACGGACTTGGTCGACGTCTCGCACTTCGAGTCGGCGGCGGTGACCTTGATCGCGTCGTCGCCCTTGGCGTCGCTCTTCGCCGTGCAGGCCGAGAGGGCGGTCAAGGCGGCCACGGTCGCGGCGGCGGTGACGGTGAGTCGGACGGCACGCATGCAGGCTCCAAGCGGGATGGTGTGGTGAGGCTGGCCTAACTTACCTGAGGCTTACCTCACTCATACCCGTGCGGGTGGTGATTCACCAGACACAGAAAGATCACAGACACGGCTTGATCTCGTCGGCCTAAAACGAACGTCAAGTGGGGGCAAAGGGAAGGTCAAGGCTCGCTCCGTCCGACGGCGGCAACTCCCGTCCGCGGCTGCGGAAACACCTCGACCGGCAGGTTGTGGACCTCCGACAACAGCCGCTCCTCGAACACCTCGGCGGCGGGCCGGCGGCGGGCGCCCCTCAGAGGCGCGGGGAACTGCGCGATCAGCCACGGCGGCGCCGCACCCGTCGATGACGGCGGCGCCGCACCCGTCGACGGAGGCACCCCCGCCTGGGACGTCCGTCCGCCCCCGTGGTGCTTCAATGCCGGGGTGACTGATTACGACGTGCTGCGTGTCTTCTGCGCGGCGAACGGCGGATACGGCAACGAGCTCGGGGTGGTCCGGGACGGCTCCGTACTGCCCGACCGGGAGGACCGGCAGGCGCTGGCGGCCAAGCTCGGGTTCAGCGAGACCGTGTTCGTGGACGACCCCGAGCGCGGGGCCATCGACATCTACACCCCCACCCTGCGCCTGCCGTTCGCCGGACACCCCTGCGTCGGTACGGCCTGGCTGCTGGACGTGCCCGAGCTGGTCACGCCGGCCGGTGTGGTCGGCGCCCGGCTGGACGGGGAGTTCAGCTGGATCGAGGCGCTTCCGGAGTGGGCCCCGCCGCGCACCCTGCGCCAGTACGCCAGTGCCGCCGAGGTCGACGCGCTGCCGGTGCCGCCGCCGGGCGAGCGAAGCGAGATGGGGGTCCCCCCGGGCGAAGCCTGGGGGAGGATCTACGCCTGGGCGTGGGAGGACGAGTCGGCCGGCCGGGTCCGGGCCCGCGCCTTCCCCGGCCGTGACGACGGCATCGACGAGGACGAGGCGACCGGAGCGGCGGCGCTGCTGCTCACCGACCGGCTGGGCCGGGCCCTGAACATCACTCAGGGCAAGGGCTCGCAGATCCTGACCGCACCGCAGCCGTACGGCTGGGTGGAGATCGGTGGGCGGGTCTTCCTGGAGGGACCGGAGAAGCAGCCGGGGATCAGCCGGTGACCGACTTGCCGGCGCGCCCGCGCCGCACGTAGTACCAGGTCATGTTGGACGACAGGCCCGTCAGCAGCACCCAGACCACGCCGATCAGCCAGCTGCCCTGGACGAAGGAGACGACGGCGGCGACGACGGCGAGGACGCAGACGATCAGGGCGTAGAGGGCGAGGCGGGGCATGAGATCGCTTTCCTGACGAGTGCGGGACGAACGCGGGACGAACGCGGGACGAGTGCGGGGGACACTGCCGGCGCCCACCAGTGTCCCCCATCCGCTCAGACGTCCGTGACGCGGAGCCCGGCGTGTGCCTTGTAGCGGCGGTTCACCGAGATCAGGTTCGCGACCAGGGACTCCACCTGGTGGGCGTTGCGCAGCCGCCCCGCGAAGACGCCGCGCATGCCGGGGATGCGGCCGGCCAGCGCCTGCACGATCTCCACGTCGGCCCGCACCTCGCCGAGCACCATCACATCGGTGTCGATCTCCTCGATCTCCGGGTCCTGGAGGAGCACGGCGGAGAGGTGGTGGAAGGCGGCCGTGACCCGCGAGTCCGGCAGCAGCGCCGCGGCCTGCTGCGCCGCACTGCCCTCCTCCGGCTTCAGCGCGTAGGCGCCCTGCTTGTCGAAGCCGAGCGGGTTGACGCAGTCCACCACCAGCTTGCCGGCCAGTTCCGCGCGCAGTGACTCCAGCGTCTTGCCGTGTCCGTCCCACGGCACGGCGACGATCACGAGGTCGCTGCGGCGCGCGGTCTCGGCGTTGTCGGCACCCTCGACTCCGTGACCGAGCTCGTCGGCGGCGGCCTGCGCGCGCTCGGCGGCCCGGGAGCCGATGATCACCTTCTGGCCGGCCCGGGCCAGCCGGTAGGCAAGGCCCTTGCCCTGCGGGCCGGTGCCGCCGAGCACCCCCACGACCAGACCGGAGACGTCGGGCAGGTCCCAGGGGTCCTTGGCGGGGGCCTTCTCGGCCGCCGGCTGCTGTGCACTGTCGGTAGAGGTCATGGGCCGACTCTACGTCCGGGCCGACGGCCGTACCCGGTCAGGTGCGGTCAGGTGAGCCGGTTCACGGGCACCCGCCGGAAGGTGATCGTCGAGTACGCGCTGAAGTCGCCCGTCTCGTACAGGAGCCCGACGTTCGCCGCGTCGATCCGGGTCAGGTCGCAGTAGGCGGCGGGCAGTCCGTCCACGGTGTACACGGACCGCCAGGTGGTACCGCCGTCGACGGAGGCGCGGATCGTCATCAGGGCACGGCTCGCCGGATCGCCCGGCCCGGAGTACAGCAGCAGGTCCGGATCGCGGAGTTGGAGCACGCTGGCCTCGCAGACGGGCGCGGTGAGCCCGGCCTGCGGCCGGAAGGGCTTGACGAGGGTCCGCCCGCCGTCGGCGGAATGGGCGTCGGCCCTGTTCCCCGGCGCCGGGGAATCGTTGCGGGTGTTGAAGTAGACGCGTCCGTCGGGCAGTTCGGCGGCGGTGGTCTCGTTGACGTTGACGTACCCGTTGGTGTTCTCGTCGAGGTAGCCGAGGTACCAGGTCTCCCCGTGGTCGTCGCTGAGCAGGCAGTGCCCGCTGTTGTACTTGGCCTCGGTGCCGTTGTCCGTCCCGGTGGGCGGCAGGGTGTGGTTGGCGGCCACGACGACCCGCCCCGAGCGCAGTTGCAGAGCATGCCCGGGCGTGGTGGCGTACCACCGCCACCCGGCCTTCTTCACGGACTTGGTGATCTCGACCGGGCCGGACCAGGTCACCCCGTCGTCGTCACTGTGCTGCACCCACACCCGCCGCCCGTCGGCGTCCGGCACCTGCCCGCGCAGGATGGCGTCCTCGGTGGCGGACGCGGCGCTGCGGACGTGCACGAGCAGGATCCGTCCGGTGTCGAGGACGACGGGGGCGGGGTTCCCGGCGAGATCGGTGCCGTTGCTCGCGGCGACCTGGAGCGGCCCCCAGGTGCGCCCGCCGTCCCCGGACCGCTTCAGCACGACGTCGATGTGCCCGTAGTCGGCGGCGGAGTCGACTCTCCCCTCGCAGAAGGCGAGCACGGTGCCGGCCCGGGAGACCACCACCGCCGGGATCCGGAAACTGGCGTAACCCTCTTTGCCCGCGCGAAAGGGAATGCTTGCTTCTACGTCACTCATGGGCCGCCTCCTCCCCGGGTCGGGCGAATTCGGGGTGAACTCCGTGTCACGAGTGTCCGATTACGGCAGTATGCGGGGGCATGGACGCCGTACGGGTCGCGTTGTTGCGCGAAGTGCTCGCCGGGACCGAGTGGTTGACCGCCACCCGGAGATTCGCGGGAGCACTGCGGGGTTCGGTGGTGACCCACGGCGGCGGACTGCTCCTCCTCGGCACCCCGGAGTACGAGCCCTGGCATCTCGCCGCGCACCTGGTGGACGAGGCGGCCTGGTCCGGTACGCCGGAACTGGCGCCGACCCTCGTACGGCACGACGCCCGCCCCACCGACCCGGCGCACCTCGCGGTCGGCCCCGGCCGCATCGAGACGGCCCGCCGGGGCGAGACGCTGCTGGTCGTGGCGCCGGGGGAGTCGGAAGCGCTGCTGGAGCGGGTCCACACGGCCCGGCGCGCCGGCGTGACGGTCCTGACCCTGTCCTCCTCCACCGCCGACGACGCGCTGACCGCCATGGCCCACGAGACCCTCACCGTCCCCGAGGCCGCGGAACTGGACCTGGACACGGTCCAGCACCTGGTCAGCGCGGCGACGGGCGAGAACGGCCCCTCCCCACGAGGACGCCGCCGCTTCCGCGACCGCCTCGCCCGCCTGGCAGAAACAGTGATGGCCCCGCCTCCGACCCCGTGGTGATTGCCCACCCACCCGACTCGCCCGGCCGAACTGCCTTCGGCAGCGCCGCCGCGGGACAACCCACCGCCACTTGCCCGACGCGAGCCGTTGCAGCCGTCAACCACCTGCGCCTCCCCGCTTTGTGATCTCCTCCAAGGCCTTCTGGACATGACGCCCGAACCGATAGGTCTGGCGATCGTGCCACCACTGGCGCAACGCTCCGGCGTAGAACGCGCCGAGGACGAGCCCGGGAATTACCAGGTTCTTCATGACGGACCTTCCTGCGATGTTGCCGAACGGCATGGCCAGGCGCACGCACATTCCGACCGCGGTGCGGGCGGCGTGAGGTCGGCGTGCGGCCTCATGGCCATGCTGCCGGGAGTGGGCAGGGTGCCCCCCATGTCTGCTGCCACTTGCCAGAAAGTCGCGCAGTGGCAGCCAGTTGGCAGCCAGTGATCCAATCGATGGAACCTCACATGCCGGATCGATTCAGCGCAGCCGCGTAGAGCCACTGCAATGCTAAAATGCCGAAGCCGACTCTGCGAGGGAACCCGGAGGTTCACCCTGTGGATGATCCGCTCGTCGCCGTCCTCAAAGAGTTGCCGAAGGATCTCGGTGTTCGCCGACATGATTTGTACGAGGCGCTTGGCAGTGACTTACGTCGGATCTTCGGTGTCCAACCCGAGGACAGTCCGGCGGAGGCGCAGCGGAAGACTTCGGTGGAACTGGCCCGACTGGTAGCGGAACTTGGCGATCCAGTCCACCGGACTGTGGCCCTGGTGAGTCTGAACCTCGAATACGAGGAAATTTCTGAACTCAAGGTTGTCGCCCGTCGTAAGTGGCTGGAGAAGAAAGGCCAGACGCATGGGTCCGGCTTTCATCCCATATCTGTGAGAACGGTTCAGACGGTCTACAGCAGCCGCGTGGCGCCAGCACTGGCCCGACGCCTGCACAACTCGCCCGAGCGGTTCGAGGGTACGCCGGATCGTCACGACCATGTATCGTCCTCGGCTCGCGGGCGGCCGGATGCCAACCTCCAGGTGCCGTCGGAATTGGTGGCGGCCTGGCGTCGTAAGAACCTCACGCTGTTTCTGGGGGCAGGAGCCTCAGGTGGCGGCTCGGCATGGAGCCAACTCACCGCGTTTCTGTGCAAGGAGCTGCCGGAGATACCAAAAGGAGCCGATCTTCCCACGACCGCCCGGTATTTCGAGCTCACCTACGGATATCACCGGTTACGGGGCACGCTGTCTGCGGCGGCCGGCTCGGACAGGCCCAACGATCTGCATAACAGTGTCGCGCTCCTTGAGCCGCGCACTGTTTACGTGACGTCTTTCGACGACCGCCTGGAGCGGGCCTTTCGTAATCGGCAGTACGCATACACTCTTGTGGTCACGGACGATGAGATTCCCTACGTTTCCGCTTCGCCGTGTCCGTTGATCAAGCCGTTCGGTGCGCTTGACCGTCCTGGTTCGCTTGTCGTCACGAGCCGGGATCATGAACTCTTCGAGACCCGTCATCCCGGGATGGCAGAGCTTCTTTCCGCGGAGCTGCACACCAAGACACTCCTGTTCATCGGGTACTCCGTCACAGACCCTGATTTCCGTGCGATCCTGACACGAATGAAGGGAGAACCGGGGCTTTATGAACGCAGAGCATTCTTTCTCAGCGATGGTCTGGAGAAGCTGGAGCAACTAGAACTCGCCTCGCGTGGAATCACTGTCATAGAAATACATGATGCGGTCGGGGCCGACTATGTGCGGCGAGTTGTCGACTGGATCCGCGTTCTGCTGAAGCGGGCACGTGAGGAAGAAAGTTCGGGGCGAAGCGAATCTGCGGACCGTGAAGTGGAGTATATCGAAGGCAAGACCGTGCGTACCGCTTCGATTGTGAAATGCGCACGTCGTATTCTTGAAAGTGGACGAGCCGAGCACATGATCGTCCGGATGCGTCAGGGCTATAGTGCTTTGAGCCTGGGCGACAACGATCACCCTGACGACCCGCATTACAGTGAGCTACTCAAGCAGGAGCGGGATGCTTTTCGCGCTCTCCTCAGTCAGGGTGCTGAGATGAGGCTCATTGTCGGAAGACGTCCGATCTTCTCCTCCGACTTGTCCACAAGTACGGCCAGAGACGTCATCCTCGCTCGACGACTGAGGGACAGGTGTCAACGGCTTCTCGGTCTGGTGCGAGCAACTCTGGAGACACCCGACACTCCTCGCCTGCTGGTGGTGTGCTCGACTGCTACCCATTTCGCGGATGTCGCGTTCGGACCGGAGGCATTGTACCGGGGTGTGAGAAGCGATTCGGCCTCTGGTTACACGGTGACCGTGGTGAACCGGTCCAGCACCGCCGTCGATGATTACTGTAGGGCCTTCGACTCGGAATTCGAAAGACTGTGCGGAGTCAATATCGGAGGGCAGTCGGACCGAAATGACCTCAGAATGCTGAACAGTGCGAGCGCCGACTTTCTCGCCAATGCTCTGGCAACTTTGAACAGTTGGCTGTCGCAACAGGGCGACGCGGGCATGAGGGGTGTCTCCACAAGTCGGGGGTAGCAGTGGCGATAGTCTCATATTCTCGGAATTTCGCTTTCGTGGCGAATCCGAAAGTTGCTTCTACAACCGTGGAGCACCTGCTTGCGCCATGGCAGGAGCGCGCCGACCTGGATCTGGTCGAGCGCCGGGGGTTCTTCACCAAGCGGCATCTCCCGGCGGTCGGCATGAAGGCCTTGGTGGGGCCGGACCGGTGGGACAGACTGTGGACGTTCGGGCTCGTGCGGCATCCGTATGCGTGGTTCACGTCCCAGCTCACCTACAACCTCAGGAACAGAGGCCTGTCGGTTCCCCGCGACCGCTTGCTCACGCCGGCGGACGTTCAGCGGTGCTTTGACATACTCGTGAACGCGCGGGGCCAGGCGGCGTCCCCTACCGGGACCCAATGGGCCTTCTTGTGCGACGAAAACCAGCAGCCGTTGACGAACGCCGTGGTGCCCTTGGAAAAGCTGCGCGCCCTGTGGCCGGAGCTTTGCGCCAGGCTGGATATTCCCGCACCTCCCTTGGTGCGCCTGAACTCAGTCGGTCATCCGCACTGGAAAGATTGGTTGAGTGCCGAGGCGATGGCCGCGGTCGACCGGCTCTACGGAGAGGACTGGGACCTCTACAACGAGGCCGGAAGGAAGGCGGGACGCTGGTGATCAAGCTTGTTGCCACAGACGTGGATGAGACGTTGATCCTGGCGGACGGTCACCTGCCCCGCGAGAACGTACGCGCCCTGCAAGACGCGTACACCAGAGGTGTTGTCATTGCGCTGACCACCGCTCGTACAGTCAGTGGGGCTGGAGAGATTCAGAGCGCACTGGGAATCCCGGTAGCCGTGGTAGCCGAATGCGGCTCTACAGTGGTCGATGCCGGGAATGAAACACTGCGTCGTTCGTATTTTGATCGGCAAAGTGTGGTCGGTGTGATCGAGATGCTGACATCGGCCTCCGTCGACTACATTTGCACCGCGGAAGGGGTGAATTTCAAGAGTTCCGACAGGGTGACGGTGAAGAGTGGATTGAGTCGCTCCATGTCGGAGGGGATTCCGGATCTTGCGTTTGTTTCGCGAATCGTGGTGCGTGGTGGTGCCGACTCTCAACTTTTGAAGGACCTGGCTGCAAGTGAATTCGTCGAAATTTTCACAGGATCCGCCGATCTGGGGGAGGCGAACGACGCGATTCTTGTCCCCAGGGGCGTGTCCAAGTGGTCTGGGCTGGCATTCCTGTGTGCGGCGCTGGGCATCAGGGCGACCGAGGTTCTTGCAGTGGGCGACTCCGAGTCGGACATCGAGATGATCAAGCGTGCCGGAGTGGGGGTCGCGGTGCGGGGTGGTCTTCCGGAGTTGCTTGAGCAGGCCGACTGGGTCGCCCCGAGCGCGGCTGAAGGCGGACTTGCCAAAGCAGTGCAGAAGTTCGTACTGCGGGACGTCCCATTGTCGTGACATGCACTACCGCCAGGCCGTGCAGCCGCGCGAGACTCAGCTCGAGCACCCAGCGCGCAGGCGCCGGGTGCCGTCGAACGCTCAACGCCCGTTTCGGACATGGAGACCAACACCGGTCCACCTCATCGTGCGGGCCGCTGTAGGACCTCACCTCTCCACCAACCGAGTCGGGTGCGCGGGTGGGCAAAAAGCGGTTGAGGCGTGCGGCCCGGCCGTTCAGCATGGGCCGGCGTGAGCCGCTTTCTCCCCGACCTTGCCCCCTGGAAGGCCTCCGTCGACTTCCGGCGGCTCTGGGTCTCCGGTCTGATCAGTAACTTCGGGAGTTTCCTGACGTTCGTCGCGCTCCCCGTGCAGATCAAGGACCTCACCGGTTCCGCGACCGCCGTAGGAGCCATCGGCGCCGTCGAACTGCTCCCGCTCATCCTGTTCGGGCTGTACGGCGGCGCCCTCGCCGACGCCCTCGACAAGCGCCGGCTCATCGTCCGGACCGAGGCCGGTCAGGGCCTGCTCAGCGTGGGGCTGCTGGTCAACGCGCTGCTGCCGCACCCGGCGGTATGGCCGCTGTACGCCGTCGCGGCCCTGTCCTCCGCCCTCGTCTCGGTCCAGCGCCCGGCCCTCGACTCCCTCTGGCCGAGGATCGTCGCCCACGACGACCTCCCGGCCGCGGCGGCACTGAACTCCTTCCGCTGGACGGTGGGCGGCGTCGCGGGCCCCGCCGTCGCCGGCCTGGTCGTGGCCTATGCGGGCCTCGGCTGGGCGTACGGCGCCGACCTCGTCACGTTCGTCGTCTCCGTCGCCCTCATCCTCCCCATCGCCCCGTCGCCCGCGTCCCACGAGGCCGCCGCACCCTCCCTCCGCTCGGTCGTCGAAGGCGCCCGCTACGCCTGGAGCCGCAAGGAACTCCTCGGCACCTACGCGGTCGACCTCGCGGCGATGTTCCTGGCGATGCCGCTCGCCGTACTGCCGTTCCTGGCCGACGAGTTGGACGCGGACTGGGCGCTCGGGCTGATGTACGCCGCCGTCCCGGCCGGGGCCCTGCTCGTGAGCCTGGTCAGCGGCTGGACCTCGCGGGTGCGCCGGCACGGGCGGATGGTGGTGCTGTCGGCCGCGCTGTGGGGCCTGGCGATCGCCGCCGCCGGCGCCGTGGCGAACGTATGGCTGGTGCTGCTCTTCCTCGCGGTCGCCGGCGGCTGCGACATGGTCAGCGGGATCTTCCGGGCCGCGATGTGGAACCAGACGATCCCCGACGAGCTGCGCGGCCGCCTCGCCGGGATCGAACTGCTGTCGTACTCCGTGGGCCCGACCCTGGGTCAGGTCCGGGCCGGCGGCATGGCCGGGTGGCTCGGCGTCCGGGCGTCCGTCGGCGCGGGCGGCCTGCTGTGCGCCGGCGCGGTGGGCCTGCTGGCCCTGTGCCTGCCCGCCCTGATGTCGTACGACGAGCGGACCAACGAACACGCCGTACGGCTGCGTGCCCGGCGTACCGCCGCCCCGCTCTGATCAGCCCTCGTCCGGGGAGTCCCCCGCCGGCGCGTCGTGCCACTTCGGGTCGTTCTCCCACTGGAGGTTGCGCTCCCGGGCGATCTCCATCGCGTGCTCGGCCTCCTCACGGGTGGCGTAAGGGCCGAACCTGTCTTTGGCGGGGCACTCGGGACCCTCCTCGACCTTCTGGTGTTGCAGGCAGTAGTACCACTCGCCCGCCTTCGCGACGGTCCGCTTCTTGAACAGGGCCATGACCGGCTCCTTTCACCATCCACATGTTCCCGCATGCCCGCTGGATAGACTCGCTGGCATGTCTGGCCAGTCGCTGCTCGTACCAGGGGAGCTCTCTCCCACCCGTTCGGTACCCGGAAACATCCGCCGCCCCGAGTACGTCGGCAAACCCGCGCCGACCCCGTACACCGGACCGGAGGTGCAGACCCCGGAGACCATCGAGGCGATGCGGACCGCCGGCCGTATCGCCGCACAGGCGATGGAGGAGGCCGCGAAGATCATCGCGCCGGGTGTGACCACGGACGAACTCGACAAGGTGGCACACGCGTACATGTGCGACCACGGGGCCTACCCGTCCACCCTCGGCTACCGGGGCTTCCCCAAGTCCCTGTGCACCAGCGTCAACGAGGTCATCTGCCACGGCATTCCGGACTCGACGGTGCTCCGGGACGGTGACATCGTCAACCTGGACGTGACGGCGTACATCGGCGGGGTGCACGGCGACAACAACGCGACCTACCTGGTCGGAGAGGTCGACGACGAGAGCCGGCTCCTTGTCGAGCGGACCCGGGAGTCCCTCGACCGGGCGATCAAGGCGGTCCGGCCGGGCCGGCAGATCAACATCATCGGCCGGGTCATCGAGTCGTACGCGAAGCGCTTCGGGTACGGGGTGGTGCGGGACTTCACCGGCCACGGGATCAACTCCTCGTTCCACTCGGGGCTGATCATCCCGCACTACGACAGCCCGCACGCGACGACCGTGATGCAGCCCGGGATGACCTTCACGATCGAGCCGATGCTCACGCTCGGGACCTACGAGTACGACATGTGGGACGACGGCTGGACCGTCGTCACCAAGGACCGCAGGCGCACCGCGCAGTTCGAGCACACGCTGGTGGTGACCGACACCGGCGCGGACGTCCTCACGCTTCCCTGACCACTGGTCGGCCGGGCCCGCTCTCCCCTCGGAGGGCGGGCCTTTTCCGGTACGCTTTTACCGACACGGTGTCGGTAAACTTGCCGACGAAGCGTCGGAAAGAGCATTGACTTAGGTAAGCCTTACCTTAGAGGATGTTGCCCATGGACTCCTTCTCGACACTCATCCGCACCGCGTCCCACGAGCAGCACGTGGCGGCGGAGACCTCGACGTTCATCAGCGACCTGCTGGGCGGCCGGCTCGGGGTGGAGGCGTACGCCCGCTACACCGAGCAGCTGTGGTTCGTGTACGAGGCGTTGGAGGGCGCGGCCGGGCGGCTGGCGTCGGACCCGGTGGCCGGGCCGTTCGTGCGGCCCGAGCTGTTCCGGCTGGCGGCGCTGGAGCGGGACCTGGCGCACCTGCGCGGGGCCGGGTGGCGGACGGGGTGCACGGCACTGCCGGCGACCGAGGAGTACGCGGCCCGGGTGCGGGAGTGCGCCGAGGGCTGGCCGGGCGGCTACCTCGCCCACCACTACACCCGCTACCTCGGCGACCTCTCCGGCGGCCAGATCATCCGCGACCGGGCCGAGCGGACCTGGGGGTTCGAGCGCAAGGGCGACGGCGTCCGCTTCTATGTCTTCGAGGGCATCGCCAACCCGGCCGCCTTCAAGCGGGGTTACCGCGAACTGCTGGACGCGGTCGACGCCGACGACCTGGAGAAGCAGCGCATCGTGACCGAGTGCAAGCGGGCGTTCGCCCTCAACACGGCGGTGTTCCGGGAACTGGGCGAGGAGTTCCCGCTGTCGGCCTGACCCCCGCGGCTACTGGCTGATCGAGCAGAACTCGTTCGACCCCTGCCAGAAGCGGTAGAGCTGCTGACCGCAGTACTGGTCCAGGTCTCCGACGCCCAGGTGGCGCAGCAGTGCGTCGATCACGTCGAAGAACGCGCTGTTGATCGACGGCACCCACAGCAGCGCGAACACGAACAGCAGGCCGAACGGGGCGAACGGCTCCACCTGGCGCTTGATGTTGTAGGACAGCCAGGGCTCGATCACGCCGTAGCCGTCCAGGCCCGGCACCGGCAGGAAGTTCAGGATCGCGGCCGTGACCTGGAGCAGGGCGAGGAAGGCGAGCGCGAAACGGAAGTCGCGCGGGACGCCGTCCAGGGCGTCCAGCCAGAAGGGGGCGGTGCAGACGGCGGCGAACAGCACGTTCGTCAGCGGACCGGCGGCGGAGATCAGGCTGTGCCGCCAGCGGCCCCTGATCCGGCTGCGCTCGATGAAGACCGCGCCGCCCGGCAGACCGATCCCGCCCATGATCACGAACAGCACCGGGAGCACGATGCTCAGCAGGGCGTGCGTGTACTTCAGGGGGTTCAGGGTCAGATAGCCCTTCGCGCCCACCGTGATGTCGCCGCCGTGCAGGGCGGTGCGGGCGTGCGCGTACTCGTGCAGGCACAGGGAGACGATCCAGGCCGCCGTCACGAACAGGAACACCGCGACCCCGGGCTGCTCGGCGAACCCGGACCAGGTGGCCCACCCGGTGACCGCGGTGACGGCCAGGATCCCGACGAACACGGGACTGATCCGCCGGTCACTGGGGCGGGTGGTGGTGGCGGTCATGGGCGGGGCTCCTGGAGAACTGGGGTGGTCGGCAAGGGTCCGACCGTACCTGGCGGGGGGCGGAAACGCCTCGGGTGCAGGGGAAATACCTCTCGGCGCAGAGGAAAACGTCTCGCGACCGCCGTCCGGTTCCTGGAGGGTGGGGACATGCGACTGCTGAAGGTGTTCTACGAGGACTGGCAGATGGAGTGCTGCGGCACACCGTTCTCGGTCGGCGACGAGGTGGCCTGGAAACTGGTCGCCTACGGGGCCGAGGCCCGGCGGGAGAACGCAGGGTACGGCGCCGAGACCTGGGTGGAGAACCACGGCGGACCCGACCGTCCGACCACCGGCCGTGTCCATGCCGTCGTCCTGGTCCACGAGGAGTACCGCTTGCACCGGACCGACCCGGTGCCGGCGGTACCGGAAGAAGGGCAGGGGGCGGGGGCGGGAGTCGTACTCCGGAGCACGGGACGCGGCCTGGAAGCGGTGCCCGGAACCGTCACGCTGGAGCCCGCCGACAGCTGCCCCAGGTGGTTCGGGGAGGTGGACCTAGGCACGGTGGACGGCCTGCGGCGGATCCGCCGCACCTGCGGTGCCCTCGTCACACTGGACGCCCCGGACACCGCGCACGTCCTGCGCGCCTGACGGCACCGTGCGGGCCCGCCCGACGTCCCTGCACGGGCCCCGACACCCGGCCTTCGAAACCCCGTGACCGCTCCTGACGTCCCCAGGGACAATGGACCCCGTGCGCTACGCGATCCTCGGCACCACCCAGGCACTCCGCCCCGACGGCACGGCCGTCCCGGTGGGCGGTTCTCGGCTGCGTGCCCTGCTGACCGTGCTCGCGCTGCGGGCCGGACGCGGGGTGCCCGCCGGGCTGCTCGTCGACGAGGTGTGGGGCGACGAACCGCCCGCCGACGCGACCGGCGCCCTCCAGGCCCTGGTCGGCCGGCTGCGCAGGGCGCTCGGCGCGGACGCGATCGGGTCCACCGACGGCGGCTACCGGCTCGCCGCCGCCCCCGACGACGTCGACCTGCACCGCTTCGAGCGGCTCACCGGCGAGGGCCTGCGCGCCCTCGCCGACGGCGACCCCGCGAAGGCGGCCACCGTCCTCGACGACGCCCTCGCCCTGTGGCACGGCCCGGCCCTGGCCGACCTGCCCGACCGCACCGCCGAGGCGGCCCGTGTCGACGTCCGCCGCCTGGACGCCCTGCGCGCCCGCCACAGCGCCGCCCTCGCCCTCGGCCAGGCCGAGCAGTCCCTGCCCGAGCTCACCGCCCTGTGCGACGCCCACCCCCTGGACGAGCCCCTCCAGGCCCTGCGGCTGCGCGCCCTGCACAGCACCGGCCGCACCGCCGAGGCGCTGGCCGCCTACGACGACGTACGCCATCTCCTCGCCGATCGCCTCGGCTCCGACCCCGGGCCCGAACTGCGCACCCTGCACGCCGAGTTGCTGGCTCCGGCGGCCCCGGCGGACGCACCGGCCCGGCCCGGCAACCTGCGCGCCCGGCTCACCTCCTTCGTCGGACGCGAGGCCGACATCGAGACCATCCGCGGCGACCTGGCCGCCGCCCGCCTGGTCACCCTGCTCGGGCCCGGCGGGGCCGGCAAGACCCGGCTGTCGCAGGAGGCCGCCGAGACCGTGCGGTACGCCGCCCGGGACGGCGTCTGGCTGGCCGAGCTGGCCCCCGTCGACGACCCGGCCGACGTCCCCGAGGCCGTGCTCAGCGCGCTCGGCGCCCGCGAGGCCGTGCTGTACGGCGGCGGCGCCGAGACCATGCGGGCCGCCGCCGACCGGCACGACGACCCGGTCGCACGGCTTGTCGACCACTGCGCCCGGCGCCGGATGGTGCTCGTCCTCGACAACTGCGAGCACGTGGTGGACGCGGCGGCCGACCTGGCGGCCCGGCTCCTGGAGCGCTGCCCGGACCTGACGATCCTGGCGACCAGCCGCGAACCCCTCGGCGTGCCGGGGGAGTTGCTGCGCCCGGTGGAGCCGCTGCCCGAGCCGGTGGCGCTGCGGCTGCTCGCCGACCGGGGCGCCGCGGCCCGGCCCGGCTTCACCGTCGGCGCCGACGACGAGACCGCGGCCGCGTGCGCCGAGATCTGCCGCCGCCTGGACGGACTGCCCCTCGCCATCGAACTGGCCGCCGCCCGGCTGCGGATGCTCACCCCGCGCCAGATAGCCGACCGGCTGGACGACCGCTTCCGCCTCCTCACCTCCGGCAGCCGTACCGTGCTGCCCCGCCAGCAGACCCTGCGCGCGGTCGTCGACTGGTCCTGGGACCTGCTGGACGCCGGCGAACGGGACGTCCTCGGCCGGCTCTCCGTCTTCGCGGGCGGCTGCGACCTGGCCGCCGCCGAGGCCGTCTGCGGCCCCGCCGCCCTCGACGCGCTGGGCTCGTTGGTCGACAAGTCCCTGGTCGTGGCCGCTCCTTCGGGCGAGGCCGGGCACGGCGGGATGCGCTACCGGCTCCTGGAGACCGTCGCCGAGTACGCCGGCGAACGCCTCGACGAGAGCGGCGGGCGCGCCGCCGCCGAGCGCGCCCATCTGACGTACTACCGCGAACTCGCCCGCACCACCGAACCGTTGCTGCGCGGCCCCGGCCAGCGGGCCGCCATCGCACGGCTCCAGCTGGAGTACGAGAACCTGCGCACCGCGCTGCGGCACGCCATCGCCGTACGGGACGAGCACGAGGCGCTCTGCCTGCTCCACTCCCTGTTCTGGTACTGGCAGATGCACGACCAGCGCGTCGAGACCCGCACCTGGTGCGCCGATGTCATGGCCCTCGGCCCCGACCCGTTCGCCGCCCCGATGCGCCCGGCCGAACCGGTGTGGCAGCGTTGCACCGACACCCCGCCGCCGTACACCGGGGAGCTCCTCACCGAGGCCCGGCGCGGCCTGCACCTGGCCCACATGGCCTGCATGGACACCGAGCTGGACATCTGGCAGACACCGGAGGCGCAGGCCAAACTGCGTGCGGTCACCGAGGTCTACGAGCCCGGCATGCCGCAGACCTGCCGGGCGCCGGGCATGTTCTGGTTCTTCGCCGTGATGCTGACCGGCGGCATGGACCGGCTGCGCGAGATCCTCGACGCCGGCGTCCGCACCTGCCGCGAGACGCCCGGCTACGAGTGGGAGCTGGCCGGCAGCCTCGCCATGCGCGCCAACCTGCTCGCCAACCGCGCCGCCTGGGCGGGCGACGCCACCCGGGACGCCGACGAGGCACTGGAGATCTTCCGGCGCCTCGGGGACGACTGGGGCACCGCCGAGGCCTTCTCCGGGCGCGCCGAGTCCCGCGAGCGCAGAGGCGACTACCTGGCGGCGGCCGTCGACTACGAGGCCGCCATCGAACGGGTCGGCCGGCTCGGCGCCCGCGCCCAGACCGCCGTGCTGAACGCCCGCCTCGGCAGCGTGCTGATCGAGTCGGGCGACACCGAGCGCGGGGAACGGCTGCTGCGCCAGGTCATCGCCGAGAACGAGAGCCTGAGCAACGAGGCGATGCCCGCCGCCCGGCTCTTCCTCACCACCTGGCTCCTGATCAGCGGCCGCGTCCCCGAGGCCCGCGAGCAGGTCCGGTTGCTGCGCAGCGAGTTCAAGATCTCGCACTTCGTCGTCTTCGACGCCCTGATCCTCACCCAGGAGGCCTGGGTGGACGCCCTCGACGGCCGCCACGCGGAGGCCCTGGCCAGGCTGCGGAACGCGCTGCGGCTCGCCGTCGACCCGCTGAGCGAGGCCATCACGCCGCATCTGCCGTCCGTCTGCCTGACCGTGGCCGCGGTCGCCCTGGCCGGCCTCGACGGGGGCGTGCGCGCCGTGGACGCCGCCCGCTGCCTGGGCGCCGCCGAGGCCCTGCTGCCGCCCGGCCACCTCCAGGTCGGCCTGGAGCGCACGGCACGCGACCGGTCCGAGGCCCGGGTCCGGGCCGCCCTCGCCGACGACGAGGCCTACGAGTCGGCGTACGCCGAGGGCGGTGGCCTCTCCCGCGCGGAGGCCACCGCCCTGCTCTGACGTGTTCGCTGAACGTCAGCTCTTCGTACGGAACTTGTAGATCGCGTACGGTGCCGCGATCGCCGTGATCCCCACCGACCAGGCCAGCGTGATCCACAGGTCGTGGGCGACCGGGCCGCCGACCATCAGGCCGCGCGCGGCGTCGGCGAGCGTGGACAGCGGGTTGTAGTCGGTGAAGGCCTGCAGCCAGCCCGGCATCGACTTCGTCGGCGCGAAGATCGACGAGCCGAACTGCAGCGGGAACAGCACCAGGAACCCCATGGCCTGCACGGACTGGGCGTTCTTCAGGATCACGCCCAGGGTGAGGAACACCCACATGATCGAGGAGGCGAACACCGCGGACAGGCCCACGGCGGCGAACAGCCCGCCCCAGTGGTTGATGTGGAACCCGACGAGCACGGCGACGATCATCAGCACGGCGGTGGCGAACAGCATCCGCACCAGTTCCACCGAGATCTTCGCGAACAGCACCGAGCCGCGGCCGATCGGCAGCGACCGGAACCGGTCCATCACACCGGAGTTGAAGTCCTGGCTGAACCCGGTGCCGACGCCCTGCGAGAGCGTCATGCTCATCATCGCGATCATGCCCGGGATGACGTACTGGACGTACCCGTCCTGACCGCCGCCGAGCGCCTGCCCGATCGAGCCGCCGAAGACGTACACGAACAGCAGCGTGAAGACGACCGGCATCAGCAGCGCGTCGAACATCGACTCCGGGTCCTGCCGGATCCACAGCAGATTGCGGCGGACCAGGGCTCCGGTGTGCCGCAGATGCGCGCGCAGCGGGATACGGGCATCGGCGGCCGGGGTGGCGGCGGTGGCGGTGGCGGCGCTCATACGGCGACCTCCTGACGGTCGTCGGCGGTCTCGGCGTCCTGCGGGGCACTGGCGCGGTGGCCGGTGAGGGACAGGAACACCTCGTCCAGGCTGGGCAGTTCGGTGGTGATGGAGCTGATGGTGATACCGCGGGCGGTGACGGCACCGACCACGGCGGTCAGCTGCTCGTCGCTGAGGATCGGCACCAGGAGCGTGCCGTTCTCGCCGTCCACGGTGGTCCCGGCGAGCCCGGTGATCCCGAGCTCGTCGATCATGGCGGCGAGCGGCCTGACCTGCAGCGGATCGACGGGCCGTACCCGCAGCGTCCGTCCGCCGACCTTCGCCTTCAGCTCCTCCACCCTGCCGTTCGCGATGACCTTCCCGCGGTCCACGACGGTCAGCTCGGAGGCGAGCTGCTCGGCCTCCTCCATGTACTGGGTGGTCAGCAGCACGGTCACCCCGTCGCCGACCATGGTCTTGACCTCGGCCCACACCTCGTTGCGGGTGCGCGGGTCGAGACCGGTGGTCGGCTCGTCGAGGAACAGCACCTGGGGGTGTCCGATCATCGAGGCGGCGAGGTCGAGCCGGCGCCGCATGCCACCGGAGTAGGTGCTCGCCGGCCGCTTCGCGGCGTCGGTGAGCGAGAACCGCTCCAGCAGCTCGTCGGCCCGGGCCCGCGCGTCCTTCCGCGGCAGGTCGAGCAGCCGCCCGATCATGTACAGGTTCTCCCAGCCCGGCAGCTTCTCGTCCACGGAGGCGTACTGTCCGGTCAGGCCGATCACCCGGCGCAGCTGGCGGGGCTGGCGCAGCACGTCGTACCCGGCGACGGTCGCCTCTCCCGCGTCGGGCTTCAGCAGCGTGGACAGGATCCGCACCAGGGTGGTCTTGCCGGCCCCGTTCGGACCGAGCACGCCCATCACAGTGCCCTGGCGGACGTCCAGATCAACTCCGTCGAGTGCCTTGGTGTCGCCGTAGTGCTTCACCAGCCCCCGTACGGACACGGCGTTGTTGTCGATTCGCGTCATGGGAAGAACCGTGCCAGGCCCCACCGACAAACCACCGACAGCCCACCGACACCGGCCGACAGTCCACCGACGGCCCATCGACAGCTCGCCGACGGCCTCCTCCACGGCCTCACCGACGGAGCCGCCGACCGGCCGGGTGGTCCGGCTCCGTGCGGAGTCCTGTCTGGCGTCCTTCGGTCACCGTCATCGCCCGCATCCACCCCGACCACCACGCCTCAGCAGGCGCAGGCCGAGGAGGCTCTGGAGGGTGAGCGCGGCCGCGGCCGCCGCGGGGGGCGCGAAGCCCCCCCGCGGGCCCGGGGCGGGGGGGGCGCCCCCCCGGAGCGCCCCCCCCGGCGCCCGGGCCCCCGCCCCCGAGGGCACCCGGGCGGGGCGAG
>NZ_JBSHBL010000006.1:179200-236795 GCF_053611985.1 Streptomyces sp. NPDC054770
ACCCCGCGCCCCCCGCGGCGCTACCCCCCGGCCGCAGCCCCCCGCCCCGCCGCCCCCGCCCCCCGCGCACGCCTAACCCTGCGGCCCCAACGCCTGGGTCAGCACGGACCGGGGGACGGCCGCCCGGGCGAGCACGGAGAAGAGCACCAGCAGGGGCGGGACCGTGGCACCGGTCAGGACCACGACCAGTCCGAGCCCGGCCGGCGAGCCGACCGTGAGGAGCAGCAGGGTGCCGAGCATCAGCGCACCGCTCGCCATCGGCAGTTGCAGCCGGGGTTCGGTGTGCCACCGGCGCAGCCCGTACAGCCATCCGGCCAGCAGCCCGCTGCAACCGGCGACGGCGAGGACCGGGGTCGCGGCGCCCGGTGCGCCGTGCGCCACGGCGAAGGCGGGCACCGACACCTGCATGGCGCCGAAGAACACCCCGATGGCGAGGTTGAGCCCCATCAGCAGGAGGACCTCGCCGCGCAGCGACCACCGGTCCGCGCGGGTGTGCGCCGGGCCGTCGGCGGCGGGCGGGGGCGCGGTGCCGCGCTGCGCCGCCAGGACCAGCCCGCCGGCCACCGACAGGGAGGTGGCCAGCACCGTGCCGGCCACCGGATGCCCGGCCGCGGCGAGGGCGCTGACCAGCACCGGGCCCAGCAGGTAGCCCGCCTCGTTGCTGACCGACTCCAGGGCGAAGGCGGTGGGCAGTTCCGCCGCCCGGCCGGTGCGCAGCAGCGCCGCCCAGCGGGCCGCGGACATCGCGCCGAGCTGGGGAACACCGGCGCCGGCCAGCGCACCGCCCAGGGCCAGGAGGGGGTCGGGAGCGCCGGCCGCGACCAGCGACACCAGGAGGGCCACCGCGAGGGCGTGGGCGAGCAGGACGGGCGGCAGCACCCGGGTCTGCCCGAACCGGTCCACGAGCCGGGCCACTTGTGGCGCGCCGAGTGCTTCGGCCACCGCGAAACAGCCGCCGACCAGGCCGGCCGAGGTGAAGGTGCCGGTGTGGCCGTGTACGAGCCAGACGATGCCGATGCCGGTCATCGCGATGCCGACGCGTCCGATCGAGGCCGGCAGGAAGAAGGCCGCGGCTCCCGGGGTACGCAGCAGGGCACGGTAGTTCGCCGAGGGCACGGCGAGTCCTGTTCGCTGCCGGCGGGACGGTCCACGTGGGTCGTCGGTGCCCTGATGTACCGACCCGTGGTCTCCGTCCGGAACCGTCCAGTGCTGGCGCGGGGAGGGGACACGCGCCCCGCGCCGACTCCGTCACCGGGCAGAAGTCTTGACGTGTTGTGGGCGGCCATTCTCTTCGCCGGGCCCGGCGTTGTCCACAAGGGGACAGCCCGCCGACAAGGGGACAGCCCGCCGACGGGGGAAGATCGGCGGGCTGTCCTTGGTGTTTCCGCAGTGGCTCTGGTGGGCGCCTTCGTGCTGGGCGCGGTGTTGCCTAGTGGACGGAGTGCTCCTCCAGCGGGAACGTTCCGCCGACGACGTCCTCGGCGTAGGCCCGGGCCGCGTTGCCCATGACCTCGCGCAGGTCCGCGTACTTCTTCACGAACTTCGGGACCCGGCCCGAGGTCAGGCCGAGCATGTCCGTCCAGACCAGCACCTGCGCGTCGGTCTCGGGACCGGCGCCGATGCCGACCGTCGGGATGTGCAGCACCCGGGTCACCTCGGCCGCGAGCTCCGCCGGGACCAGCTCCAGGACGACCGCGAACGCGCCCGCGTCCTGGACCGACTTGGCGTCGCGCAGCAGCTGCTGGGCCGCCTCCTCGCCGCGGCCCTGCACGCGGTAGCCCATCGCGTTGACGGACTGCGGGGTCAGGCCGATGTGCGCCATCACCGGAATGCCGGACTCGACCAGGAGCCGGATCTGTTCGTACGACCTCTCGCCGCCCTCCAGCTTGACCGCGCCCACGCCCGCGTCCTTCACCAGCCGGGTCGCCGAGCGCAGGGCCTGCACGGGGCCCTCCTGGTAGGAGCCGAAGGGGAGGTCGCCGACGATCAGGGCGCGCCGGGTGCCGCGGACCACGGCCGCCGACAGCATCGTCATCTCGTCCAGGGTGACGGGCACCGTCGACTCGTAGCCGAGGTGGCAGTTGCCGGCCGAGTCGCCGACCAGGAGCACCGGGATGCCGGACTCGTCGAAGACAGAAGCGGTCATCGCGTCGTACGCGGTGAGCATGGGCCACTTCTCGCCGCGTTCCTTGGCGAGGGCGATGTCGCGGACCGTGATGCGTCGAGTGCCCTTCCCCCCGTACAGCGCCTTGCTGCCGTCGGAGGGGCTGTTCTGCACAGTCTGGGCAGCCGAAAGCTGCGTCATGACAACGGCTCCTTCAGTCATCTCGAGGCACCCTCACGGTGTCCCCGGATCCCTCCCATGGTGGCACTTCGTGCCGCCCTCGGCCAGAGGCCCCCCATGTGATCCATCGGGCACCGCCCGACGCCCGCCGTCTACCACCCACCGCCCGCCGTCCACCGCCCGCGACCACCGCCGGGCCCCGCCCTGTCGCGATATGTAAATCCCAAGTAAAGGAATTAAGATACGAGACGGTGTCGTATTGAAATGGACCTAATCTCGTCGGCATGACAACACCTGCCGACCACGCTCCGCCCGGCTCGCGCATACCCGAGGCGGTGCACCGGCGCCGCTGGGCCATTCTCGGCGTGCTCATGCTGAGCCTGCTGATCGTGGTGCTCGACAACTCGATCCTGAACGTCGCCGTCAAGACCATCTCCACCCCGGCCCCGGTCGGCCTCGGCGCCACCCAGAGCCAGCTGGAGTGGGCGATCAACGCCTACACCCTCGTCTTCGCCGGCCTGCTCTTCACCTCCGGCCTGGTCGGCGACCGCCTCGGCCGCAAGAAGGTGCTCGTCGGCGGCCTCCTGGTCTTCGGCATCGGCTCCGCCCTCGCCGCCGAGTCCGGCTCCCCGGACCAGCTGATCGCCTTCCGCGCCCTGATGGCCTGCGGCGCCGCCTTCGTGATGCCCGCCACCCTCGCCGTCCTGATGAACGTCTTCGAGCGTCAGGAACAGCCCAAGGCGATCGGCATCTGGGCCGGCGGCGTCGGCCTCGCCATCGCCATCGGCCCGATCACCGGCGGTGTGCTGCTCGACCACTTCTGGTGGGGATCGGTCTTCCTCATCAACGTACCGATCGTGATCATCGCGCTCGCCCTGATGGTCTGGCTGGTGCCCGACTCGCGCGACCCGCGCCCCGGCCGTCTCGACCCGGTCGGAGTGGCCCTGTCCGTCGTGGGCCTGGTCCTCCTCGTCTACGGCATCATCAAGGGCGGCGAACTCGCCGACTTCACCGACGCCAAGGTGCTCGCCACCATCGCCGCGGGCCTCGCCGTGCTCGCCGGCTTCGTGATCTACGAGATGCGCAGCGACCACCCGTCGCTGGACGTCACCTACTTCAAGAACAAGGTCTTCTCGGCCGCCATGGCCGCCGTCGCGCTGGTCTTCTTCGCGCTGATGGGCGTGACCTTCTTCTCCGTCTTCTACACCCAGAGCGTGCGCGGCTACTCGCCGCTGCAGTCCGGTGTGCTGCTGCTCCCGCTGGCCGCCGCCCAGCTGATCTTCGCGCCGCGCGCCCGGCTGCTGGTGGACCGGTTCGGCAACAAGGCCACGACCACCGCGGCTCTGGTGCTGCTCGCGGCGACCCTGGCCGCGTTCGCCAGCTTCGAGGCCGACACGCCGATCTGGATCCTGGAGGTCGTCTTCTTCCTGATGGGCACCGGCATGGCGCACATCATGACGCCGACCTCGGTCGTCATCATGCAGGCCCTGCCCCGCGAGAAGGCCGGTTCCGCCTCCGCGCTCAGCAACACCTTCCGCCAGGTCGGCGGCGCCCTCGGCATCGCCGTGCTCGGCTCGGTGCTGTCGACGTCGTACCGCAACGGCATCGAGGGCAAGCTCGGCGCGCTGCCGCCCGGGCTGCGCGAGACCGCCGGCGAGTCCATCGAGGCCACGCTCGGCGTCGCCTCGAAGCTCGGGGCGCAGGGCAAGGCCCTGGTCACCCCCGCCAACGACGCCTTCCTGCACGCCATGCACACCACCGCCCTGTGCGGCGCGGGCGTCGCGCTGATCGGCGCCGTGGTCGTGGCCTTCTTCCTGCCGGGCAAGCCGCCGGCGGGTCAGCAGGGCGACCGGGAGCAGGAGTTGGTCGTAGCGGCGGAGTGAACGACCGAAGCGGGCCGGCCGGCGCGACGGGCCGGCCGGCACCGGCAGGAATCACGGGGAGACCGCGTGGGCGGCCACCGGGAAGGCTTCGGCTGCGCGAGAATTCCCGTAACCAGCGAGAGGACGGTATGACGTGACGCTTGCCGACAGCGCACCGCGGTCCATGGCTCCGGCCCGGGGCCGTCCCCGCAGCGAGGCGGCGGAGACCGCCATCCTGGAAGGCGTGATGAAGCTCCTGGAGGACGGCGTTCCGCTCGCCGAGCTGTCCATCGAGCGGATCGCCCGGACCGCAGGCGTCGGCAAGGCCACCATCTACCGCCGCTGGAACGGCAAGGACGAGCTCTTCGTCGACGTCATGCGCGCCGCCGAGCCCCCCGACCCCGAACTCCCCGGCACCTCCATGCGCGACGACCTCATCGTCCTGCTGGAGGCGCTGCGGCAGCGCGGACTGATGAACCGTTCGTCGGCGATCCTGCACAACGTCTACGCCCAGATGAAGAGCAGCCCCCGCATCTGGAACGCCTACCACGCCAATGTCATCAACCCCCGGCGCGAACTCGGCAAGGAAGTGCTGCGCCGGGGCCAGCGCAACGGCGAACTCCGCGCCGACATCGACCTCGAACTGGCCAACGACATGTTCACCGGCCCGATGCTGGTCAGGGCCGTCCTGCGCCCGGACGCGGACCTCCCCGAAGGCCTGGCCGAACAGATCGTCGACGAGGTGCTGGCAGGTCTGAGACCCGCCACCTCACCGGAGCCGGAGCCGGAGCCGGAGCGGTAGCCGCAGCCGAAGGGGTAGCCGGAGCCGGTGCTGCGGGCGGGCCGCCCGAGTGTTCGCGTTTCGTCACAGTCCCCGCCGATCCGGCGGCAACCGGAACTCCTCCACGCGGCTTGTTCGTCCTCGTCTTCCGTACGGCCGTCATGTGACGGCGGGAGAGGAGCCGATCATCCCCTAGGGTCGTATTCGGGGGACGACGGTGTGCACGGCAGGTTGTGAGGCAGGCGGTATGGCGCAGCAGGCGTACGTGACGGAGACGGACAACGGCGGCTCGGGACCCGAGCACCGGGGAGACCGGCTCCGACGCCTGGTGAACCGCTTGCTGTCCGGCTGGCGCGACGATCCGCGGATCTGGCGCCGGGGCATCGTCACCGCCGTGGTGGCGCTGCTGCTCGCCGGGGTGATGCTGCTGCACTCCCGCATCCCCAACGCCGTCGGCAACCTCGGCAGTCTGACCGAGACGTTCCTGCCCTGGCTGGGCCTGCTGATCCCGGTACTGCTGCTGGTCGGCATCCTGCGCAGGTCGGCGACGGCGCTGATCGCCGTACTGCTCCCGGGGATCGTCTGGCTGAACCTGTTCGGCGGACTGCTGACCGACAAGCAGAACACCGGCGGCGACTTCATAGTGGCCACCCACAACGTCAACGCCGAAAACCCCGACCCGACCGGTACGGCCGCCCGGCTCGCCTCCTCCGGCGCCGAGGTGCTGGCCCTGGAGGAGCTGACCGCGACGGCCGTGCCGACGTACGAGAAGGCGCTGAAGCCGACGTACAAGTACCACGCGGTCGAGGGCACCGTCGGCCTGTGGAGCAAGTACCGCCTCACCGGGGTGAAGGCCGTCGACATCAAACTGGGCTGGGTACGGGCCATGCGCGCCACGGTCGCCACCCCGGACGGCCCCCTCGCCGTCTACGTGGCCCATCTTCCCTCCGTACGCGTCAAGATGAACGCCGGCTTCACCGCCCGGCAGCGCGACACGAGCGCGGACGCGCTGGGCGAGGCCATCGCCGACGAGACCCTGCCCCGGGTGATCCTCCTCGGTGACCTCAACGGCACGATGAACGACCGTTCCCTGAACGCCGTCACCTCGCAGATGCGCTCCACGCAGGGTGCGGCGGGCAGCGGGTTCGGGTTCAGCTGGCCGGCCGCGTTCCCGATGGCCCGCATCGACCAGATCATGGTCAAGGGCGTGGAGCCGGAGAGCTCCTGGACCCTCCCGCGGACCGGCAGCGACCACCTGCCGATCGCCGCGCGTGTGAACCTGACCACATCGGGAGAGTAAAAACCCCTGGTCGGCGCGGTGCCGTCGCTTTTGTAAGGACAATCGGACGCCGCGCCGTAACCTGGTGGAATACTGGGCCTGGGAGACTTTGTTCCGTAGCTGAACTTAGAACGCACGGAACCCTGCTCCCCGAAAGGCAAAGCCCTTCATGCCTCTGGCCCTGCTCGCTCTGGCCGTCGGCGCTTTTGGTCTCGGCACCACCGAATTCGTGATGATGGGCCTGCTGCCCGACGTCGCCGACGACCTGCACATCTCGATCCCCACCGCCGGCCACCTGGTCTCGGCGTACGCGCTCGGTGTCGTCATCGGCGCCCCGCTCCTGGCCGCGCTCACCGCCCGCTTGCCCCGCCGCACGGTCCTCGTCTCCCTGATGGCCCTGTTCGTGGCTGGCAACGCGCTCTCGGCGCTGGCCCCCGGCTACGACTGGCTGCTGGCCGCCCGCTTCCTCAGCGGCCTCCCGCACGGCGCCTTCTTCGGCGTCGGCGCGGTCGTCGCCACCGGCATGGTCGCGCCGGAGCGCAGGGCCCGCTCGGTCTCCCTGATGTTCATGGGCCTGACCGTCGCCAACATCGCGGGCGTCCCGGTCGCCACCCTCATGGGCCAGCACCTGGGCTGGCGGGCGACCTTCCTGGGCGTGAGCCTGATCGGCGTCGCCGCGATGGCCGCCGTGTTCCTCCTGATCCACCCCACCCGCACCCCGGCCCCCGCCACCGGCCTGCGCGGCGAACTCACCGCCCTGCGCTCCCTCCCCGTCTGGCTGGCCCTCGCCACCACGGTCGTCGGCTTCGGCGCCCTCTTCTCCGCGTACAGCTACATCACGCCGATGCTGACGGGCGCCGCCGGTTACGCCGATTCGAACGTCACCCTGCTCCTCGCCCTCTTCGGCGTCGGTGCCACGATCGGCAACCTGGTCGGCGGCCGCCTCGCCGACCACGCGATGCGCGGCACGCTGTTCGGCGGCCTGGTGTCGATGGTCGCGGTGCTGCTCCTCTTCCCGGTCCTGATGCGCACGGAGTGGAGCGCGGCCCTGGCGGTCGTCCTGCTGGGCGTGGCAGCCTTCATCACCGGCTCCCCGCTCCAGCTGATGGTCATGGAACGCGCGGCCGCGGGCCCCTCCCTGGCCTCCTCCGCCAACCAGGCGGCCTTCAACCTCGCCAACGCCGGCGGCGCCTGGATCGGCGGCGTGGCCCTGGCGGCGGGCTTCGGCGTCACCTCCCCGGCACTGGCGGGCGCGGCCCTGGCCGTCCTGGGCCTGGGCGTCGCGAGCGTGGCGTACGCGGTGGACCGGCGCCGGGAACTCCCGACGGCGGGCGTCCGTGAACGCGTGGTCGCGTCCCACATCCCAGAACCCGCAGCACCGATCCACTCCTGACCGACGGCGCCCCCGACCGGGGGCGCCGCCGCGCTTCACAGACCCGGGCCCAGCGAGGCCAGGTCGAAGGCGTTGCTGATGCTGCTGTAGCCGTCCGCGGTCAGGTTGACGTGGTCGCCGGAGTCGTAGTCCGCCGGGGCCGCGTCGTTGCAGACCCGATCAGCTGACGCACCGACTTGAGAAGCGACGTGCCCCTGCGCTTCGAACATGGCCTTGGAGCTCAAGCCGACCAGAGCCTGTGCGACCGCCTCCTGGACGTCAGCCGAGAGTGGCTTCTCGGTCGGGGAAGAAGTCGGCGCTCTGGACGTACTCCATAGCCTTGGTGAACTCCGGGTCGTCGAGGCGGTGTTCCATTTCCTGCGGGCTCAGGTCCTCCACACGGGTCTGGATCCAGTACAGGTTGCCCAGTGGATCGCGTACCCGCCCGACCCGGTCTCCGAAGAACAGGTGGGTGACCTCGGTGACCGAGATGCCGCCGGCCGCAACGGCCTGACGGTGCACGGCGTCGGCGTCCTCGACGTAAAGGCGGAGGAAGCCAGGAGTCGGCGGCCACTCCGGCCGTGCGTCGAACATCATCACCACCGAGTCGCCGATCCGTACCTCCGCATGCTCGATGGCCCCGTCCTTGCCCGCAAGGCACGCGAGCTCCTCTGCGCCGAAAGCCCTCTTCATGTAGTCGATGAGCTGTACCGTGTCGCGCGAGATGATCCACGGCGTCACGGTGCTGTAGCCCTGGGGAACCGGCTTGACGGACATCTGACTGCCTCCTGGAGTGCGAGTGCCTCAACGCGGTGATGACGCTAGACGCCTTCCAGGTCACTCACTGTCCTAGAAGCTCCAGATGGAAAGGGATCTCGCGAGACGAGCCGGCCAGACATAGGACTTGATCGGCCGGGCCGACTACCGCGAGCGCCACGCGGTCGAGTGCGGTATCAACCGCCTCGAGAGGCACCGCGCCGTCGCCACCAGATACGACAAGCTGGCGGTCCGCTACGAGGCGACCGTCCTCGTCGCTGCCGTCAACGAGTGGTTGTGGCGGACGTCCGTTTCAGGCGCTGAACACGACGTTGTTGCGTAGCTGTTCTGCGCACCACCGGAAGTGCCCGTCGCGGACGTCCAGGCCGAAAAGGTCGTAGGTCGTGAGGGCGTAGGCGGCCTGATAGGTGGAGAGGGTCGCCGGCGCGTAACCGAGCTCATGGGCGAAGAGCCCGGTGAGTTCCGCAGCATGTTCCTCGGCGTGCGGGCCGTACATGTCCCAGACGGCAGCGGTGACGGCGGCCTCGAAGGCCGGGTCGCCCGCGGTCGTGTAGAAGCCGAAGTCGAGCACCGCGAGGGGCCTGCCGACCGCGTCGACGTGGATGTTGGGCGGGACGAGATCGCCGTGGATCGCTGTCACCGGGGCGTCGGGGAGCGAACGCAGTGCCTTCCGCGTGCGTTCGACTCCCGCCTCGAAGTCCGACACGCAAGCAGCCAGGGCAGCACCGTGCCGGGCTGCGGCCCGGGCGACCAGGGCCGCGAGCGCGTCGCGGAAACAGTCGTGGTCCCGCCACAGCGGACGGTCGTCGCCCTGGACGGTCAACCGGCGCATGGCGTCGGTGCCCGGCACGGAGGCCAGACCACGCAGAACGGCAAGTAGCGCGTCGCTGTATTGGGTAGGCAGCTCGCGCTCATAGTTCGCGTGCGCGGAGTCGACCCGCATCGGGGCTCCGGGCAACTCACGTTCGTACGTCACCAGGACGCCCTCGTGGTCCTCAACGTCGAAGATCTCCGGGGTGGAGAACGGCAGCGGGTGCTGCGCGATGTCCGCGTATACCTGGCGGGTGAGATCGAAGTCGGCCGGCGGCCGACCGCTCCACACCTTGGCGGCCCGGCCCTCGCCCAGTCTGTAAACGACGCCCTCCACACCAGCGCCGATACGGCGGACACTCGTGTGCCCGCGGTCGGCGAAGTACGCGAGCCATGGGTCGGGGAGTGAGGCTTCCTCGTTCGGGATGTTCTCCATCCGCGCATTAGAGCAGCAGGGCGGAATCAGGGATTTCCCCATGACGAGTCGAATCCGGGCGTTGATGAACAGACGTGGGGGAACGATCCGGGCCGGTGTTGAGCGCCCAGAGCGCCCTCGGTCTCCGGCTGACCGCGAAGGCCGGCGACCAGACCCTGCCCGTCTACCTGGACATCGGCTCCGTCGGCGGCACGGTGGAGTACCTCGCGACCTTCCTGAGCTCGTACCAGAACGTCTTGCGGCCCGGCCGCATCGAGGCGGCCGGCCGCGGTCCTGGCCGGCCTGGGCCTGGGCGTCGCGAGTGTGGTGTGCGCGGTGGACCGACGGCACCGCTCAGGGAGCGATCTCCTTCCGGAAGCACACCCGGTCCTGCCCCGGACCGTCGTAGTCGGTGTGGACGGACACCCCGTCGATCTCCCTGTCGCCGCTCTCCACGGAGAACCCCATGGCACGGTGGAAGGCGATGGACCCCGTGTTGCCGGGCGAGGTGATCGCGCGGATCTCGGTGCGGCCCTCCTCGGCGGCGTGCCGGGAGAACGCCGTGTAGAGGCGCCGGGCCAGGCCCTGGCCGCGCGACTCCGGGTCCACGCCCACGAAGTGGATGTACGCCTCGGTGCCGTTGTCGGCGGCGTGGAAGCCGATGAGGAAGGCACGGATCTCCGGGCCCTCCTCCAGGACCAGGCTGGTGCCGGCGAAGAACTGCAGGAACAGCCTGGGCAGCAGCAGGGACAGCTCGCGGGCCTGCTCGGGGGTGCGTGAGTCCCCCCACCACCGCTGCACACACCCGACGAGCGTGCCGTGGTCGGAGACAGTGGCCTGACGCAGTGCGGGCATTGAGGTCCTCCGGGTCGCCGTCCGCTACGAGGAGCGGATGAGTGTGCGGGCCTGCTCGATCCACCCCGACACGGCCTGGGCACCGCAACTCTCGGCTACCGACCGGGCCTCGTCGAGGTGGCGGAACGCCGCCGACGGATCGCCGGTCTCGGCCGCGAGGTAGGCCAGCGCCACCAGGCCGGCCGCTTCCCCGGGCCGGAAACCGATCTCGCGGCGCAGGGCCACCGATTCGGTCAGCTTCCCGCGGGCCTCCTCGAAGCGGCCCGCGTCCTTGTCGGCGAAGCCCAGGTGGCGGATCGCATACGACATGGTCATCCGGTCGTCGACGGACGTCGCCAGCGCGTACGACCGCTCGAAGTACGGCCTGCCGGTCGCGCCGTCGCCCTTGACCACCTGATGCCAGCAGCCCACCCAGAACAACGCGTCCGCCTCACCCGACGCGTCCCCCAGCCGCCCGTACAACTCGGCCGCACGCTCGAACAGCACCAGTTCCCTGCCGTCCTCCTCGCGGTCGTTCAGGAAGCGGACGTGCAGTACCTTGCCCCGCGCCATGGAGAGCGGCGCCTCGACCGCGTCCAGCACGTCGTCGGACCGGTCCAGCGCGGACACGTCCCCGCCGAACATCGCCGCTTCGAACAACTCACCCGAACGTTCGATCCAGTCCTGCCCCGGCATACGCCAGCCCCTCCCCGTCGGACGATCACAGCGCCGAGGCTATCTCCGCGTGCCGGGCGGAAGACGGGGATTTTCTGACGGCGCGACGTTCGCGTCCAGAGGATGCCGACGGTCACCTCTCCGGTGTGGCCACGACGGTTTCGAACCTGTCCCGCTTGAGGTAGAGGCCCCAGCAGGCCTCGGCGAGGTCGGCCGGATCGATCGGCTCCGGGAGGACGCTCGGATCCCAGTGTTCGGCGACATACCTGGCCGAGTCGCTCCCGCCGACCATGCCCGCGACCTGGAGCAGGCCCGCGTACACCCCGGTGCCGGTCAGGTCGGTGTGAAGATTGTGCAGGTAGGCGCGCGCAGCTGAGGCCGCGACGGCCATGTTGCCGATCTGGGGGATGGGCGTGCCGGCGGCGACCGGCAGTCCGAACAGCACCGCTCCACGGCCGCGCTCGATCATGCCGGGCAGAAGGTGGCGGACCAGGGTCACCGGGGTGCGGAGCAGGAGGTCGAGAGGGAAGTCGAAGGCTTCGACGTCCGCATCGCGGATCGGGGTCTGCCGGGGGAGCCAGTCCGGTCCGGCGGGCGCGTACTCCAGCACATCGATGGGGCCGAAGCGTGAGGTGATGGCCTCGATGACGCCGGGCAGCGTGCTCCGGTCGGCGAGGTCGACGGCGAAACCGGCTGCCTCGATCCCTTCTTCGGCCAGTTCCTCGGTCAGGGCGTTCAGCCGTGCCGCGGTGCGGGCCACGAGGGCGACCCGGAACCCTTCCCGGCCGAAGCGGCGGGCGACGGAGCGGCCGAGGCCGGGGCCGGCCCCGAACACGGCGATTGTCCTGGGCATTGCAGCGCCTCCACGGGTTAACTTGACGGTGTCGTCATGTTGCTGGAGGTTAGGGATAACATGACGATGTCGTCAAGTTCGTAGAATGGGCGCATGGCCCCACCCACCGACCCGCCACGTCCACCACGCCCGCTGCGCGGCGACGCGCGACGCAACCGCGAACTGCTGCTGGACGCGGCCCGCGCGATGTTCGCCGAGCGGGGCGTCGATGTGGCGATGGCGGATATCGCCCGCCGCGCCGGGGTGAGCAACGGAACGCTCTACAACCGCTTCCCGACCAGGCAGGAGCTGATCGACGCGGTGTTCCTCGACCGCCTGGAGAGGAACGTCGAACTCGCCGAACGGGCGCGGGCCGCCGACGATCCCTGGCAGGGGTTCGTCGACTACGTGACCGGCATCTGCGAGTTGCAGGCCGCCGACCGCGGCTACAACGAAGCGGTCACCCGCGGTCTGACCTCCCCGGCCGCTCAGCGGCTTCAGGCGAGGGCCACGGCCGCGCTCGGCGATGTCTTCACCCGCGCCCAGCAGGCCGGCGCGCTGCGCGCGGACGCGGCCATCGAGGATCTCGCCTTTGTCGTCTGGGGCATCTCGCGGACCGTCGACATGACCGGAGACAGCGCCCCCCGACTCTGGCGCCGGCACCTCGCACTCCTCCTGGACGGCTTCCGCACCGCGGCCGCGCACCCACTCCCGGAGCCGCCACTCGGGGCCGGGCAGGCGCATCAGGCCATGGCGGCGGACTGAGACCCCGGACAGCAACGCGACAACCCTGACCGAGGACGGCTGATCTCGCACCAGACCGTCTTGCGGTCGGAACCCCGGTCCACGCCCCACCGGTGGGCCAGCGCGTCGAGGACGGCCAGGCCGCGGCCCGACTCCTCCGTCTCCGTGGCCGGCAGCAGGGTGGGCGGCGTCCGTGGATCGGGGAGGGAGGCGGCCGGGCTGTCCCTGGAGAAGCTCGTCGCAGGCAGCTTCTACGGCAAGTCCCACCTCAGCGACATCGAGCGTGGTGAGCGCCGGATGCCGTTGGAGCTGGCCCGGCATGTGGACCGGGTGCTGGGGACGGACGGGTACTTCGAGCGGCATTGCGAGGATGTGCGGAGGGCGCGGAGGGGCCCGCATGCGGCGTACTTCGAGAAGGCGCTGGAGGCGGAAAGGCATGCAGAGTCCATCGAGTTGTGGTCCCCCAGCATCTTCCCTGGGCTGCTCCAGACCGCCCCGTACGCACGGGCGTTGGTCTGGTCGGCTCATCCGGCCGCCGTCGACGAGTGGGTGGAGGAGAAGGTGCGGGCCCGTCTCGCCCGCGCCCGGCTGTTCGACGAGGACCACTCTCCCGGAGTACTGGGCGATCCTGCATGAGTCGCTGCTGGTCGATGCGGTCCTGCCTCCGCAGGAGATGGCCGAACAGCTCGACCGGGTGGTGGAGTTGGCCCAGCGCCGCCGGATCGTTCCGCAGATCGTGCTGCGGAAGACCGGGGCGTATCCCCTGATGGCGGCATCCATCATGGTCATGACGTTCCCCGAGGCGCCGCCGCTGGTCTACACGGAGGCGTCCCTGGCCATGATCGAGGCGGCGGCAGGGGAATACCGAAATGGCAAGCAGCCGGATCGACTTGAGTGACGCGCTCTGGTTCAGGAGCAGCTACAGCAACGGTGACGGCGGCGAATGCGTCGAGGTCGCCGCTGACTTCCCCGGCGCCGCCCTCTGGCGCAAGTCGAGCTACAGCAACGGTGACGGTGGCAACTGCGTCGAGGTCGCCCACGGAGTGCCCGGCCTCGTCCCCGTCCGCGACTCGAAAACGGCCCCCCCACGGCCCCACCCTCCTCTTCCCCGGCACCGCCTGGGCCCCCTTCGTGGCCTCCCTCAAGTAGGCGCAGCCCGAAGGGAGCCGTACCCGTTGCGTCAGGCGTGTTCGACGGCCACCCGGGGCCGGTTGTAGGCCGTCCGGCCGTGCTGCACGCCCTGCCAGGCGACGAGCAGGACGATCGCCGCTCCGGAGACCAGCGCGGTGTTCGCGTTGCCCCAGCCGAGCCCGCGGTACTGGGCCCAGTCGGCGAAGGACGCGCCCACCGGGCGGGTGAAGACGTAGGCGAACCAGAACGTGCCGATCGCGACCGCCGGGCTGCGGAACCGCCAGAAGACCGCTCCGGAGAGCAGGATGACACCCGCGAAGGCGAAGCCGGCCTGGAGGTTGTCCATGCCGAGCGAGTCGGTGGCCCAGTCGCCGGCGGCGGTGCCGAGGGCGAAGGTGCAGACGACGGCGAGCCAGTAGAAGGCCTCGCGGCGACGGGTGGTGATGCTGTGGACGGACAGGGTCCGCTCGGTGCCGAACCAGGCCGCGAAGATGACGAGGAGCACCGCCGTGAACAGCGCCGTCGTCAGTGCCGTGGACCAGCCGGTGGCCTGGTGCAGGACATCCGCGCCGACGGTGCCGAAGACGCTGACCGCCACGACGTTGAGCCAGTACGCCCACGGGAGGTACCGGCGGACGGCGAACTGGATGACGAGGGTGACCGCGAGGATCGCGGCGGACACCCCGAGCGGGACCAGCTGGTCGGCGGAGACGCCCGCCTGCCCCGGGCCGCGGCCGGGCCCGTGCGGGCCGCCGGCGCTGCGGAAGACACCGGAGAACCAGTCGCCGCCCGCCTCACCGAAGCCGGTGGTGAGGAGCTTGGTGACCCAGAACAGCGCGGTGGCTTCCGGCACCTTGGCGAGCCCGCGCAGGGCCGCGGACTGAGGATGCGAATTCATGCTCGTCAGGCTTTCGAGCGGCCGTCTCAAACCCCTCTGCTCCGGATGTGATCCGCATGAGATCAAGGTAAGAGGGCCGCTCATGTGGCGTGCGAGGCCACGGCTGCCCGACCGCAGCACAAAGGGGCGCGAGGTCCCTGGAGACCCCACGCCCCTTTGTCGGCCGAGCCGCGCAGCGGATCAGTGCTTGCGGTGCGCCTGTGCCTTGTACGACTCCACGTAGCCGGCCGCCGGCGAGCCGACGCCGGTGACGTCGTCGTAGCCCTTGACCGCGGACAGGGAGCTGTCCTTGCCGAGGCTGCGGACCGAGGTCAGCAGGCCGCCGGTGGCGTCGTAGCCGTTGGCGAAGTCGACGCGGGCGACCGCGAGGTCCTTGCCGGTCGGCTTGTCGGTGACGTCGTGGAAGACGCCCGCCTTGCCGTACTTGGCGTAGATCGACGGGTTGGCGAAGCCGATCGCCTTGCCGCCGGCCGCCTCCTGGGCGAGCGCCTGGACCGCCGCGATGGTCGGCGCGGCCAGCGAGGTGCCGCCGATGCGGTACTCGCTGTACGCCTGGGTGCCGTCCGCCTGGGTCTGCGTCTGGCCGACGAGGAAGCCGGTGTTCGGGTCGGCGATCGCCGAGATGTCCGGGACCACGCGGTTGCCGGAGGCGCTGTTGGCCTTGGCGAGCGAGTCCGGGACGACACCCTTCTGGTAGTAGGGCTCGGACACCGTCTTGCTGGTGCCGCCGCCCGCACCGGAGGTGAACGCACCCGGGAAGTTCGTCCAGCTCTTGCCGTCGGCCGACAGCGTGGCCTTCTCGGTGCCCCAGCCGGTCTCCCACAGGTACTTGTCGCCCTTGCCGACGGCCAGCGAGGTACCGCCGACCGCCGTCACCCAGGCGGAGTTGGCCGGGGTGTCGACCTGCTTCGTCTTGGTGTTGGCGACCTCGTCGCCGTTGTCACCGGAGGAGAAGTAGAAGCCGATGCCCTGCACCGCGCCCAGCTGGAACACCTGGTCGTAGGCGGCCGCGAGGTCCGGGGTCTGGTTGGCCTCGATGTCGCCCCACGAGTTGGAGACGATGTCGGCGAGGTGGTTGTCCACCACCTTGCTGAGCGAGTCCAGCAGATCGTCGTCGTAGCAGGACGCGGCGCCCACGTAGGTGACGTCGGCGTCCGGCGCGACCGCGTGCACGGCCTCGACGTCCAGGGTCTCCTCGCCGTACCAGCCGGCGGCCTGGCACTCGTCGGTCTTGGTGTAGGTGTCCGGCAGCACCTGGTGCAGCTGGCTGGTCTTCCAGGCCGCGTCGCCGTTCTTCTTGGCGTAGGTGCCGGCGTCGAAGGCGATGGTCGGCGAGGCGTACGCGTCGGTGATCGCGACGCGCACGTGCTTGCCGGTGTACTTGCCGGCGCCGTAGGCGGCCCGCAGCTGCTCGCCGGTGTAGCCCTTGATCGCGTACGGGATCTTGCTGCCGTACGCGTCCGGCAGCGTGGACGCGGTCTTCGAGCCGTAGTACGAGGAGAACGGCCCGGCGTTCTTGAACACGGCGTCCGGGGGCGGCAGCGTGTCGTCGTGGGTCGCCGTGTGCGGCGCGTTGTCCAGACCGGTGACGGTGAGGATGGCGCTGCTCACGGCCGCCGGCACCGACGCGGTCTGCGTCGGGGCGCGGTAGGTCTTCGAGCCCTTGGCGTAGTTGTGCAGCTGGGTGCCGAAGGCCTGCTCGACGGCGGACACCTCGCCGGAGACGCCGATGTAGTGCTGGGTGACCTCGGTGACCTTCAGGCCGGACGCGGTCAGCCAGGACTTGACGGCCTTCACCTGGGCCGCGGTGGCGCCGTAGCGGGCCTGGACCTGCTTGGCGGTGAGGTACTTGCCGTAGAGCGGCGAGCTCGGGTCGGACACCGCCTTCGCGTAGGCCGCGAGGCCCTTGGCGTCCTGGCCGGCCAGGTAGACCCGGGCCTTGACCTGGGCGCTGTCGGAGGTGGCGCCCTTGTCCGCCTTGGCCGTGGCCCAGGTGGGCTTGGTGCCCTTCAGGCTGTCACGGGCCGGGCTGTCCGCAGCGTGCGCCGCGGGTATGCCGAGTGCGAGCGCGCCGGCGATCATCGGCAGTGTCGCTGCCATGCTCACGCTGGCCCGCACCTTGGCACGGTTGGATCTCATACTGCCCCCTGCTATGCGGTTCGACGCATGGAGTGGTCGGTCGTCCGTGATCACCAGGCGGCCTGCGGCGGAACGGCCCGTGAATGGATCACACGGTGGACGTCACTCTCTCGATGAACTGTTCATGCCAGAGGAATGAAAGGGTCAAGGAATGCCCAAAGGGGGGGCACTTAGAGGCTTTTGACACATTTTCGACTGCACTTTTGATGTAACGAATCGATTGCGATTGCCTGTTAGCGCTTGCCATGCCGTTAAGTCGACAAATCGCCCAAGTTGCTTGCCTGTTCCTGCCTCCCCGCGCGCCCTCCCGCCCGCGAAGCCCGGCCGGTCAATGTAGAAAATTCCGCACGGAATATCGCCCGACTCGTCGGCGATCCGCTGCCCGAGTTCTCCCGCGCAATTACGCGGCGCACCCTTTCACGGCCGGCTCGGTTCGAGCGAGGTTCTGGTTCGGAATCGGCAAAGGGGCGTGAGGTCCGCCAGGACCCCACGCCCCTTTGTGCTTCAGCCGGTCAGCGACGACGGTACGACTCGACGTAGCCGTTCGCCGGGGTGCCGACGCCGGTGACGTCGTCGTAGCCCTTGACCGCGGACAGGGAGCTGTCCTTGCCGAGGCTGCGGACCGAGGTCAGCAGGCCGCCGGTGGCGTCGTAGCCGTTGGCGAAGTCGACGCGGGCGACCGCGAGGTCCTTGCCGGTCGGCTTGTCGGTGACGTCGTGGAAGACGCCCGCCTTGCCGTACTTGGCGTAGATCGACGGGTTGGCGAAGCCGATCGCCTTGCCGCCGCGCGCCTCCTGGGCGAGGGCCTGGACGGCGGCGATGACCGGCGTGGCCAGCGAGGTGCCGCCGATGCGGTACTCGCTGTACGCCTGGGTGCCGTCCACCTGGGTCTGGGTCTGGCCGACCTTGAATCCGGTGTTGGGGTCGGCGATGGCGGAGATGTCCGGGAGGACGCGGTTGCCGGTGGCGTTGTTGGCCTTGGCGAGCGAGTCGGGGACGACGCCCTTCTGGTAGTAGGGCTCGGACACCGTCTTGCTGGTGCCGCCGCCCGCGCCCGAGGTGAACGCGCCGGGGAAGCCGGTCCAGCTGTTGCCGTCGGCCGACAGCGTGGCCTTCTCGGTGCCCCAGCCGGTCTCCCACAGGTACTTGTCGCCCTTGCCGACGGCCAGCGAGGTACCGCCGACCGCCGTCACCCAGGCGGAGTTGCCCGGAGAAACGACCTGCTTCGTACCGGTGGCGGCGGCGAAGTCGCCGGAGTCGCCGGTGGCGAAGTAGAAGCCGATGCCCTGCACCGCGCCCAGCTGGAACACCTGGTCCAGGGCCGCCGCGTCATCCGTGGTCTCGCCGTCCTCGAGGCCGCCCCAGGAGTTGGAGACGATGTCGGCGAGGTGGTGGTCGACGACCTTGCTGAGCGCGTCCAGCAGGTCGTCGTCGTAGCAGGACGCGGCGCCCACGTACGTCACGTCCGCGGCGGGCGCGACCGCGTGCACGGCCTCGACGTCGAGGCTCTCCTCGCCGTACCAGCTGGAGGCGGCGCAGATGGGGTCGTCGACGTGCGTGTACTCGGAGGGCAGCACCTGGTTCAGCTGGCTGGTCTTCCAGGCCGCGTCGCCGTGGTTCTTGGCGTAGGTGCCGGCGTCGTAGGCGATGGTCGGCGAGGCGTACGCGTCGATGATGGCGACCTTGGCGCCCTTGCCGGTGTACTTGCCGGCGCCGTAGGCGGCCCGCAGCTGCTCGCCGGTGTAGCCCTCGACGGCGTACGGGATCTTCGAGCCGTACGCGTCCGGCAGAGTGGTTGCAGTGTTGGAGCCGTAGTACGAGGAGAACGGCCCGGCGTTCTTGAACACGGTGGCCGGGGCCGGCAGCGTGTCGTCGTGGGTCGCCGTGTGCGGCGCGTTGTCCAGACCGGTGACGGTCAGGACGGCGTCGCTGACGGAGCCCGGCACGGTCGCCGTCGTCGTCGGGGCGCGGTAGGTCTTGGAGCCCTTGGTGTAGTTGTGCAGCTGCGTGCCGAACGCCTTCTCGGCGGCGGACACGTCGCCGGAGACGGCGATGTAGTGCTGGGTCACTTCGGTGACCTTCAGGCCGGCTGCGGTCAGCCAGGACTTGACGGCCTTCACCTGGGCCGCGGTGGCGCCGTAGCGGGCCTGGACCTGCTTGGCGGTGAGGTACTTGCCGTAGAGCGGCGAGCTCGGGTCGGACACCGCCTTCGCGTAGGCCGCGAGGCCCTTGGCGTCCTGGCCGGCCAGGTAGACCCGGGCGTTGAGCTGCGTGCTGTCGGAGGTGGCGCCCTTGTCCGCTTTGGCCGTGGCCCAGGTGGGTTTGGTGCCCTTCAGGCTGTCACGGGCCGGGCTGTCCGCGGCGTGCGCCGCGGGTATGCCGAGTGCGAGCGCGCCGGCGATCATCGGCAGCGTTGCTGCCATGCTCACGCTGGCCCGCACCTTGGCACGGTTCGATTTCATGCTGTCCCTTGCTCTGCGGTTCGTCGCATGGAGTGATCGGGTCGCACGTGATCACCAAGGCCGGCGGAACGGCCCAGGTAATTGATCACGCGGTGGACGTCACTCTCTCCGCGAACTGCTCAAGCCAGGGGAATGAAAGCGTAAAGGGGGCCCAAGTGGGTGTTTATTGGAGCCCTTTGAGTCGGTTTTGGTGGTGCAAGGAATGTTACGGAACTCTGACGGCGCTGCTTAATCGACAAATCCGCCGGGCTGCCCATTAAGTCATTTGTTTTGCCCGTCCGTTCAATTACGTGGTTTCGCGCCCCGTTCTTTCAACATCTGTTTCATCGTGGTGAGTTCCGACTGCTGCGCGTCCACCATGCCCTGGGCGAGGCTCTTCTCCACCGGCACGGTGCACTTGGCCACGCACCCCTCGGCCATGTGGATGCCGCCCTTGTGGTGGTCCGTCATCAGCTGGAGGTAGAAGATCTCGGCCTGCTTGCCGTTCAGCGTCCCCAGCTTCTTCAGCTCGGTGTCGGTCGCCATGCCCGGCATCAGTGAACCGTCCCCGCGCTCGGGCATGTCACCCATGCCCATCCAGGACATCGGCGGCTTCGCCGACACCTTCGGCAGGTCCCACAGGTCCAGCCAGCCCAGCAGCATGCCCCGCTGGTTGGCCTGCGTCTGCGCGATGTCGTAGGCGAGCCGCCGCACTTCCACGTTCTTCGTGCGGTCGCGGACGATGTACGACATCTCCACGGCCTGCTGGTGATGGACCGCCATGTCCCGCGCGAACCCCGCGTCCGCCCCGTCCGCGCTCGGGACGCTCGGCCCGCCACCACCGTCGCCGTCCTCGGCGACCGCGTAGGTGATCGCGCCGGCGGCGACGAGCAGCGCCGCCGCGGTCCCGGCGATCCAACCGATGTGCCGCTTCATGTCACATCGTCCCGCCGGTGCAGGAGGCCCCCGGCTCCGGGGTCTGCTTGCCCTGCACGTACGTCTCGAAGAACTTGCCGACCTTCGGGTCGTTCGCGCTCGTCACGCTCAACTGGTGGCCCCACGCCGAGAGCTCGATCGGGGAGGTCTGGTCCGGGTACGGGCTCATCAGCGAGTACGGCGTCTGCTTCACCTTCGCCGCCAGCGTGTCCACGTCGGACTTCTTCGCCTTGTCGGTGTACGTCACCCAGACCGCGCCGTGCTCCAGGGCGTGCACGGCGTTCTCGTCCTTCACGGCCTTGGTGTAGACGTTGCCGTTGCAGTTGAGCCACACCGGGTTGTGGTTGCCGCCGACCGGCGGGTGCATCGGGTACTTGATGGTCCCGGTGACGTGGGTCCGGGACAGCTTGCCCGTCCAGGTCCGCACACCGTCGCTGCCGGTGACGAAGTGCCCCGAGTCCCCGGAGCCGCCCTTCGCGTCGCTCGCGCTGTCGCTCTTGCCCGACTGCGAGTTCACGAGCACCACTGCGCCGGCCACGAGGCCGGCGACGACCACGACGCTCGCGCCGATCACCAGGATCCGGTTGCGCCGCTCACGCGCCTGCTCGGCACGCCGCATCTCCTCTATGCGTGCCTTGCGCGCTGCGTTGTTGCTCTTCTTCGCGGTAGCCATGGGCCGTGTCCTTCTTGGGGGAAAGGCGACGTGGAGGATGGGGCCCGCTGATCGTAATGGGGGAGCTGGGGCGAGACGTAGGCAGGGCACAGGAAAGATCTGTAAAGACCCGCGATTCGACAGGAAACCGATAATTTGAATGGCGGATGCGTATTACATACGCTGGCCGGTATGCGGCTGCTGCGCTCCACCGACCTGGCTCTACGCCTCCTGATGCGGCTCGCCGTCGCGGACGGGTCCAGCCCCACGACCCGGGAGGTCGCGGCGGACATGGACGTGCCGTACACGCACGCCGCGAAGGTGGTCGCCGAACTCCAGCACCTCGGGCTTGTCGACGCCCGGCGCGGCCGGGGCGGCGGGCTCACGCTGACGGAGAGCGGCCGTACCGCTTCGGTGGGGGCGCTGGTGCGTGCCTTCGAGGGCGACGGGGACGTCGTCGACTGCGAGGGGGCGACGCCCTGCCCGCTGAACTCCGGGTGCCGCCTGCGGAGCGCGCTGCGCCGGGCCCAGGAGGCGTTCTTCGCTTCGCTGGACCCGGTGACGGTGTCGGACATCGTGGCGGAGCCGACGGGGGCGTTGCTGCTCGGTATTTCCAAGGGGCCGGGGGTGGCTTAGCGCGACAGGGCCCCGCGCCCCTGGCAAGTGCTCTCGGTCGGCCGGGGGGTGGGGAGGGGGCCACCGTCGCCGCCGGCCTGCCCTTCTTCCGCTACCACCCGGACCCCGTGGCCAGTGGGTCCGTCCGTCCGTCCGCCCGGCCGCCGGGACGCGGCCGCCTTCGTGGGGAAGTCGGGTACACCGGGTCGGCGGCGCATCCCGCTGGGGTCGGGCGCCTCCAAGCCTGCCTCCTGCACCGGTTGGAGGCCGGTGGGGCCGCGGCCTGCGCGTGATGCCGACAACCAAGCGCGGGCCATGACTTGCCCTCCGTAAGTCCCGGCGTATTCAAACATTCAACAAAGGGATCTTCGTGACCGACAAAGGGCTCTACCCGCATAGATGATCCCGGTGCTGTCATGCTCACGACCGCCCGGAATTCCTGCCGGGCACCGCTCCGGGAGATCCCCCCATGCCCCGAATATCCCGCTCCCTGGTCACCGCCCTCTCCTCCCTCGCCCTCGCCGCCGCAGGCCTCACGGTCGCCGCCGGCACCGCGCACGCGCAGAGCTGCAGCCAGGACTACCTGCCCCTCCCCGACCCCAGTTGCCAGCCCGGCGATTTCAACCCGGACGTCACCCAGTCCACCATCGACTCCACCATCTGTGTCTCCGGGTGGACCGCGACCGTCCGGCCCTCCAGCTCCTACACGACCGCGCTGAAGAAAAAGCAGATCGTCGAGTACGGCTACACGGACACCAGTACCTCGGACTACGAGGAGGACCACTTCGTCCCCCTTGAGCTCGGCGGCGCCCCCAAGAGTGAGCTCAACCTCTGGCCCGAGCCGGAGTACGGCACCACGACCGCCGCCAACAAGGACACCGTCGAGAACAAGCTCAAGAAGGCCGTCTGCGCCGGCACCGTCACCCTCGCCGACGCCCAGGACGCGATCGTCACGGACTGGACGACCGCGCTGTCGAACCTCGGCCTGAGCTGATCCCGTCCGCCCGACGCAGGGGCCGGTCTCCTTCCTACGGGAGTGGCCGGCCCCTCTCGGTTCCCGCCCGGCTTCCCTCGGCTTCCCTCTCGGGACGCCGCTCGCTCACACGTGCCGCATGCCGCCGGCCCACCGCGGGGATCAGGCCCCGGCCGCAGCCGCCGCCAGCCACAGGTCCGGTCCGAAGACCTCGTAGTGGACGTCGGCCGGCGAGACGCCCTTGGCGAGCAGCTGGGTGCGGACCGCGCGCATGAAGGGGAGGGGGCCGCACAGGTACGCGCGCGTGCCGGGGTGTACCGGGACGTCGGTGAGGTCGACCAGGCCGTTGCGGGTGCCCGGTTGCCCGTCCCGCTCGTAGAAGAGGTGGACGGAGGCGTCCGGGAGCTTGGCCGCGTAGGCCGTGTGGTCGGCGCGCAGGGCGTGGTCGGCGGGGGAGCGGTCGCCGTGTACGACGGTCACCGGGGCGCGGTGGCCGTCGGCCGCGAGCACGGCCAGCATCGCCACCATGGGGGTCACCCCGATGCCCGCGGAGGCGAGCAGCAGGGGCCGGCCGTCGGCGCCGTCTCCGTCGAGCACGAGGTCCCCGTACGGCTCCGACAGTTCGAGCAGGTCGCCCTCGCGCACGCGCGCGTGCAGGTGGCGGGAGACCTCGCCGTCGCGCTTGACGCTGAACTGGCGGACCGACTCGCCCGGCGCGCCGGAGAGGCTGTACTGGCGTATCTGGCGGGCGCCGTCGGGGAGGGTGACGCCCACCGAGACGTACTGCCCGGCCCGGAAGCCGCGCACCGCCGTCCCGCCGGCCGCGGGCCGCACCCGGAAGGTCACGACGTCGGCGGTCTCCGCGACCCGCCCGACGACCTCCCACGGCCGCAGCCCCTGGACGCCGCCGCTCTCCTCGTAGAGCCGCTTCTCGATCGCGACGAGCGCGTTCGCCATCAGCCAGTAGACCTCGTCCCAGGCCGCCGCGACGTCCGGGGTGACGGCCTCGCCGAGCACCTCGGCGATCGCGGCGAAGAGGTGCTCGTGGACGACGGCGTACTGCTCGGGGGCGACCCCGAGGGAGGCGTGCTTGTGGGCGACGCGCCCGAGCATCGCGTCGGGTCGCTGGTCCGGGTGGTCCAGCAGGTGCGTGGCGAACGCGGCGACGGCCCCGGCCAGGGCCTGGCGCTGGATGCCGGCGGCCTGGTTGCCGCGGTTGAAGAGGTCGCGCAGCAGCTCGGGGTGGGCGGCGAAGAGACGGGCGTAGAAACGCTCGGTGATCTCGCCGAGTGCCGCGCCGACGGCGGGCAGGGTGGCGCGGACGGTGGCGGCGGAGGTCTCGGACAGCATCGGGGCTCCTAGTGGCTCGGCTCGGCCGAACGGCTCGTTGTCCCGCACGCTATTAAAACTTGCATCTGGGATTCAAATTTAGGCTGCGTGGTGTCCGTCACCGTGGGTCCGGTACCTGACCGACGCCGGGGAAACCGAACCGGCCATTACGGATGTCGGTGCGAGCAGGCAAGATGGGCGGCAGGGCAGGACATCTGCCGTACGAGAGCCGTTCAGGCCGAGGTCGCTCGGGCGATCAAGGTGCGCAACGCGCATGAAATGCTGTTGTGGTGTGATGCTCAGGTGCCCGACCGCCTCCCGCGGGACAGGGAGTCAGGCGGCCTGACCAGCAAGGATGGGGAAGCGGAAGATGGACAAGCAGCAGGAGTTCGTGCTCCGGACCTTGGAGGAGCGCGACATCCGGTTCGTACGCCTGTGGTTCACGGACGTGCTGGGCTTCCTCAAGTCCGTCGCCGTGGCCCCGGCCGAGCTTGAACAGGCCTTCGACGAGGGCATCGGCTTCGACGGCTCCGCCATCGAGGGCTTCGCCCGGGTCTACGAGTCCGACATGATCGCCAAGCCGGACCCGTCCACCTTCCAGGTCCTCCCGTGGCGCGCGGAGACCCCCGGCACGGCCCGCATGTTCTGCGACATCCTCATGCCGGACGGCTCCCCGTCCTTCGCGGACCCGCGGTACGTCCTGAAGCGTGCCCTGGCCCGCACCTCCGACCTCGGCTTCACCTTCTACACCCACCCGGAGATCGAGTTCTTCCTGCTGAAGGACCGCCCGCTGGACGGCTCCCGCCCCACCCCGGCCGACAACTCGGGCTACTTCGACCACACGCCCACCAACGTCGGCATGGACTTCCGCCGCCAGGCGATCACCATGCTGGAGTCGATGGGCATCTCGGTCGAGTTCTCCCACCACGAGGGCGCCCCCGGCCAGCAGGAGATCGACCTGCGCTACGCCGACGCGCTCTCCACGGCCGACAACATCATGACGTTCCGGCTGGTCATGAAGCAGGTGGCGCTGGAGCAGGGGGTGCAGGCGACCTTCATGCCGAAGCCGTTCTCCGAGCACCCCGGCTCCGGTATGCACACCCACCTCTCCCTCTTCGAGGGCGACCGCAACGCGTTCTACGAGTCGGGCGCGGAGTTCCAGCTCTCCAAGGTCGGCCGCTCCTTCATCGCGGGCCTGCTCAAGCACGCGGCGGAGATCGCGGCGGTCACCAACCAGTGGGTGAACTCCTACAAGCGCATCTGGGGCGGCTCCGAGCGCACGGCGGGCGCCGGCGGCGAGGCCCCGTCCTACATCTGCTGGGGCCACAACAACCGCAGCGCCCTGGTCCGCGTCCCGATGTACAAGCCCGGCAAGACCGGCTCGGCGCGCGTCGAGGTCCGCTCCATCGACTCCGGCGCCAACCCGTACCTGGCCTACGCCGTCCTTCTCGCCGCCGGCCTCAAGGGCATCGAGGAGGGCTACGAGCTCCCGCCGGGCGCCGAGGACGACGTCTGGGCCCTCTCCAACGCCGAGCGCCGCGCCATGGGCATCGAACCCCTCCCGCAGAACCTCGGCGAGGCCCTCACCCTGATGGAGAACAGCGACCTGGTCGCCGACACCCTGGGCGAACACGTCTTCGACTTCTTCCTGCGCAACAAGCGCCAGGAGTGGGAGGAGTACCGCAGCGAGGTCACGGCCTTCGAGCTGCGGAAGAACCTGCCGGTGCTGTAGGCGCAGGCCGGAGAGGTCTGAGCCGGCGCAACGATGCAGGGCCGAGGGTCGTGGACCGTCGGCCCTGCGTTCAGTGAGCGGTCTGCTCGCCGTCGTTCAATCGAGGTGAGTTCCGTCCGGGGCGAACGAGCGGTGGAAGGTGAAGGCGTGCGGCGCGGGGCCGTGGGCGTGGAGGTGCTCCAGCCTGGAGACCCCGTCCTGCCAGGTGGGTATCGCGTCGTCGGAGACCCACCAGAACACGTGAGCCGGGTGTCCTGTCCTCTCGAACCAGTCGCTGCGCCTGTTCAGCGCCTCACGGTGCGGACCGGTGTAGACGGCGTCGAAGGCGGGGCGCAGGCCGGTCCAGAGTGAGAGGGTCGCGGCCAGGGCGGTGGTGTCCACCGTACGGCCCTTGTCGTACCAGGTCGGTACGGCGAACTCGCCCCACGGACCCCAGTCCGCGTCGAAGAGCATGCCCCGGATGCCGTCTGCCGCTTCAGCGTGAGCGAGGTACCCGGGGTGCCGGCTGATCTTCCGGTAGACGGCCTCACCCATGTCGTAGAACTCGTGCGTGAGAGGTGCGGCCTCGGCGAGAGGTGACTTCAGGACGCCGAATGTGTACAGCGCAAGACGGGGCACGCGTCTCTCCCTGGTCGGTGTTGCCTGTGGCGGGTGGCTCAGCCCGAAGGCCAGGTGAAGGTAGCTGCCTCTGCGGGCCATGTCGAAGTTGCGTTTTTCCTGTCCAAGTGGCCTCTGAGGTCAGACGGCGGTGACATCGGCATCCTGTGCTTCAGTGCTTTTCGAAGGGGCGAGAGGCGCGGCACTGAGGTGCCGCCGTTCTGATGATTCTGTCGGGTAAATCGTGTGAAAGTGCGAACATTCGCACATTTATTCACCTGGCTGTTGTTCCCCAGCAGAAGGTGGTCCCCCATGCCCGAACAGCACGTACGCCTCGCCGGAAGCGAGCGGCCGCACCCCGCGAAGTCCGTGGCCATCGCGGAGCCGGTCGACCCGAACGAGGAGATCGCGGTCACCGTTTCCCTGCGTGACGCGGGAAAGAACGACAACCCGGAGCAGCGCCGCGCGGACGCGGAGAAGGTGAAGGAATCCCTCGGCCGGTACGGCCTCAGGGTGACGGACGAGCGCCTCGAGGTCGGCAGCATCGAGATGACGGGGAAGGCGAAGGACCTCAACCGCGCCTTCCAGACCGAGCTGAAGCTCTACCACGGCGAGCGGCAGGGCGTGTTCCGGGGACGGGAGGGCGAGCTCGGGATCCCCGCCGACCTCGACGGCGTCGTCGCCGGTGTGTTCGGGCTGGACAAGCGGCGAGTGGCCCGGCGCAGGGTGTTTCCCGGACACGGCGACCACGGCTCGTTCACGCCGCAGGACCTGGAGGAGCAGTACCAGTTCCCCGAATCCACCGGCCGGAACCAGAAGATCATCGTCCTTGAGTTCAACGGATGCTACTTCGACGAGGACACCGACATCTTCTGCCGGAACCACGGGCTGACTCCGCCCGCGGTGAGCATCGTGCCTGTCGGCTACACGCCGCCGCGCACCCTGGAAGAGCTCAGGCAGCTCCCCAAGCAGGAGCGGGACTTCGCGTTCGAGGTGGCCGGCGAGGTCATGATGGACGTGCAGATCATCGTCGGCCTGGCCCCCGAGGCGGACGTCTCGGTCCTCTTCGCCGACTGGGACCAGAAGGGCTGGATCGACCTCCTCGACCAGGTCATCCTCGCCGATCCCGACGCGGTCTCGATCAGCTACGGCCTGGCCGAGGACCACCCCGACTGGTCGCTGCTGGGCATCCACGAGATCAACAAGCGCCTCGCCGCGGCGGCGGACAAGGGCATCACCATCTGCGTCTCCTCGGGCGACGACGGCTCGGGCGACCAGATGGGCGACGACCGGTGCCATGTGGACTTCCCGGCGTCCAGTCCGCATGTGCTCAGCGTGGGCGGCACCGAGATCGTCCGCGGTGACGTGGAGAAGCCCTGGTGGGTCGCGCCCGGCGACCGCAACGGCGGCGGCGGAGCGACCGGCGGCGGCGTCAGCGTCCTATGGGACCGGCCGGACTGGCAGACCGTCCAGGTCACCTCTCTCAACCCGGGTGCCATCGACGGCCGGGTGGTCCCGGACGTCTCGGCGCTGGCGGGGCCGCCCTTCTACGACCTGATCTTCGTGGGGCACCCCGCCCCCAACGGCGGGACCAGCGCCTCGGCGCCGCTGTGGGCCGCCCTCATCGCCCGTGTCTACGAGCTGCTGCCGCACGCCAAGCAGCACCGGTTCCTCACCCCGCTGCTGTACGGCACCGGTACCAACAGCAAGCCGCTCGGCGTACACGTCTGCCGGGACATCGCCGCCGGCCACGACAACGCCTCGTTCCCCCTCCCGGGCCGGGGCTACAAGGTCCGGCCCGGCTACGACGCGAACACCGGCTTCGGTGTGCCCGCCGGACGCGAGATGGTCAAGGCGCTGAACACGGTCTGAGACCCGGGTCAGCGGACATAGGCCGGGGAGACCGCCGAGACGCTGATGCGCCGCGGTTTCCCCGTGCCGTCCGCCGGGACCGTGTACAGGTCGGCGCCGTAGTCGCCCGGCAGGGCGTAGACGATCGTGCGGGTGTCCTTCCAGACCGCCTGGTCGTCGACGCTGCGGGTCTCCGCGAGCGGGGTTTCGCGCATCGTCCGCAGGTCGAGGACGTAGAGATGCCACGGCGCGTCCTTCGGCAGGCCCTGCACGCGTTTCTTGTACGCGATGCGGGTGCCGTCGGGGGAGAGGGACGGGCATTCGACGTTGGTGTGGAGGGTGGTGACCGTGCGGGTGGAGAGGTCGCCGCGGACCAGGTACGTCGTGCCCTTCGTCGCCAGGGTGGCGTAGAAGGTGCGGTCGTCCGGCGCGAAGGTCACGCCCCAGAAGTTGACGTCGGGGGATCGGTAGGGGCGGCCGTCCTTGATGATCCGGAACGTCTCCAGGGACGGGATCAGGGTGCCGGTGCGGGTGTCGGCTATCGCCGTGCGGGTCGAGAAGTTCGTGCCGGCGTACGAGTCGCCGCCCACGAACGCCGTCCATGCCGCGTAGTGGCCGGTGGGGGAGACCCGGGCGCGGGACGGGATGCCGGGGACGTCGTAGTGGGCGGTGGCGTGCAGGTGCGCGTCCAGGATCAGGGCGCGGTAGGTGTCCGAGACCGGGCCGTGGACGGCCTGGAGGCAGACGCCGGTGCCCGCGGCCGCGTAGAAGCGGAGGCATTTCACCCCGGAGGCGGTGCGGGGGGCGGACGGGGCGGAGGCGGGGACCGTGGTCAGCTCGTCGCGGTGCGGGCCCCAGGCCATGTTGCGGAAGACCATGCGGCCGGGGGCCGTCAGGGTCACCGTTCCCGCGGTGACCTTCGGGCCGCCCGCCCGGGTGTGGTCACGGCGCTCCGCCCGGGCGGAGGCGTGCAGCACGGAGGCCAGGGCTATCGCCGTCAGGACAGCGAGCGCCGAGAGGAGGATCAGGAGGCGGGAACGGACGGTCATGCGGCGGCCTTCCGGAGGGGGCGCAGGGTGAGGGCGTACGCCGCGCACACCGCCAGGGCCACCGCCGACACGCTCAGCGCCGTACGGTCGCCCCACAGCGTCCACGCCGCCCCGAACCCCAGTGAGCAGGCGAAACGCGCCGCCGCCTGACCCGTCTGGACCAGCGCCAGGCCCGACGAGCGCAGCGCCTCGGGGACGCTGTCGGACGCGGCCGCCATCAGGACGCCGTCGGTCGCCGCGTAGAAGGTGCCGTGCAGGGCCAGCACCGCGTAGGGGAGGGCGGTGCCGTGCCAGGACGTCAGCAGCAGCGCGTAGCCGAGCAGCAGGGCCGCGTGACCGGTCAGGAAGACGTGCCAGCGGCCCCAGCGGTCGGCCAGGCGGCCCAGGGGGACGGCGAGGAGGAGGAACGCGGCCGCCGTGCCGAGGGGGAGGAGGGCGAACCAGCGGTCCGGGACGCCGAGCCGGCGTTGCAGCAGCAGGTAGACGAAGGAGTCGCTCACCGTCGCCAGGCCCAGGAGCAGGGCGCAGACGGTGATGCGGCGCAGGTCGCGGTCGGTCAGGAGGCCGAGAGCCGCGCGCAGGGTGGGGCGCGGTGCGGGGCTCGCGGCGGGGTGCGGCGCGGGGCGCGCGGCGCGGTGCGGTGCGGGGCTCGCGGCGGGAGCGGCCGTCTCGGCACGTGCGCCGCCGGGTACGAACAGGACCAGGACCAGTACGCCGAGCACCGCCACGCAGAAGCTCACCGTGAACACCGCGTCGTAGCCGTCCACCGTCGCCCGGAGGATGAGGAACGCGGCCAGGGGGCCGAGCAGGGCGCCCGCCGTGTCCATGGCGCGGTGGACGCCGAAGGCGCGGCCCCGGGTCTCCGGGGTGCTGGAGAGCGAGATCAGGGCGTCGCGCGGCGCCGTGCGCAGGCCCTTGCCGGTGCGGTCCGCCGCCAGGATCAGGCCGATGGGCGTCAGCGAATGCGCCACCAGCAGCAGGGGTTTGCAGATCGCCGAGAGGGCGTAGCCCGCGCCGGCCACCCACTTGTGGCGGCCGCCGCCGCGGTCGGCCAGGTGGCCGCCGACCAGGCGTACGACCGCCGAGAAGCCGTTGTAGACGCCGTCCAGGAGGCCGAAGCCCAGCGGGGACAGGCCCAGGCCCGCCACCAGGTACAGCGGGAGGACCGCCGTGACCATCTCGGAGGACACGTCGGTGACCAGGCTGACCGTGCCGAGGGCGAGGACGGTGGGCGCGATCGTGGTGCGGTACCGCCCGGCCGTCGCGGGCCGGGCGGTACCTGCCACGGACGCCGTCGTCGCGGTGCTCGCGCGGCTGTCCGCTACGTACACGTCAGGACGCCCAGATCCCGGTGATGTCGGACGCGGACGCCGCGTTGCCCGCGTGCGCGCTCAGGCCCTGGCCGTCCTCCAGGGTGCGCAGCAGGTCGTAGTGGTCGTACGTGGTGGACGAGGTCGAGCCCGCGGCGACCGGCTGGCCGTACAGGACGGTCGGGATGCGGTTGCCGGAGAGCAGGTTGTCCTCGTCCATGGTGACGACGAGGAGGCTGTTGTGGGTCTTCGCCCAGGTGGCGTACGCGCCCAGGTTGTTCTTCAGCCAGGTGTCACCGGTGGACACCGAGCAGTCGTGCATGTCGCTGCACAGGTTGGGGGTCACGAAGGACAGCTGGGGGAGGGTGGTGTAGTCGGTCGGGAACTGGGCGAACGTCTTCGCGGTCGACGTCGGGACGTTGCTGAAGCCGAACCAGGGGTTGTGCTTGCGCGCGTAGTTGCCGCTGCTGCACGTGGTCGAGCCCTGGCTGGGCAGGGTCTCGTTGTAGCTGGCCCAGGTGCGGCCGGCCGCGAGCTGCTCGGAGGCCAGGTTCGCCGCCGAGGAGAAGCCGGGCGTGTAGCAGCTGTCGCTCGTGATGCCCTGGGTGGAGCCGGAGAACAGGGCGAAGTAGTTCGGCTGGCTGGGGTGGGTCTCGGCGTACATCTGGGTCAGGTTGGCGCCGCCGGACGCCAGCGAGTTGATGTAGGGGGCGCTGGAGGAGCCGATGACCTGGCTGTAGGCGTGGTTCTCGAGGACCACGACGATCACGTGGTCCGGGGTCGGTACGGCGCTCGCGGCCTGCGCGGACGTGCCGCCGAGCCCGGTCCACAGGCCGACCGCGGCCGCGGTGAGGGCCGTGGCGGAGGCCACCGCCGTACGGGCACGGCGCAGTGTCGTCGAACGTGCGGAACTGCCGGACACATCAACCTCCGGTGCTGGGGAAGGGAGGGGGTCGGGTGGCGGTGCGGACTGAGCATGCACACGCCAATAATCCTCGCTCCCCCGGCTTCCGGCCAGACAGATGAAGACCGGATGAACTACTGGACCCGGTGCTCCCACTTCGTCTGGCTGAACGGCTCCCCCTTGCCGAAGCCGAGGACCCTGCGCGGCCGCACCGCGAAGACCAGGGCCCGTCCCGGCCCGTGGTGGAAGTACCCGTCCGCCACCTCGTAGTGCCAGAACGGGCCGTACTTCGCCTCCCAGGCCGCCGCCAGCCCGCGCAGCCGGCCGTCGTCGGTGACCCGCACCGCCTCGCCCTCGACCGTCACGTCGTACCCCTCGGTCCAGCTGTTGGTGCCGGTCGTCAGCACGACGTGCGGGTTCCCGGCGAGGTTCGCGGCCTTCCGCTCGCCGGGACCGGTGCCGAAGTGCAGGGCGCCGTCGTGCCACACCGCCAGCAGCGGGGTGACGTGGGGGCGCCCGTCCGGGCGTACCGTCGAGATCCAGAACAGCTCGGACTCCGTCAGGACCTTCTCCGCCTCGGACCAGTCGTGGGCGGTGGTGCCCTCGCTGCTGTAGCGGGCGTCCAGCACGCCCTCGGGCTCGCGCATGATGCCTCCTCGAGTTCCTCACCGGTGCAGACCGTGATCCCGCCCGGAACTCATCGGCGCTCGTGACGGGGACTCCGGTTAGGCTCGGGCGGGGACGACCTTGATCCGGAGGGAGGCCGCGGATGACGCCGGGGCGCAGGAGCAGTACCTTCACGCGACTGCTGCGGCACGGCTTCACCGATGCCTCGGCCGCCGAGCGGCTGCTCGACAGCGCCGAGCTGGCCGCCGTACGCGACGATCCGGTACTCCTCGAAGCCCTGGGCGCCACCGCCGACCCCGACCTCGCCCTGCATGGCCTGGTACGGCTCCTGGAGGCCCAGCCCGGCCCCACCGCCCGCCGTGAACTGCTCGACACCCTGATAGCGGCCAAGCCGCTGCGGGACCGCCTGCTGGGCGTCCTCGGCGCCTCCGCCGCCCTCGCCGACCACCTCGCCCGGCACCCGCGCGACTGGGAGGCCCTGGTCACCTACGAGCCCCGCGACCTGCACCCCGGCGTCACGGAGTTCGAACGCGGGCTCGCCGAGGCCGACGACCCGGTCTCGCTGCGCGTCGCCTACCGGCGCTGCCTGCTGTCCATCGCGGCCCGGGACGTGTGCGGGACGACCGACGTCGCCCAGACCGCCGCCGAACTCGCCGACCTGGCCACCGCCACCCTGCGCGCCGCCCTCGCCCTCGCCGAGACCGCCGCGCCCGAGGACGCGGCCCGCTGCCGGCTCGCGGTGATCGCCATGGGCAAGTGCGGCGGCCACGAGCTGAACTACGTCTCCGACGTCGACGTGATCTTCGTCGGCGAGGCCGCCGAAGGAGCCGACGAGGCCAAGGCGCTGCGGTCCGCCACCAAGCTCGCCTCGCACATGATGCGGATCTGCTCCGAGACCACGGTGGAGGGGTCGATCTGGCCCGTCGACGCCAACCTCCGCCCCGAGGGCCGCAACGGCCCCCTCGTCCGCACCCTCAGCAGCCACCTCGCCTACTACCAGCGCTGGGCCAAGACCTGGGAGTTCCAGGCCCTGCTCAAGGCCCGCCCGGTCGCCGGCGACCTCGACCTGGGGCAGGAGTACGTCGCCGCCCTCGAACCCCTGGTCTGGAAGGCCGCCGAACGCGAGAACTTCGTCACCGACGTGCAGAAGATGCGCCGCCGCGTGGTGGAGAATATCCCCGTCGCCGAGCTCGACCGCGAGCTGAAGCTCGGCCCCGGCGGTCTGCGCGACGTCGAATTCGCCGTCCAGCTCCTCCAATTGGTGCACGGCCGCGCCGACGCCTCGCTGCGCTCCGGCACCACCCTCGACGCCCTCCAGGCCCTCGCCGTCGGCGGCTACGTGGGCCGCGCCGACGCCGTCCAGCTCGACGACGCCTACCGGTTCCTGCGCTCCATGGAGCACCGCATCCAGCTCTACCGGCTGCGCCGCACCCACCTGGTCCCCGAGGACGAGGCCGACCTGCGCCGCCTCGGCCGCTCGCTCGGCCTGCGCACCGAACCGGTGACCGAGCTGATCCGCGAGTGGAAGCAGCACACCGGTGTCGTACGGCGCCTGCACGAGAAGCTCTTCTACCGCCCGCTGCTCGATGCCGTCGCCCAACTCGCCCCCGGCGAAGCCCGGTTGAGTGCGGAAGCCGCCCGGGAACGCCTTGAGGCGCTCGGCTACGCCGACCCCGCCGCCGCCCTGCGCCACCTGGAGGCCCTCGCCTCCGGCGTCACCCGCAAGGCCGCCATCCAGCGCACCCTGCTGCCCGTCCTGCTGGGCTGGTTCGCCGACTCCGCCGACCCGGACGCGGGCCTGCTGAACTTCCGCAAGGTCTCCGACGCACTGGGCAAGACCCCTTGGTATCTACGGCTGCTCAGGGACGAGGGCGCCGCCGCCGAGAACCTCGCACGCGTGCTGTCCGCCGGCCGTCTCGCCCCCGACCTGCTGATGCGCGCCCCGGAGGCGGTGGCCCTGCTGGGCGACGGCGACGGGGGCGGCCTGGAGCCGCGTGGCCGCGCCCAGCTGGAGCAGGAGATCCTCGCCGCCGCCGGCCGCGCCGACAACGCCGAGGACGGGGTACGGGCGGCCCGCGGCGTGCGCCGCCGCGAGCTGTTCCGGACGGCCGCCGCCGACATCGTGGACTCCTACGGCACCGAGACCAAGCCCGCCGAGGCCGACCAGGGCGCCCTGGTCGACCGGGTCGGCGCCGCCGTCTCCGACCTGACGGCGGCGACGCTGGCGGGGACCCTGCGCGCGGTGGTCCGGGACGGCTGGGGCGAGACCCTGCCCACCCGGTTCACCATGATCGGCATGGGCCGCTTCGGGGGCCACGAACTGGGCTACGGCTCCGACGCCGACGTCCTGTTCGTGCACGAGCCGCGGGAGGGCGTGCCCGAACGGGAGGCCGCCGACGCGGCCAACAAGGTGGTCGCCGAGATGCGCCGGCTGCTCCAGATCCCGAGCGCCGACCCGCCGTTGCTGATCGACGCCGACCTGCGCCCCGAGGGCAAGTCCGGGCCGCTGGTGCGCACGCTCAAGTCCTACGAGGCGTACTACCGCCGGTGGTCGCTGGTCTGGGAGTCGCAGGCCCTGCTGCGGGCCGAACCGGTCGCCGGGGACGAGGAGCTGGGGCGCCGGTTCATCGAGCTGGTCGACCCGCTGCGGTATCCGGCGGAGGGGCTCGGCGAGGACGCGGTGCGCGAGATCCGGCGGCTGAAGGCCCGGATGGAGTCCGAGCGGCTGCCGCGCGGCGCCGACCCGAAGCTGCACACGAAGCTGGGGCCGGGCGGGCTGTCCGACGTCGAGTGGACCGTGCAGCTGCTGCAGCTGCGGCACGGCTGGGCCGAGCCGGGACTGCGCACCACCCGGACCCGGGAGGCGCTGGCCGCGGCACAGGCGGCCGATCTGCTGGGGACCGAGGAGGCGGCGATACTGGACGAGGCCTGGGTGCTGGCCACCCGGGTGCGGAACGCCGTGATGCTGGTACGGGGACGGGCCGGCGACACGTTTCCCACCGTGAGCCGGGAGCTGGCGGCGGTGGGACGGTACCTCGGGTACGGGGACGGACACGCCGGGGACATGCTCGACGCGTACCGGCGTACGGCGCGGAGGGCCCGGGCCGTGGTGGAGGAGCTCTTCTACGGGGCCTAGCCCCAGCGTCCCAGCTCCGCTGAAAGTGCCGCGATATCTGGAAGTGCCGCGATATGCCGTCAGTCGACTGCGGCGCCGTCGTGGCTGGTCGCGCCCGCGCGGCGGTAGCCGCATATCGGATACGGCCCCGCGCCCCTTTGGGGCGCTGCTGCTTAGGTCCCCGCGTCCCGAGGCCCCGGCCTGCCGCCGGACAGCCGTGACACCAGCAGTTCGGTGAACTGGTTGGCCGGCCCAGGGGAGCCGGCGGCCCGGCATGGTCTGGACCTGCGCCTCGCGCTGCCGGAACACCGGGTGGTCGACGCGGACGTACACGACACCGTCCGCCGCGGCGCCCTCGTCCAGGTCGCCGAGGTCGCCCACCAGGGCGATGCCGCCTCCGGCGCGTACGAACTCGTACTGGGTGGCGATCGTGTCGCAGACCAGGGCCGGGCGCACGCTGAGGCCCTCCAGCCGGACGCCGATGTCGAAGAGTTCGCGCAGGCTGGCACCGAGATGACCGCGGCGCACTCCACCCCCGACAAGGGCTGGGACGAACCCTCGCTCTCCGCCGCCGAACGCCTCTACGCGTGGAACACCCTGGAGGTGCTGTCGCTGGGCGCGGGCGATGTGGACCGCCCGGTCAACGCGATCCCCGGCCGGGCCCGTGCGGTGCTCCAGCTCCGGTACGTCGTGGACACCGACGTGAGCCGCGTCGGCGAGGTCGTCGCGGAGCACCTCGCCCGGGAGGGCTACCCCATGATCGACGTGAACGTCTCGCAGACGTTCGCGGCCGGCCGGACCCCGCCGGACGACCCCTGGGCGGTCTGGGCGAAGGCCGTCCTGGAGCGGGCGGCCGGGCGGCCCGTGGCGGTCCTGCCCAACATCGGTGGCTCCCTCCCGCACGCCGTCTTCACGGACGTCCTCGGCCTGCCCGCGCTGTGGCTGCCGCACTCCTACCCGGGGTGCCGCCAGCACGCCCCCGACGAGCACCTGCTCGCCCCGATCGCCCGCGAGGGCTGGTCCTGGCGACCTCGCTGTTCCACGCCCTGGGCGACCCGACGCCCGAACTCCCGCTGCCGAGGGGGTCCCGATGACCGTTCAGCAGTCCCGGCCCACGCCCGTCACCGCGACGCCGGCCACCGACAGGCGCGTGATCGCGCTGCTGGTGGCGGGGCGGCGGTACGGGGTGCGCCAGCCGCTAGCGGGGAGTGCCGTCGTCGTTCGTCTGCCGCGACGTCGTGGCTGGTCGCGCCCACGCGGCGGAGCCGCATACCGACACAGCCCCGCGCCCCTATCGGGGCGCGGTTCTCGGCAGGGCGTACGGCAGGGCTCCGTACCACAGGCGGGCCACGGTGATGCCGAAGGTCAGGCAGAGGGCGCCGCCCACCGCGTCCAGCCAGAAGTGGTTGGCCGTGGCGACGATGACGAGGAGGGTCGCCGTGGGGTAGAGGAGGCCGAGGAGCCGGGCCCACGGGACCGATGCCAGGGCGAAGACCGTCAGGCCGCACCACAGGGACCAGCCGATGTGCATGGACGGCATCGCGGCGTACTGGTTGGACATGTGCTTGAGGTCGCCGGAGGCCATCGAGCCCCAGGTGTGGTGGACGGTCACGGTGTCCACGAAGCCGCCGCCGTTCATCAGGCGGGGCGGGGCGAGCGGGAACAGGTAGTAGCCGAGGAGGGCGACGCCGGTCGTGGCGAAGAGGGCGAGGCGGGCCGCCGCGTAGCGGCCGGGATGGCTGCGGTAGAGCCACACCAGTACACCCAGCGTCACCACGAAGTGCAGCGTCGCGTAGTAGTAGTTCATCCCGATGATCAGCCAAGTCACCGAGTTCACGGCGTGGTTGACCGACTCCTCGACGGCGATCCCCAGCTGGTGCTCGGTCCTCCAGATCCAGTCCGCGTTGCGCAGCGCCTGCGCCTTCTGCTCCGGGACCGCGTTGCGGACGAGCGAGTACGTCCAGTAACTCACCGCGATGAGCAGGATCTCGAACCAGAGCCGGGGCCGTCGCGGCGTGCGCAGCCGGCCGAGGAAACCCTGTCCTTGCTCGCCCGTGACGGTCCGCGGAAGGGTCTGTTGTGCGCGACCTTCCGGCTCTGTCACGGTCGAGTCACTCATAGGCACAGAGTCTGCCAGAAAAGACGTCTTCGACAGATCATCCCAAGGTTGGGTTCACGGTGCATGTTGTACGACGCGGCGACTACTTCCCGGGTACTGCCGCCGTGGATCCGCGTACCACCAACTCCGGCATGAAAACGAACTCGCTGTGCGGGGCCGGCGTACCGCCGATCTCCTCCAGCAGGGTGCGCACCGCGGCCTGGCCCATCGCCGGGACCGGCTTGCGGATGGTGGTGAGGGGCGGGTCGGTGAAGGCGATGAGGGGGGAGTCGTCGAAGCCGACCACCGAGACGTCCCGGGGGACGTCGAGGCCGCGCTGCCGTACGGCCCGTATCGCACCGAGGGCCATCATGTCGCTGGCGCACACGATCGCCGTGCAGTCGCGGTCCATGAGCGACGTGGTGGCCGCCTGGCCGCCCTCCAGGGTGTACAGGGAGTGCTGCACGAGCTGCGTCTCGACCGCGTCCGCAGTGAGGCCCAACTGGTCCTGCATCGCCCGCACGAACCCCTCGATCTTGCGCTGCACGGGGACGAAGCGCTTGGGGCCGAGGGCCAGCCCGATCCGGGTGTGGCCCAGGGAGACGAGGTGGGTGACGGCCAGCGTCATCGCGGCCCGGTCGTCGGGGGAGATGAACGGCGCCTGCACCTTCGGCGAGAAACCGTCCACGAGGACGTACGGCACGCCCTGCGCCCGCAGCCGCTCGTAGCGCTGCATGTCGGCGGTGGTGTCCGCGTGCAGCCCGGAGACGTAGATGATCCCGGCGACCCCCCGGTCCACCAGCATCTCGGTCAGCTCGTCCTCGGTGGACCCGCCGGGGGTCTGGGTGGCGAGCACGGGGGTGTAGCCCTGCCGGGTCAGCGCCTGCCCGATGACCTGTGCCAGGGCCGGGAATATCGGGTTCTCCAGCTCGGGGGTGATCAGCCCCACCAGGCCCTCGCTGCGCTGCCGCAGCCGTACCGGACGCTCGTAGCCGAGGACGTCCAGGGCCGCGAGCACGGACTGGCGGGTGGTGGCCGCGACGCCCGGCTTCCCGTTCAGGACCCGGCTCACCGTCGCCTCGCTCACCCCCGCCTGCGCTGCGATGTCGGCAAGCCGTGTGGTCACGGCACCGGACTGTACCGGCCGTATCGTCATCGCGGTCCCTCTGTTCTGGTCGGCGCTCCTGGTCCCGCAAGGGGATGATTCCCGTGCCGGAGACGGATGGCAAGAGCTTGCAGAGTCTTGCACAACCGGGACATGCCCCGCTCAGCCCAGTGCAACAAGGGTCTCGCGGCGATCGACGGACGGTCACGACGGCATAACGTCCGCAGCCTCTTGCACTTTTTTTCTGCAAGGTCTTTCGCAAGGCTTACATCGCTGTTACGTTCCCTGACGCCCGGCCACGGCAACGGCGCGTCGGCAGCACAACGGGCTTTCACCCTCAAGGAGAACTCATGCGGCGTGGCATAGCGGCCTCCGCGCTGGTGGCGTCCCTCGCCCTCACGGCGACGGCGTGCGGCGGGAGCGGCAGCGACAGCAAGTCGGACGGCCCGGTCACCATCACCTGGTGGGACACCTCCAACGCCACCAATGAGGCACCGACGTACCAGGCCTTGGTCAAGGAGTTCGAGGCCGCGAACAAGGACATCAAGGTCAACTACGTCGACGTCCAGTTCGACCAGGCGCAGAACAAGTTCGACACGGCCGCCCAGTCCGGCAAGGGCGCCCCCGACGTACTGCGCTCCGAGGTCGGCTGGACCCCCGCCTTCGCCAAGGCCGGCTACTTCGTGCCGCTGGACGGCACCGCCGCCCTCGCCGACAAGGACAAGTTCCAGTCCAGCCTGATCACCCAGGCCCAGTACGAGGGCAAGACCTACGGCGTCCCGCTGGTCACCGACACCCTCGCCCTCGTATACAACAAGGCCCTGCTGAAGAAGGCCGGCATCACCGCGGCGCCCACCACCTGGGACGAGGTGAAGGCCGACGCCGCCAAGATCCAGGACAAGACCAAGACCACCGGCTACTGGGGTCCCGAGGCCGCGTACTACACCCAGCCGTTCCTCTACGGCGAGGGCACCGACATGGTCGACGCCTCCGCCAAGAAGATCACCATCACCTCGGCGGCGGCCAAGAAGGGCTACCGGACCTGGCTGGACCTCTACTCCGGCAAGGGCCTGCACAAGGCGGACGTCACCGCCGACGCCTACGCCCACCGCCAGGACGCCTTCGTCAACGGCAAGGTCGCCATGACCATCGAGGGCCCCTGGGAGATCACCAACTTCTACAAGGGCTCCGCGTTCGGCGACAAGTCCAACCTCGGCATCGCCGTCGTCCCGGCCGGCTCCGCCGGCAAGGCGGGCGCCCCGACCGGCGGCCACAACCTCTCCATCTACGCCGGCATCGACAAGGCCCACCAGGCCGCGGCCGAGAAGTTCGTCGCCTTCATGACCTCCGCGAAGTCCCAGACGGAGATCGCCCTGAAGAACTCGACCCTGCCGACCCGCTCCGACGCCTACACCGCCGAGGTCAAGGCCGACCCGGGCATCGCCGGCTACCAGGCCGTCCTCTCCTCCGCCCAGCCGCGCCCGGCGCTCGCCGAGTACTCCTCCCTGTGGGGTCCGGTCGGCACCGAGCTGACCAAGATCGCCGGTGGCAAGGAGTCCCTGGACAAGGGCCTGAGCACCGCCGAACTCGGGATCGAGAAGCTCGTCCCCGACTTCAGCAAGTAAGCCCTCGGCGGCCGCCGGAGCGCCCTCTGTTCAGGGGGGAGCGCTCCGGCGGCCACCGGCCTGTGCCAGCCGCCCAGCCCGGCCCCGGAAGAACCGGCCGGAAGAACCAGAAGGTGTCGAACCCATGACAGTCGCCATCGACCGCGCGACCGGCCAGCGCCACGGTGACCGCGCGCCCCGCCCCGGGCTTGGCCGGCGGCTGAAGAACGGCTACCAGAAGTACTGGTACGCCTACGCGATGATCGCCCCCGTGGCCGTCGTCCTCGGGGCGCTGGTCATCTACCCGTTGGTGTACGGCTTCTACCTGACGCTGACGAACGCCAACAGCCTCAACACCGCCCGCACCATCGGCGTCAACCACATCGACGCCACCTACAAGTTCATCGGCCTGGACAACTACAAGGACATCCTGTTCGGCCCGACGTCCTACGACCGCTTCTGGTCCCACTTCCTCTGGACGATCGTCTGGACCGCGCTCTGCGTCACCCTGCACTACACCATCGGTCTCGGCCTCGCCCTGCTGCTCAACGAGAAGTTCCGCGGCCGCACCTTCTACCGCATGGTCCTGGTGCTGCCCTGGGCGGTCCCGACCTTCGTCACCGTCTTCGGCTGGCGGTTCATGCTCGCCGACGGCGGCATCATCAACGCGACCCTGCACTTCCTCCATCTGCCCCAACCGCAGTGGCTGGAGGACACGTTCTGGCAGCGGGCCGCCGCGATCCTCGTCAACACCTGGTGCGGTGTGCCGTTCATGATGCTCTCGCTGCTCGGCGGCCTCCAGGCCATCGACGGCACGCTGTACGAGGCCGCCGAGGTGGACGGCGCGAGCGCCTGGCAGCGCTTCCGGTACGTCACCGTGCCGGGGCTGAGGTCCGTCAGCTCCACCGTCGTACTCCTCGGCATCATCTGGACGTTCAACCAGTTCGCCGTCATCTTCCTGCTCTTCGGCGATACCGCTCCCGACGCGCAGATCCTGGTCACCTGGGCCTACTACCTCGGCTTCGGACAGCAGCCGCGTGACTTCGCCCAGTCCGCCGCCTACGGCATGCTGCTGCTGGCCATCCTGATCGTCTTCACCTCCTTCTACCGCCGCTGGCTCAACCGCAACGACCAGCAGCTCGCGATCTGAGGCAGGAGTTCCCATGAGCACGACCACTGTCCAGACCTCCGCCCAGGTCGCCGAGGAGGCCCCCGTGACGACCACCCCCCGAGTCCGCGGCCGGGGCGAGCGCGGCCCGCTCGGCAGCGCCGTCATCCACGGTGTCCTCGGCATCGCGAGCCTGATCGCCTTCTTCCCGGTCGGCTGGCTGATCTTCCTGTCCCTCGGCCCGGACAAGGACGACTACCTGCACCCGAGCGGCATCTGGCACAAGATGACGCTGGACAACTACTCCTTCGTCCTCCAGCACACCGGCTTCTGGAACTGGTTCGAGACGACGATGATCGTCGTCGGCGGCACCACGATCATCGGTCTGATCCTCGCCTCCACCACCGGCTACGCGGTCTCCCGGATGCGCTTCCCCGGCTACCGGAAGTTCATGTGGCTGCTGCTGCTCACCCAGATGTTCCCGATCGCCGTGCTGATCGTGCCGATGTACCAGATCCTGTCGCGGCTCGGCCTCATCGACAGCTACCTCGGCCTGATCCTCGTCTACTGCACGACGGTGGTGCCGTACACGGGCTGGCTGCTCAAGGGCTACTTCGACACGATTCCCTTCGAGATCGACGAGGCCGGCCGCGTCGACGGGCTCTCGCCCTTCGGCACGTTCGCCCGGCTGATCCTGCCGCTCGCCAAGCCCGGCCTCGCGGTCGCCGCGTTCTACAACTTCCTCACCGCCTTCGGCGAGGTCGCGTTCGCCTCCACGTTCATGCTGAGCGACGACAAGTACACGTTCGCCGTGGGGCTGCAGAGCTTCATCAGTGAGCATGACGCGCAGCGCAACCTGATGACCGCGACGGCGGTGCTGATCGCGATACCGGTGGCTGTGTTCTTCTACCTCGTGCAGAAGAACCTGGTGACCGGCCTCACCGCCGGTGGGACCAAGGGGTAACGCTTCGCTGGGAGGCCGAACCGATGGGCCGTCGTTCGTCTGCGGCTTCGTCGTGGCTGGTCGCGCAGTTCCCCGCGCCCCTTACGGGGCGCTATGACTCCCGTGCGCCCGAACGCGCGGGTTGGCGGCCGTGGTCCCCATCCGACCCCGCTGTGACCACGGCCGCCTCAACACCCACCTCCGACCCGATGACCCTGTTACGACGCATCAAGGACGCCATGAGCCAGCAGCAATCCGCCGCACCGGCCCCCGCCATCGCCACCGTCGCCCGTCGCCGCGACTGGTGGCGGGACGCGGTGATCTACCAGGTCTATCCGCGCAGCTTCGCCGACAGCAACGGCGACGGGATGGGTGATCTGGAGGGTGTGCGGGCCAGACTCCCGTACCTGCGTGACCTCGGTGTCGACGCCGTGTGGCTCAGCCCGTTCTACGCCTCGCCGCAGGCCGACGCCGGCTACGACGTCGCCGACTACCGGGCCGTGGACCCCATGTTCGGCAACCTGCTGGACGCGGACGCGCTGATCCGTGACGCGCACGGGCTGGGGCTGCGGATCATCGTCGACCTGGTGCCCAACCACTCCTCCGACCAGCACGAGTGGTTCAAGCGGGCGCTGGCCGAGGGCCCCGGCTCGCCGTCGCGCGACCGCTACCACTTCCGTCCGGGCAAGGGCGAGAACGGCGAACTCCCGCCCAACGACTGGGAGTCCATCTTCGGCGGACCGGCCTGGACCCGGGTGGCGGACGGCGAGTGGTACCTGCACCTCTTCGCCCCCGAGCAGCCCGACTTCAACTGGGAACATCCGGCCGTGGGCGACGAGTTCCGCTCGATCCTGCGGTTCTGGCTGGACATGGGCGTGGACGGCTTCCGTATCGACGTCGCCCACGGGCTGGTGAAGGCGGAGGGGCTGCCGGACCTGGGCGGCGGCGACCAGCTGAAGCTGCTGGGCAACGATGTCATGCCGTTCTTCGACCAGGACGGCGTCCACGAGGTCTACCGGCAGTGGCGGCACGTCCTCGACGAGTACGCCGGTGAGCGCATCTTCGTCGCCGAGGCCTGGACCCCGACGGTCGAGCGCACCGCGAACTACGTCCGCCCGGACGAGCTCCACCAGGCGTTCAACTTCCAGTACCTGAGCACGGAATGGGACGCCGCCGAGCTCCGCGTGGTCATCGACCGCACCCTGGAGGCGATGCGTCCGGTCGGCGCCCCCGCCACCTGGGTGCTGTCCAACCACGACGTCACCCGGCACGCCACCCGCTTCGCCAACCCGCCGGGACTGGGGACCCAGATCCGCACGGCGGGGGACCGGGCGCTCGGCCTGCGCCGGGCCAGGGCGGCCACCCTCCTCATGCTCGCGCTGCCCGGCTCCGCGTACATCTACCAGGGCGAGGAGCTGGGCCTCCCGGACGTCGTGGACCTGCCCGACGAGGTCCGCCAGGACCCCGCGTACTTCCGCGGCGCCGGCCAGGACGGTTTCCGCGACGGCTGCCGGGTGCCGATCCCGTGGACGCGGGAGGGGTCGTCGTACGGCTTCGGCGGCGGGGACAGTTGGCTGCCGCAGCCCGCGGACTGGGGCGAGTTGAGCGTGGAGGCGCAGACCGGGGTGGCCGGTTCGACGCTGGAGCTGTACCGCACCGCGCTGGGCATCCGCCGGGCGCAGCCCGACCTGGGCGCCGGGGACGCGGTCGAGTGGCTGCGCGCACCGGAGGGCGTACTCGCCTTCCGGCGCGGGGAGTTCGTGTGCGTCGCGAACACGAACGGCGAGTCCGTCACCACGCCGGCGTACGGCCGGGTGCTGCTCGGCAGCGGTGAGGTGACCGAGGCGGACGGCGAGACCAAGGTGCCGGCCGACACGACCGTGTGGTTCACGACGGCCTGACGCCCGGCTGAAAGTTCTTGCATCAACTTCACACGGCCCGCTGCCATTTCAGGCAGCGGGCCTTTAACATCTGCGTCACCGCAAGTTTGCTGCAATATTTCAGCAAGCGCCTTCAACGGTGAAGGAGCCCCCACATGGCCCGCAGAGCCCTCTCCGGGGCCGTCGCTCTCGCGGCGGTCGCCCTTGTCATGACCCCGTCCGTCGCGTCGGCCTCCCCGCCGGGCACCAAGGACGTCACCGCCGTCCTCTTCGAGTGGAACTACGGCTCGGTCGCCAAGGAGTGCACCAACACCCTCGGCCCCGCCGGCTACGGATACGTCCAGGTCTCCCCGCCCGCCGAGCACATACAGGGCTCGCAGTGGTGGACGTCGTACCAACCGGTGTCGTACAAGATCGCGGGCCGGCTCGGCGACCGCACGTCCTTCCAGAACATGGTGAACACCTGCCACTCGGCCGGTGTGAAGGTGGTCGTCGACACCGTCATCAACCACATGTCGGCGGGCAGCGGCACCGGCACCGGCGGCTCGTCGTACACGAAGTACGACTATCCAGGGCTGTACTCCTCCTACGACTTCGACGACTGCACCTCCCTCGTCTCCAACTACGCCGACCGCTGGAACGTCCAGCACTGCGAACTCGTCGGTCTCGCCGACCTGGACACGGGTGAGGAGTACGTCCGCAAGACCATCGCGGGCTATATGAACGACCTGCTCAGCCTCGGCGTCGACGGTTTCCGCATCGACGCGGCCAAGCACATCCCCGCCGAGGACCTCGCCAACATCAAGACCCGGCTGACCAACCCGTCCGTGTACTGGAAGCAGGAGGTCATCTACGGCGCCGGCGAGGCCGTCCAGCCCACCGAGTACACCGGCAACGGCGACGTCCAGGAGTTCCGTTACGCCTACGACCTCAAGCGTGTCTTCAACGACGAGAACCTCGCCTACCTGAAGAACTACGGGGAGGGCTGGGGGTACCTGAGCAGCTCGGTCGCCGGGGTCTTCGTCGACAACCACGACACCGAGCGCAACGGCAGCACGCTCAACTACAAGGACGGCGCCAACTACACCCTGGCCAACGTCTTCATGCTCGCCTACCCGTACGGTGCCCCGGACATCAACTCCGGTTACGAATGGTCGGACGCCGATGCCGGGCCGCCCGACAACGGTGTCGTCAATGCCTGCTGGCAGGACGGCTGGAAGTGCCAGCACGCCTGGCCGGAGATCATCCGCATGGTCGCCTTCCGCAACGCGGTGCACGGCGAGTCGATGACGAACTGGTGGGACGACGGCGCCGACGCGATCGCCTTCGGGCGGGGTGCGAAGGGCTATGTCGCCATCAACCACGAGTCGGGTTCGCTGTCGCGGACGTACCAGACGTCACTGCCGGCGGGGACGTACTGCAACGTGCAGAACAACACGAGCGTGACCGTGAACGGCTCCGGGCAGTTCACCGCCACCCTCGGCAGCAACACCGCCCTCGCGATCTACGTCGGGAAGTCCACCTGCTGAGGGTCCATGCGCTGGGTGCCGATCACCGACAGCAGCCGCAGCGCCTCCTCGGACGGTGAGCCGGGGGTCGCGGTGTAGATCACGACCTGCTGGTCCCGGTCGGTGATGTCGAGGGCGTCGCAGTTGACGGTGACCGGGCCCACCACCGGGTGCTGGAAGGTCTTGCACAGGGTGGGCTCGGCGGACACGTCGTGCGACTCCCACAGCCGCCTGAACTCCTCGCTCCCGGCGAGGAGTTCGGCCACCAGCCCGGTCACCTCGGGCGAGTCGGGGTAACGGCCCGCCGCGGCCCGCAGGCGCTGCGCCGAGAGCCGGGCGAAGGCGTCCACGTCCGACACCCCGTACAGCCTGGTGCCCGCCGGGCGCGGGGTGAGGAAGGCGCGGCGCATGAGATTGCGATCGCGCGGGGTCAGCGCGGAGAAGTCCTCCATGAGGGCGGCCGCCAGATCGTTCCAGGCCAGCACCTCGAAGGTCGCGGAGGTCACGAAGGCGGCGGCCTGCGGAAGCCGGTGCAGCAGGTCGAGCAGGCTCTGCCGTACCTCGCGGGAGGGCCCGGGCGGCGGGCCCGGCGGCGCTCCGGCGAGATGGTGGAGATGCCCACGCTCGGCGTCGGACAGCCGCAGCGCCCGCGCCAGCCCGCCCAGCACCTCACGCGACGGGCGCGGCCCCCGGGCCTGCTCCAGCCGCGTGTAGTACTCCGCCGAGATGAACGCCAGCTGCGCCACCTCCTCGCGCCGCAGCCCCGGCGTCCGGCGGCGCGGACCGTGCGGCAGCCCGACCTCGGCAGGGGAGATCCGCTCACGTCGGCTGCGCAGGAAAGCCGCCAGTTCTTGCCTGTCCACCCCTCCAGTGTGTGCCGGGCGCCCGACCCCATCCAGGTACCGCCGGTGCCTGGATGAGGCCGGGCGCCCGGACGCAGGCTCGAAGGCATGGAGAACACAGTGAATCCCGGTCTGCTGACCGGCAAGGTCGCGTTCATCAGCGGAGCCGGGCGCGGGATCGGCGCGGCGGCCGCCCGGCTATTCGCCCGCGAGGGCGCCCGGGTACTGCTGGCGGCCCGCACGGAGGACCAGCTCAAGACGGTCACCGAGGAGATCCGCGCGGCAGGTGGCACCGCGGACTACACGGTCTGCGACCTGGCCGACCCGGCGAGCGTCCGCGCCGCGGTGGACCGCACGGTGGAGGTCCACGGCCGCCTGGACCTCGCCTTCAACAACGGAGCGGTCGCCCAGCACCCCGGCCCCATGGACGAACTTCCCGAGGCCGACTTCGACCACATCACCAACGTCGACCTCAAGAGCGTCTGGCTCGCCATGACCGCCGAGATCGCCGCCATCCGGGCCACCGCCGGCACCGGCGCGATCGTCAACAACTCGTCCGTCGGCAGCCTGGGCGCCAACCCCGTCCTGCCGGTCTACGGCGCCCTGAAACGGGCCGTCAACAGCCTCACCGAGTCGGCCGCCGTCACCTACGGCCCCGAGGGCATCCGCGTCAACGCCATCGCCCCCGGCGGCACGCTCACCGAGATGGTCCGCGCCTGGGACGAGGCCACCCCCGGCGTCATCGACCGCATGAGGTCCACGACCCCCTTGGGCCGCACGGCCGACCCCCACGAGATCGCCGAGGCCGCCGCCTGGCTCCTCAGCGACCGCGCCTCCTACGTGACGGGCACGGTACTGAGGGTGGACGGCGGCGCCCGGGCCTGAGCGGTCCGCGAAGTGCCGCACTATGCCGTCTGCGGCGCCGTCGTGGCTTGTCGCGCAGTTCCCCGCGCCCCTTCGGGGCGCTGCCGGACCCGCTCAGGTCACGGCGTGACGTTGATGTGCTTGGCCAGGGCGGTGACGGAGAGGTCGGCGTGGTCGACCCAGTTCGGGAAGGCCAGCGTCTTGTGCTGGGTGGAGGCCGGCGGCGTGATCTCCAGGAAGGAGGCGTGCACCGCGCCCGAGGTGCCCGTGTTGACGTGGGTCCAGGCGACGACGGCCTCGGCGCTCTCGCCGTCCTTGAGGGTGAGGGTCTTCTTGCCCGGGTCCTTGGCGTACCAGGTGTTGCCCCAGTGCGTGTGGGTCTTGATCGCCTTGTGCTTGGAGTTCTCCAGCCCCAGGCCGGGGTAGCCGCGCAGCGCACAGGTCTTGCCGCTGAGGTTGCGCAGGTTGATGACGACGCCCTGGTGGTTCATCCCGCCGGCGAGCTGCTTGCCGAAGGTGGCCTTGAGGGCGGCGGCGGAGCAGGTCGGCGTGGCCTTGGCGGTGCTCGGGGTCGCGGCATTGGCGGTGCCCGCCCAGACGAGGCCCAGACCGGCGAGGGCGGCCGCGGCCCCGGCGACCTTGGCGCGGCTGAAGCCGCGGCGGGCGCGGTGCCTGCCAGCGGTACCGGAGGTGTCGGTGCTGTAGGTGCTCAGGTCTTCGTTCACGGCGACGGCGCTCCACTCGTGTCCTGAGGCACGGGGCGCGGTGTGCGCCCCGTGCCGTCCTCTGGTGCTGTACACGAGGTTCGATGCACGACTTCGCTGATTTGTTCGCGCCGAGCCGCGAAATCTTTCCGGACCTGCTTCCGGACCTACTTCCAGCTGTCGCTCGTCGTGTAGCCGGAGGAGGTGCCGGTCGTGTACGAACGGTTCGTGCCGGACTCCCACGTCACGTTCCCTGAGCTGTCCTCCTTGATGTACTTGTAGGTGAAGGCCGTGCTCTTCGGGACGATCGCCAGCCTGCTCCACGTCGGGTACGACTCCGACGACAGCGGGATCGCGTCGCTGGTGTTCCAGGAGCCGAGGGAGGCGATGGAGCCGACGACGTAGACGTTGGTGCCGTAGTCGGTGGTGGCGTACTCGTTGAAGGTGACGTCGGTGGCGTCGGTGTCCGCCACGTTCCAGGAGTTGTCGAGGGAGAGCGCCGAAGTCGCGCTCGTGGCCGACCTGTTGGCGTTGGACTCCCAGGTCACATTGCCTGAGCTGTCCTTCTTTATGTATTTGTACGTGAAGGACGTGTTGATCGGCACGTTCACCGCACCCGACCAGACCGGGTATCCGGAGGACGAGAGCTGGATCGCCTTCGAGGTGTCCCAGGAGCCCAGGGCGTCGATGGAGCCGACGACGTAGATGTTGGTGCCGGTCGTGGTGGGCGCGTACTCGTCGAAGGTCGCGGTCACCGTGGAGGTGGAGCCCCCGCCGCTGCCGCCGTCGTCGCAGCCGACCGTGCAGGTGTAGGACGCGTTGTAGAAGGCGACGGCGTCCTTCGCGGGGATCGTGATGCTCGCGTTGCCGCCGGAGACGGTGACCTTGGTGCCGCCGCCGTCGATGACGTCCGAGTACGTGCCGTCGGCCATGCCCGTCGCGAAGGTGTAGGTGGCCGACGACGAGCCGTTGTTGACGGCGAAGAAGCCGGCGCCGCTGCGGCCGAAGCCGATGACGGAGGACGACTTGGTCGACCAGTCGGAGACGGCGGCGCTGCCGGTCGCGTTGTGCCAGGCGACCATGCCGACGACGGCGGTGTCGCGGTCGAGGCAGTTCCAGCCGCTGGAGCAGTCGGTGTCGGTGACGAAGCCGGCGGAGTTCGGCGGTGCCTGGTCGCTCTGGGTCCACTGCCAGCTGGTGTAGACGGTCGGCGTCGACCACTTGTAGGCGAGCTGGAAGAGGTTGGCGAGCCGGTAGCTGTCGCCGTCCTTGTAGCTCATGTCCAGGCCGTTGCGCTCGGTGTCGTGGTTGGTCACGAAGGACACGGAGTTGGCGGCGGGCAGGATGCCGGACGAGGACAGCGACTCCAGGTCCGAGACATTGCCCTGGAAGGCCGACTTCATCTTGCTCGCGTAGGTGAAGTCCAGGACGTCGCCGGAGCCGTAGTAGTCACTGGGCTGCGGGGTCGAGCCCGGGTAGACCTCGTCGAAGACGTACGGCGCCGCACCGGACGTCGTGGTGTTCAGCTTGGCGACGATGGCCGCCATGTCGGTGGCCGGGATGTGCTTGGCCGAGTCGACGCGGAAGCCGTCGACGCCCAGGGCGATCTGCTTGTTGAGGAAGGCCGCGAGACCCGAACGGACGTTGTCCGCGCCGGTCTTGAGGTCGGGCAGGCCCAGCAGCTCGCAGTTCTGGACCTGGGTGAGATTCGAGTAGTCCTGGATGGTCAGATCGGAGGTCGGGCAGTCCGCGGAGGTGTGGTAGTCGCTCGGATCCCAGTCCGGGGTGTCGTACTTGTTGGTGAGGGTGGTGCCGTCGTACCCCGTGCCCGTCTGCGCGGCCGTGTGGTTGATGACCGCGTCCGTGTAGACCTTCACCCCCGCCGCGTGGCAGGCGGAGATCATCGACGCGAACTGCGTCGCCGTCCCGAAGCGGCTGTTCAGGGTGTACGAGTACGGCTGGTAGACGTCCCACCAGTAGTAGCTGGACTGCTTGAGGGACTCGGAGGGCGGGGCGACCTGTACCGCGCCGTAACCGGCCGGGCCGAGGATGTCGGTGCACTCGGACGCGACCGAGTTCCAGTTCCATTCCCACAGGTTGGCGATCACATCGCCCTTGGCGGTGGTGTCCGCCTGTGCGGAGGTGGCCGGCAGGGCGATCACACCCGCGAGCGCCAGGGCGCCCGCGGCGACTGCGCCGGCCGTGCGTCGGAAGACGCCCGGGGGTCGGTGTCTGGTCATGTGCGGCTCCGAAGCGAGAGGGGCAGGTTTCAACAACCCGTGAGAGTGCGGCAGTTGAGACATCGCGTCAATACGCCTCGTGAAAGTTCTTGCTGTGAGTTTCAAGCCTCTTGCTGTAAACCTTTCGTTAGCGATACGGTCGCGCGGGGTCGGACCCAAGAGAGCAGCTATCGCTAGGAGTTCATGCCGGTGATACATGTCAGACGGGTCGCGGCCGTCGCCGTCGCCGCCCTCGCCCTCGCGCTCGTGCAGCCCCTCGCCGCACATGCCGCGGCCCCGCCCGCCCCGCCCTCCGACGCGAAGCTCGCCGCCGAGCCCGCCCGGCACGACGACACCCGGGAACAGTTCTACTTCGTCATGCCGGACCGTTTCGCCAACGGGGACAAGAAGAATGACAAGGGCGGCCTCACCGGCTCCCGGCTCTCCACCGGCTACGACCCCACCGACAAGGGCTTCTACCAGGGCGGCGACCTCAAGGGGCTGACCAAGCGGCTCGACTACATCAAGGGGCTCGGCACCACCGCCATCTGGATGGCGCCGATCTTCAAGAACAGGCCCGTGCAGGGGACGGGGAGCAACGCCTCGGCCGGCTACCACGGTTACTGGATCACCGACTTCACCCAGGTCGACCCGCACTTCGGGACCAACAAGGACCTGGCGACCCTGATCTCCAAGGCGCACGCCAAGGGGATGAAGGTCTTCTTCGACGTCATCACCAACCACACCGCCGACGTCGTCGACTACGAGGAGAAGTCGTACGACTACCTCTCCAAAGGTGCCTTCCCCTACCTGACCAAGGACGGGCAGCCCTTCGACGACGCCGACTACGCGGACGGGAAGAAGAGGTTCCCGGCCGTCTCCACCGCCTCCTTCCCGCGCACGCCGACCGTGACCAGCGACAGCAAGGTGCCGTCGTGGCTCAACGACCCGACGATGTACCACAACCGGGGCGACTCGACGTTCGCCGGCGAGTCCGCGACCTACGGCGACTTCTCGGGGCTCGACGACCTGTGGACCGAACGGCCCGAGGTCGTCAGCGGCATGGAGAAGATCTACGAGCGGTGGGTGAAGGACTACGCCATCGACGGCTTCCGGATCGACACCGTCAAGAACGTGAACATGGAGTTCTGGACCCAGTGGGCGACCGCCCTGGACAAGTACGCGGCGCAGCACGGCCGTGAGAACTTCTTCATGTTCGGCGAGACGTACTCCGCCGACACCTCCGTCACCTCGCCGTACGTCACCCAGGGCCGCCTCGACGCGACCCTCGACTTCCCCTTCCAGGACGCGGCCCGGTCCTACGCCTCCCAGGGCGGCAGCGCACAGAAGCTGGCGAGCGTCTTCGGCGACGACTACAAGTACACGACCGACAAGGCGAACGCCTACGAACAGGTCACCTTCCTCGGCAACCACGACATGGGCCGGATCGGGTACTTCCTGGAGCAGGACAACCCGAAGGCCACGGACGCCGAACTGCTCGCCAAGGACAGGCTCGCCAACGAGGTGATGTTCCTCAGCCGGGGCAACCCGGTCGTCTACTACGGCGACGAGCAGGGCTTCACCGGGTCCGGCGGGGACAAGGACGCCCGCCAGACGATGTTCGCGTCCAAGGTCGCCGACTACCTGGACGACGACGAGATCGGGACCGACCGGACCGCCGCCAGTGACTCGTACGACACGAGTGCGCCGCTCTACAAGCAGATCAGTGCTCTCTCCAAGCTGCGCGCGGCCAACCCCGCCCTCGCCGACGGCGTCCAGACCGAGCGCTACGCGGCCGACGGCGCCGGCGTCTACGCGTTCACCCGGACGGACGCCCGGACCGGCCAGGAGTACGTCGTCGCCCTCAACAACGCGGCCACGGCGAAGACCGCGAGCTTCGCCACCGGGTCCGCCGGCATGCGCTACCGGGCGGTCTACGGCACCGACTCCGCCGTCACCTCGGACGACGCCGACCAGGTGACCGTCACCGTCCCCGCCGAGTCCGCCGTCGTCTACAAGGCCACCGGCCCCCTCGCCGAGCCGGCCACCGCACCGACGATCACCCTCCAGGCCCCCGCCGCCGGTGCCACCGGCACCGTCGACCTCACCGCCGACGTCACCGGCGGACAGCTGAACCGGGTCGTCTTCGCCGCCCAGGCCGGCAACGGCAGGTGGACCACCCTGGGCTCCGCCGACCACGCCCCCTACAAGGTCACCCAGACCCTCGCCGGGGACGTCCCGGCCGGCACCGCCCTGCGCTACAAGGCGGTCGTCGTCGACTCCGCCGGGCGCACCTCCAGTGCCCTGGCCGCGAGCACCAGCGGCACCCCGCCCGCCGCCGAGACCCCCACCGCCTCCTCGCGCGACTACGTGGTCGTCCACTACAAGCGCACCGACGGCGACTACGCCGACTGGGGCCTGTACGCCTGGGGCGACCTCGCCGACGGCGAGGCGACCACCTGGCCGGCCGGTCACCCCTTCACCGGCCGCGACGCGTACGGCGCCTTCGCCTACGTCAAACTGAAGCCCGGCGCCACGAACGTCGGCTTCCTCGTCGTCGACAAGGACGGCGACAAGGACGTCTCCGCCGACCGCTCCATCGACGTCACGAAGACGGGCGAGGTCTGGATCGAGCAGGGGAAGGCGGACGTACTCACGACAAGGCCCGACTACCCCGCGCAGGACACCACCAAGGCGGTCATCCACTACCACCGCGCCGACGGCGACTACGACGGCTGGGGCCTGCACGTCTGGACGGGTGCCGCCACCCCCACCGACTGGTCGAGCCCGCTGAAGCCGGTGCGGACCGATGCCTACGGCGCGGTCTTCGAGGTGCCGCTCACGGAGGGTGCCACCAGCCTCAGCTACATCATCCACAAGGGCGACGAGAAGGACCTCGCCGCCGACCAGTCCCTCGACCTCAAGTCCAGCGGCTACGAGGTGTGGCTGCTGAACGGCCAGGAGAAGTACCTGCTGCCGCAGCCCGCCGGCAGCGCCGCCGCGCTCGACCTGTCCACCTCCAAGGCGGTCTGGATCGACCGGAACACGGTCGCCTGGGACGGCGTCGACGGCGCGGTCTCCACCCAGCTGGTCTACTCCCGCGACGGTTCGATCGCCGTCAAGGACGGGACCCTGACGAGCGACGACGAGCGGTGGCTGCGGCTGACGAAGACCACCCTCACCGACGCGCAGCAGGCCAAGTTCCCGTATCTGAAGGACTACACGGCCTGGTCGGTCGACCCGCGCGACCGGGGCCGGGTGCGCCAGGCGCTCGGCGGGCAGCTCGTCGCCTCCCAGCGCGCCGCCAACGGGGCGGTGCTGGCCGCGACCGGCGTGCAGATCGCCGGGGTGCTCGACGACGTGTACGCCAAGGCCACGACCGCGGACCTCGGCCCGGTCTTCCACCACGGCAAGCCGACCCTCTCCGTCTGGGCCCCGACCGCGCAGTCCGTCGCCCTCGAACTCGACGGTTCCACCGTGGCCATGCACCGCGACGCCGCCACCGGCGTCTGGTCCGTCACCGGCCCCGGGTCCTGGAAGAACAAGCCCTACCGGTACGTCGTGAAGGTCTGGGCGCCCAGCGTCCAGAAGGTCGTCACCAACAAGGTCACCGACCCCTACTCGGTCGCCCTCACCGCCGACTCGGAGCGCAGTCTCGTCGTCGACCTGGACGACCGGGACCTCGCCCCGGGCGGCTGGTCGACGTACACCAAGCCCAAGGCCGTCCCGATGAAGGACGCGCAGATCCAGGAGCTGCACGTCCGGGACTTCTCGGCGGCGGACTCCACCGTCCCGGCGGCGGAGCGCGGCACGTACCTCGCGTTCACCGACAAGGACAGCGACGGCTCCAGGCACCTCAAGGCCCTTGCGAAGTCCGGGACTTCGTACGTCCATCTGCTCCCGGCGTTCGACTTCGCCACCGTCCCCGAGAAGAAGACCGGCCAGTCGAGCCCGGACTGCGATCTCGCCTCCTACCCGGCCGACTCCGACCAGCAGCAGGCGTGCGTGGCGAAGACCGCCGCCACCGACGCCTACAACTGGGGTTACGACCCGTACCACTTCACGGTCCCCGAGGGCTCCTACGCCACCGACCCGGACGGCACCGCCCGTACGGTCCAGTTCCGGAAGATGGTCAAGTCGCTCAACGACGACGGGCTGCGGGTCGTCATGGACGTCGTCTACAACCACACGGCGGCGAGCGGAGAGGCGGACACCTCCGTCCTCGACCAGATCGTGCCCGGCTACTACCAGCGGCTGCTCGCCGACGGCAGCGTCGCCAACAGCACCTGCTGTGCCAACACCGCGCCCGAGAACGCCATGATGGGCAAGCTGGTGGTGGACTCGATCGTCACCTGGGCGAAGGAGTACAAGGTCGACGGCTTCCGCTTCGACCTGATGGGCCACCATCCGAAGGCCAACATCCTCGCCGTCCGCAAGGCGCTCGACGCGCTGACCCCGAAGAAGGACGGCGTCGACGGCAAGAAGATCATCCTGTACGGCGAGGGCTGGAACTTCGGCGAGGTCGCCGACGACGCCCGGTTCGTCCAGGCCACGCAGCAGAACATGGCCGGGACGGGCATCGCGACCTTCTCCGACCGGGCCCGGGACGCCGTGCGCGGCGGCAGCCCCTTCGACGACGACCCGGGCATCCAGGGCTTCGCGTCCGGCCTGTACACCGACCCCAACTCGTCCACGGCCAACGGCACCGAGGCCGAGCAGAAGGCCCGTCTCCTGCACTACCAGGACCTGATCAAGGTCGGCCTGACCGGCAACCTCGCCAAGTACGAGTTCACCGACACCGACGGCAAGGAGGTCACCGGCGCCGGGATCGACTACAACGGCTCGCCCGCCGGATACGCCGACGCGCCCGGCGACGCCCTCGCCTATGTCGACGCGCACGACAACGAGACGTTGTTCGACGCGCTGACGTACAAACTGCCGGCCGGCACCTCCGCGTCCGACCGGGCCCGGATGCAGGTCCTGGCGATGGCCACGGCCGCCCTCTCGCAGGGTCCTTCGCTCTCCCAGGCCGGCACCGACCTGCTGCGCTCCAAGTCCCTGGACCGCAACTCCTTCGACAGCGGTGACTGGTTCAACGCCATCCACTGGAACTGCGCCGACGGCAACGGCTTCGGCCGCGGACTGCCGACCGCCGCCGACAACCAGTCCAAGTGGTCCTACGCCAAGCCGCTGCTGACCTCGGTGAAAGTCGGGTGCCCGCAGATCGACGGGGCGTCGGCCGCCTACCAGGACCTGCTGAAGATCCGGACGACCGAGAAGGCGTTCTCGCTGGGCACGGCCGCGCAGGTGCAGTCGAAGCTCTCCTTCCCGCTGTCCGGCAAGGACGAGACGCCCGGGGTGATCACCATGGAACTGGGCAACCTGGTCGTCGTGTTCAACGCGAGCCCCCAGCGGCAGGAGCAACGCGTGGGCACACTGGCCGGAACCGGTTACCGGCTGCACCCGGTGCAGGCCTCCGGCACCGACTCCGTCGTCAAGTCGGCATCGTACGAACGGGAAACGGGTACGTTCGAGGTTCCGGGGCGCACGGTGGCGGTGTTCTCCCGGACCACGTGACCGCGGCCTTACGACGGTGGGGCAGGCCCGGCACCGGGTTCTGCCCCACCGGTGTTGTCCAGAGGCTGGGAGAATGGACGTCAACGGCAAGCTGACAGACACGACCGTGCTCGTCGTGGACGCCACGGCCGCGAGCCGCTACGCGATCGGCACCGTACTGCGCCGGGCCGGTCACGAGGTCGTCGCGGTCACCGGCGGCCGCGAGGCGCTCAGCGAACTCGACGTACGGCGGCGCAAGGGCAGTCTGCCCGACGTAGCCCTCATCGACGTGCACCTGCCGGACATGAGCGGCTTCGAGCTGTGCCGCCGGCTCAAGGAGCGGCCGCACATGGCCGGCCTGCCCGTCGTGCACTTCTCCGGGCTCTCCGTCGTACCCGAGGACCGCTGCCCGGGGCTGGACTCGGGGGCCGAGGCCTATCTGACGGTGCCCGCCGAGCCGGAGGACATCGAGGCCGCGGTCCGGTCCGCGGTGCGCGCCGCCCGGCTGCGCGCCGACGACCAGGCACTGGTACGGCGGCTGAAGCTGCTGTCGGAGACCATCGTCACCATCCAGGCGGCCCGCTCGCTGCCCGAACTCGCCGACGCCGCGGCGGACGGCGCCGCCCGGCTCCTCGGCTGCCCCGCCGCCGTCTTCGTCCTCGACCAGGACGACGAGCTGTACCGCGGCCTGTACCGGGAGCGCACCTCCCTCGTGCTGCCCGACGAGGACGCCCACCGGACCGTACGCGACCTGCTGCGGCGGCTCACCCGAGGGCAGTCCGGGGTGCAGATCACCACCGTGCCGGCGCCGCTGTGGCCCGCCGGGTTCTTCCGGCCCGGCGTGCAGCACGACGCCCGGCTGGCGCTGGTCCTCACCCAGGACGGCAAGGCACCGGTCTGCCTGGCCACGCCCACCCGCGGGCTGCGCCGGGTCAGCCCCGAGGGCGAGGCGCTGCTGGCCCAGCTGGCCCAGGCCACCGCGCTCGCCGCCGAACCCCTGCTCATGTACCAGGTGGAGCGGCATGTCGCCCTCACCCTCCAGCACAGCTTCCTGCCCCGCCCGCACCAGCTGCCCGAACTGCCGGGCGTCGACATAGCGGTGCGCTACGAACCCGCCTCCCGGGAGACCGAGATCGGCGGCGACTTCTATGCCGCGCTGCGGGTCGGCGACGGCGTGCTCACCGCGGTCGGGGACGTCGTGGGGCACTCGCTGGACGCGGCCACCGTCATGGTCGAACTCCGGCACGCGCTGCGCGCCTACTGCCTCACGGAGAGCGACCCGGCCGCCCTCGCCGAGCGGCTCGACCGGCTGCTCCAGCACTACCACGCCGATGTCACGGCCACCGTCTGCCTGGCCCTGATCGACCCGAAGACCGGACGCACCCGCGTCGCCAACGCGGGCCACATCCCGCCGCTGGTACTCGGCGACGACGGCAGCGCCGAGTACGTCAAGGCGTCCGGTCCGCTGCTCGGGGTGGGCCTGCCGCACCCGCCGCCCACCGAGCTGGTCCTCGCCCCCACCGACCGGCTCCTCATGGTCACCGACGGCCTGATCGAGACCCGTGGCACCGACCTCTCGGTCTCGATGGAACACCTCCGCGCAGCCGCCGGCGGCGCCCTGCCCGGCCTGGAGGCCCTGTGCGACACCCTCCTGGCCAGCTTCGGCCAGGACCGCGAGGACGACGTCGCCCTGCTGGCGCTGAGCCTGGCGAACTAGGCTGAACCCCAGCCGCCGCAGAACAGGAGTGCTCATGCCGCAGATCACCGTCGACTACACCGCTGTGCTGACCGACGAGGACGCCTTCGACACGAACGGTTTCGTACGGGCACTGCACGAGACGGTCGTCGAGATCGCCGCAGCCAGGCCGGAGGCCTGCAAGACCATGTTCCGGGACGGGTACTCCGCATACGGATACAACACCATGGACCAGAGCGACGCCCTCGTGCATGTGACCATCGCGCTGCTCGTCGGACGCACCGAGGAGACGAAGGCGAAGCTCACGGAGGCTGTACTGGAGTTGGTCCGCGGCCATGTGACGCCGACGGACGGGATTACCCTGCACGTCTCCGCCGAGGTGCGGGACCTGGACCCGTCGTACCGGAAGTACGAGGGTTAGGTCTGGGTCGTCATTCGGCTGCGGGCCGGTGGGGGCTGGTCGCGCAGTTCCCCGCGCCCCTGAAGGGGCTCAGGGGCGCGGGG
>NZ_JBSHBL010000007.1:0-217071 GCF_053611985.1 Streptomyces sp. NPDC054770
GGCGGGCACCGCGCGGTGCCCGCCCTCCCGTACGCCGGTTCCGGACGAGGTTGCTCAGTCGCGTGAGTTGCGTGAGTTGCGTGAGTTGCCGAACACGATGCGGTAGGCGATCAGCAGGACCAGCGAGCCGCCGATCGCCGCCACCCAGGTCGCGCCGTCGTAGAAGTTCTTGGCGACCGGATGGTCCAGCCAGCGGGCCGATATCCAGCCGCCGAGGAACGCACCCACGATGCCGATGAGAGTCGTGCCGATGAAGCCGCCCGGGTCGCGTCCCGGCAGCAGGAACTTGGCGATGGCGCCGGCCAACAGTCCCAGGATGATCCAACTGACGATGCCCATAACCTGAACCTGCCCTTCCGCGCCGTTTTCGCACTGTCCCGGCCCTGTGATTTCGGTCCGGGCCGACTGTGCCGGACAGGTGGTGCCGGACACTCCGTCCGAGCCGTCCGCATCTGTCCGTCGCGCGTATGTTCGTGCCTTGTCGATGACGAGGACGCCTGGGCGATACCGCACGGTTGCGGTGATCAGTAGGGTGCGGCGCGTGATTTCCTCCCCTGCCGGTCTGCGGCGCACGCTGGGCGTCCGGGACGCCGTGGTCGTCGGACTCGGCTCGATGATCGGGGCCGGCGTGTTCTCCGCCCTGGGCCCTGCGGCCCGCGCGGCCGGGTCGGGGCTGCTGCCGGGGCTGGCCGTCGCCGCCGTGGTCGCCTACTGCAACGCCATGTCCTCGGCGCGCCTCGCCGCCCGGTACCCGCAGTCGGGCGGCACCTACGTGTACGGGCGGGAGCGGCTCGGCGCCTTCTGGGGGTATCTCGCGGGCTGGGCGTTCGTGGTCGGCAAGACGGCGTCCTGCGCCGCGATGGCGCTCACCGTGGGCGCGTACGTCTGGCCGGGGCAGGCGCACGCGGTGGCGGTCGCGGCCGTGGTGGTGCTGACCGCGGTGAACTACGGCGGCATCCAGAAGTCGGCCTGGCTGACCCGGGTGATCGTGGCCGTGGTGCTGGCGGTCCTCGCTTCCGTGGTGGTCGTGTGCCTGACGTCCGGGGTGGCGGACGCGGGGCGGCTGGACATCGGGCTGTCGTCGGGCGTGGGCGGGGTGCTTCAGGCGGCCGGCCTGCTGTTCTTCGCGTTCGCCGGGTACGCGCGGATCGCGACCCTCGGCGAGGAGGTACGGGATCCGGCGCGCACCATCCCGCGTGCGATCCCACTGGCCCTGGGGATCACGCTGGTGGTGTACGCGTGCGTGGCGGTGGCCACGCTCTCGGTACTGGGCACGGACGGGCTCGGGCGGGCGGCCGCGCCGCTGGCCGACGCGGTGCGGGCGGCCGGGGTGCCGGGGCTGGTGCCCGTGGTGCGGGTGGGGGCCGCGGTGGCCGCGCTCGGCTCGCTGCTGGCCCTGATCCTGGGGGTGTCGCGGACGACGCTGGCCATGGCCCGCGACGGTCATCTGCCTCCGGCGCTGGCCGCCGTGCACCCGCGTTTCCAGGTCCCGCACCGTGCGGAACTGGCCGTCGGCGCGGTGGTGGCCGTGGTGGCGGCGACCGTGGACGTCCGGGGTGCCATCGGTTTCTCCTCCTTCGGTGTGCTGGCGTACTACGCGGTGGCCAACGCCTCGGCGTGGACGCTGGATCAGGCACCGCGGGCGCGGCTGGTTCCGGTGGTGGGACTGCTCGGGTGCGTGATCCTCGCGTTCGCGCTGCCGATGACGTCGGTGGCCGCGGGGGCGGCCGTACTGGCGGTGGGTGCGGCGGCGTACGCCGTACGGCGGTGGGCGGCGGCCCGGTAGACACAGTGCCGCGACTGCCACCGCTACCGCTGCCTGCGGCGCAGGACGGTGGCGGCTGCGCTCGGGAGGCCCCCCTCTCTCAGGATGCCTGCTCTTGGTGGGCCATGCGGGTCCGGAAGTCGGCCCAGGGCGCCAGATCCGTGCCCTCGTCGGTCTCCTCGTACCAGCCCGTGCCCTCCAGCCAGGTGCACAGCCAGTCGGAGAGGCTGGGCGCGTCCACGAACCAGGCACCGTCCGTGTCGTCGGCGTTCGGCTCGTAGAGCAGGACCGTGGCCTGCGGGGTCCGGCAGTCCACGCACGCGTACATGCCGCAGCCCCAGTGAGATATCGGCAGGACACCCTCGGGCCACGGCCAGTCCGGGTTCTTGCGGCCGTACTCACGGTTGGTGAGGTACTGGGCGACGGCGGCCGGCTCACCCGAGGGTGCCGCGTCGAGCAGGGGAAGCAACCCGTACGACGGGCCGAAGCCTCCGTCGCCCACCCGCTCGTAGAGCGCGGCGAGGAGGGGTGGCAGGGCGAAGCCCAGGGTCTGACCGGCGCGGTCGAGTGTGGCGGCGTCGACGGGCGCGGGAAGCGAAGGCCAGCCCCACGGGCGGGAGTTGCGGGCCTGTGCGGTCACCCGTGTCAGCAACTGCTCGATCTCGGTCATGGCTTCATGATGCAGGCCGCCACTGACAATCGGGCCGGCCTGTGGACAACCTCCCGGCGACGCTCTGACCTGTGGACAACTCGTGGGCCGGAAGCGTCGGATGAGGTCGGACGAGGAGCGGTCAGCGGGCCGCGAACGGCCACCGGTGACGATGCGGGCGAGGGCCGGCACCAGCCCGCGAGAACCTGCCACAGGCCGTTGCCGACGCAGGAGGGGGCACCCTCGTCGCGCCGCTCCACGTTGCCGATACAGAACGGCGCTATGCCGATCGGGATCGTCTCGAGACGTTCCCAATCACGCTACAAGGCCGCTGCGCTTCCGCCTGGACGCCTGACCGGCTGATACTTGTGGCAGCAGGCATGCCGACGGAGTGACCTGGAGAGGGTACCGACCATGAAGGTGTTCAACCTGCTGCTCAACATCCTGTGGCTCGTCTTCTGCGGCTTCTGGATGGCGCTCGGCTACCTGATCGCGGCGCTGATCTGCTTCGTCTTGATCATCACCATCCCGTTCGGCATCGCGTCCCTGCGTATCGCCGGCTACGTCCTGTGGCCGTTCGGACGGACCACGGTGGAACGGCCGGACGCCGGCGCCGGGTCCTTCATCGGAAACGTGATCTGGGTGATCTTCGCGGGGTGGTGGCTGGCTCTGGCCCACCTGATCACGAGCATCCCGCTGTTCCTGTCGATCATCGGGATCCCGTTCGGGTGGGCCAACCTGAAGCTCATCCCGATCTCCCTCATGCCTTTGGGCCGCGAAGTGGTAGCAACGGACCAGGGTTTTGGCGGCCGCTGAGTCGCCACCGAGATGGGATTCAGGGGTTCTAGCGCCGCATCAGGCAACGCTCGCCTCTTGGGGCGTCGACTGATGGCTGGCCAGACGCACGCACCGGTCGCAGGAAGGGACCTGGGACGGCCGGGTCCCAAGTAGGGTGCTCGGATGTTCAATCGGCTTGAGGTCGGTGCGTTGCCACCGGGTCCCCGTTGGGCTGCCCAGTTGCGGTTGCGGATCAACGGCGAGGAAGTGGTGGCGGAGGCGGTTGGAGAGGGAGGCCACGGCCCGTTCGCGGAGCAGTCGCTGCCCGCCGACGGTCACGGTGCCCTCTGGGCGACCGGTCGGGGGCGACGGGTAGTGCTCGGCGAGCCTGAGTGCACGGGCGGATGTTGTGGCTACCTGTCCGTGTTCGTGCAGCGGCACGGCGGTGTTGTGGAGTGGTCCGACTGGCAGGTGCCCATGAACACGGTGCGGCCCCCGGCGTTCTGTTTTGACGCCGATCAGTACGACACGGTACTGACCCGAGCGCTGAGAGACCCGCGGTGGCAAGTCTCCAGGAGTGATTGACGCACCGCCGGTCCCGTCCCGGGTGGCGCGTGACCGTCAGGCCAGGAGCCGCTCAGGACGACCCGAATGATGTTCAGGGCGGTCTTCACTGCGGACGACCGGCCATCTTCTCCAGTCTGGCGATTCGTTCCGCCATGGGCGGGTGCGTCGAGAACATCTTGGACAGTCCCTGGCCCGGACGGAAGGGGTTCGCGATCATCATGTGGCTCGCGGTCTCGATCCGGGGCTCGGGGGGCAGCGGGAGCTGCTTGGTGCCGGCGTCCAGCTTGCGCAGGGCGCTGGCGAGGGCGAGCGGGTCACCGGTGAGCTGGGCGCCGGAGGCGTCCGCCTCGTACTCCCGGGAGCGGCTGATGGCGAGCTGGATGAGAGAGGCGGCGAGCGGGCCCAGGATCATGATCAGCAGCAGGCCGAGGAAGCCGGGGCCGTCGTCGTCGTCCGAACGGCCGACCGGGATCAGCCAGGCGAAGTTGACCAGGAACATGATCACCGAGGCGAGGGCGCCGGCGACCGACGAGATGAGGATGTCGCGGTTGTAGACGTGGCTGAGTTCGTGGCCGATGACGCCCCGTAGTTCGCGCTCGTCGAGGATGCGCAGGATGCCCTCCGTGCAGCACACGGCGGCGTTGCGCGGATTGCGGCCCGTGGCGAAGGCGTTCGGTGCCTCCGTCGGCGAGATGTACAGGCGGGGCATGGGCTGGCGGGCCTGGGTGGAGAGATCGCGGACCATCCGGTACAGGGCCGGGGCCTCGAACTCGCTGACCGGGCGCGCGCGCATCGCGCGTAGCGCCAGTTTGTCGCTGTTCCAGTACGCGTACGCGTTCGTGCCGAGGGCGACGAGGACCGCGACGATCAGACCCGTTCGGCCGAAGAAGCTGCCGATGACGATGATGAGTGCCGACAGTCCCCCGAGGAGAACTGCGGTCCTGAGCCCGTTGTGCCGGCGGTGCACGGTACGCCCTCCAAGTCGTGCGGCAGGGGAACCCTTTGCCTGCGGTGCTGCCTTCCGATCTGCGATGCCACCGGTGTCGTGGTGTCACATCCAGTGGACCCTTTCGCACTGGTCAACGCCAGGCGACGGCCACTAGTTCCCTTGTGTCCGCTGTGCGCCGCGTGAGCCGTCCGGGTGAGAGCCGCACCGGGCGGTGGTTTCGCACGTGTGACGGTCCGCACGCGCGCGTGCAGGGGTGTCCTCCACGCGCGCGTGCAGGGCGTCAGAACAGGCCGGAGGTGGCGAAGCGGAGCACCAGCTGCGGCGCCCCGGAGAGGACGACGCCGAGGCTGCCGGTGAGGGCGAGCGCGGCCGTGAGGGGGGCCGGGAGGCGGTGCCTGGCGGGCTCGCCCTCGGGGGCGCGGAACAGCAGGGCCGTCCACTGGAGGTAGTAGTAGAGGGCGATCACGACGTTGACGGCCATGACGACGGCGAGCCAGCCGAGGCCGGCGTCGACGGCCGCCGAGAAGACGGTGACCTTGGCGAACAGGCCGATGATGCCGGGCGGGAGTCCGGCGAGGCACAGCAGGAAGAACGCGAGGAGCAGCGCGGTGAGCGGGTTCCTGGCGTACAGGCCGCGGTAGTCGGCGATCCTGTTGAGCCGCGCGGTACGGGCGACGGCGGCGGCCACCGCGAAGGCCCCGAGGTTCACTGCCGCGTACATGAGGGCGTAGGCGACGGTGGAGCCGACGGCCTTCTGGGCGTCCTTGGTGTATCCGGCGGCGGCGATCGGCACCAGCAGGTAGCCGGCCTGGCCGACCGACGACCAGGCGAGCAGCCGTACCGCGCTGTACGCGCGCGTGGCCTGCTGGCGCAGGGCGGCCACGTTGCCGACGGTCATGGTGAGTGCGGCCAGGGCGGCGAGCGCGGGTCCCCAGACGTCGGCGTACGACGGGAAGGCGACGACGGTGACCAGGATCAGGCCCGAGAAGCCGACGGCCTTGCCGACGACCGACAGATAGGCGGCGATCGGGAGCGGAGCGCCGATGTAGGTGTCGGGTACCCAGAAGTGGAAGGGGACGGCGGCCGTCTTGAACGCGAAACCCACCAGGGTGAGGACGACACCCGTCTGGGCGAGCGTGTGCAGTTGTCCGTCGACGTGCTGGATCCGGTCGGCGACCTGGGTGAGGTAGAGGCTGCCGGTGGTGGCGTACACGAAGCTGACGCCCATGAGGCTGACGGCGGTCGCGGTCACCGAGGACAGGAAGAACTTCAGGGCCGCTTCAGAGGACCTCTTGTCGCCGTGCCGGATGCCGACGAGGGCGAAGGCGGGCAGGGAGGCGACCTCCAGGGCGACGATCAGGGTGGCGAGGTCGCGGGAGGCGGGCAGCAGGGCGGCGCCGGCCGCCGAGGAGAGCAGCAGGAACCAGAACTCGCCCTGGGGGTAACGGCGGTTGCCGTCCTTGAGGGTGGTGACGGACAGCAGGGCCGTGAGCAGGGCACCGCCGAGGACGAGGAACTGCACGACCAGCGTGAACCGGTCGGCTGTGTAGCTGCACGCGCGCGTGGTGCCGGTCAGGCAGAAGGTGCTGCGGTCGTGGCCGAGGAGCGGGAGCAGCAGGAGGGCGGCCGCGGCGAGTCCGGCGACCGAGATCCAGCCGAGGAGCGGCTTCCTGGCTTCGGGTACGAACAGGTCGGCGACCAGGACGACCAGGCCGACGACCGCGGTGAGGGTGGGCGGGGCGATGGCGAGCCAGTCGACGGACTGGACGAGGTTCGCCGCCAGTGGCTGGGCCAGGGCGCTCATCGGGTGCCTCCTGCGAGGAGCTGCTGCACGGCCGGGTCGGTCAGGCCGAGCAGGGCCTTCGGCCACAGCCCGGCGACGACGGTGAGGGCGACGAGCGGAGTCCAGGCCGCGAACTCGTAGGTGCGGACGTCGGCGAGTTCCGGCATGCCCTGCGGTACGGCGCCCATGCAGACGCGGCGGACCACGGCCAGCATGTACGCGGCCGTCAGCAGGGTGCCGAACGCGGCGATCGCCATGAAGGTCAGGAAGGCCGGGCGGCTGAGGCCGGCGGCGGGCTTGAACGCGCCGAACAGGGCCAGCATCTCGCCCCAGAACCCGGCGAGGCCGGGCAGCCCGAGCGAGGCGACGGCGGCGAACGCGAGCAGTCCGCCGAGGCGCGGTGCCTTGCCGTACAGCGCGGCGCCCGTCTCCTCGGCCAGCGCGTCCAGGTCGGTCGTGCCGGTGCGGTCCTTCAGACCGCCGACCAGGAAGAACAGCAGGCCGGTGATGAGGCCGTGGGCGATGTTGGCGAACAGGGCGCCGTTGACGCCGGTCGGGGTCATGGTGGCGATGCCGAGCAGGACGAAGCCCATGTGGCCGACGGAGGAGTAGGCGATCAGCCGCTTGAGGTCGCCCTTCGCGCCCCGCTTGGCCAGGTTCAGGCAGGCCAGGGACCCGTAGATGATCCCGACGACGGCGAAGGCGGCGAGGTACGGCGCGAAGGTGCGGAAGCCGTCCGGCGCAACCGGCAGCAGGATCCGGACGAACCCGTACGTGCCCATCTTGAGCATGACACCGGCCAGCAGGACCGAGCCGACGGTCGGCGCGGCGGTGTGGGCGTCCGGCAGCCAGCTGTGCAGGGGCCACATCGGGGTCTTGACCGCGAGCCCGATCCCGATCGCCAGAACGGCGATGACCTGCACGGACGAGGTCAGCGACCGGCCGTTGTCAGTGGCGAGTGCCACCATGTCGAAGGTGCCCGCCTTGATTCCGATCAGGAGCAGGCCGAGCAGCATGACGACGGACCCAAGCAGGGTGAAGAGGATGAACTTCCAGGCGGCCCGGGTCCGCCCCGCGCCGCCCCAGCGGGCGATGAGGAAGTACATCGGGATGAGCACCGTCTCGAACGCGAGGAAGAACAGCAGCAGGTCGAGGACGGCGAAGCTGGCGAGGGTGCCGGACTCCAGGACGAGGATCAGGGCGACGAAGGCCTTCGGGGACGGGCCCGCGGGCGGGTTGAAGTACGAGTAGAGCGCGCAGAGGAAGGTCAGCAGCGCGGTCAGGACGACGAGGGGGAGGGAGATGCCGTCGATGCCGAGGTGGATGCGCACGTCGAGTGCGGGGATCCAGCTGATGTCGGTCGTGGCCTGCATCCTCGACGGATGGTCCTGGTCGAAGCCCAGCGCCAGGACGATCGCGGCGACCAGGATCGCGCCGGTCACGGTCACGCCGTGGCGGAGCACGGCCTGCTCGGGCGACTTCCCCTTCAGCCCGGGCGGGGCGGGCAGCAGGGCGGCGACGGCGCCGAGGAGCGGGCCGCCGACGATCAATGCCAGAAGGAACTGCATCACGGATTCGCTGATATCGATCACGCCTGCTCACGCTCCCGTGGCGACGAGGAGGACGGCGACCGCCAGGACGACGGTGCCGGCGAGCAGCGCGCTCACATAGGTCTGGACGTTGCCGGTCTGGGCCCGCCGTGCGGCGGCGCCGAGCAGGCGGGGCAGAGCGCCCGCCCCGCGTACGTAGGTGTCGACGACCTCGCGGTCGAGGAACTGGACGAGGCTCGCGGCGGCCAGCACCGGGCGGACGAACAGCACGTCGTAGACGGCGTCCAGGTGGAAGCCCTCGGCCGCGTGCCGGTGCAGCGGGCCGAGCAGCAGCCGGCCGGGGTCCGCCGGGTCGGGTGCGTAGGCCACGTCGCCGAAGGCGGGCTCGTGGGCGGCGATGGCCTCGGCCTCGACCAGTCCGGCGTCCCCCTCCGGGTGGGCGGCGACGGCACCCAGCGGGGCGCGCGCGGCCAGAGTTCTGGTGCGCTGCCAGGCGCCGTAGGTGACGAGTCCGCCGACGAGCGCGAGGCCAGTGCCGAGGACCGACGTGGTGAGGGTCGGGGTGAGGGCGCGGCCGTCGAACCAGCCGGGCAGCGAGCGGTAGGCGAACCCGCCGAAGGCGAGGGACGGGACGGCCAGGACCCACAGCACCGCGGTCATGGACAGCGGCTGCCGCCCGTGGTCCGCGGCCTCGGCTCCCCGGCCCCGGAAGGTCAGCAGCCACAGCCGGGTCGCGTAGGCGGCGGTGAGCAGGGCGGTGGCCAGGCCCGCGACCAGGACGGTCCAGCCGGCGCTGCCGGGGGCGTGCTCGGTGTGGCCGGTGGCGACGTGTTCGGCTGCGCCGAGGACGGACTCCTTGGAGAAGAAGCCGCTGAAGGGAGGGATCGCGGCGAGCGCGAGCAGGGCCACGGTCATCGTCCAGTAGGCGTCCGGGACGCGGTCGCGCAGGCCGGAGGTGCGGGACATGACGGCCAGCGAGTTGGTGCCGGCGGCGTGGATGATCACGCCGGCCGCGAGGAACAGCAGTGCCTTGAAGGCGCCGTGGGACAGGAGGTGGAAGACGGCGGCACCGCGGTCACCGACGGCGAGGGCACCGGTCATGTAGCCGAGCTGGCCGATCGTCGAGTAGGCGAGGACGCGCTTGATGTCGTCCTGGGCGAGCGCGGCGAGGGCCGAGCCGACCATCGTGACGGCGGCCATGACGGCGAGGACGACCATCACGGCCGCGCTGGCCTCGAAGACCGGGAGGAGACGGGCGACGAAGTAGACACCGGCGGCGACCATCGTCGCGGCGTGGATCAGCGCGGAGACGGGGGTCGGGCCGGCCATGGCGTCGGGGAGCCAGGTGTGCAGCGGGAACTGTGCGGACTTGCCGGCCACGCCGCACAGGAGCAGCAGGCCGACCAGGGTGGGATGGTGCAGCCCGCCGTTCGCGACGGTGCCGAGGACCGTGGTGATGCGGAACGACCCGGCGTCGGTGGCCAGCGCGAACAGGCCGATCAGGAACGGTACGTCGCCGAGCTTGGTGACCAGGAAGGCCTTGACGGAGGCGGCGCGGGCCTCGGGGGTCTCCCAGTAGTGGCCGACCAGGAAGTAGGAGCAGATGCCCATGACTTCCCAGCCGACCAGCAGCACGATCAGGTCGCCGGAGTAGACGACCAGCAGCATCGCGGAGGTGAACAGGGAGACGAGGGCGGCGTACGAGGGGTAGCGCGGGTCGTTGCGCAGGTAGCCGGTGGAGTAGATCTGCACGCAGGTCGCGACGAAGGCGACCAGGACGGCGACGAGGGCGGCGAAGCCGTCGATGTGCAGGGCGAGTTCGATGGGGACCGAGCCGGTCGGGGTGAGCTCGGTGTGGGCGTCCACGGCCTGGCCGCCGCCCTGGTCGGCGGCGACCGTGCAGGCGAGGGCCAGTGCGGCGAGCGTCGGCAGGACCGCGAGCGGGCGCACGAATCCGGGGGCGGTGCGCCCCAGGAGCAGACCGGCGGCGGCGCCGAGGAAGGGCAGGAGCGGGACGAGGACGGCGAGGGTGGTCGTGGTCACGCGGTGGCCTCAGCCTTCTCGTCGGCCGCCTCGTCGGTGGGCGTGCCGTCCTCGTGGCCCTCGGCGGTGTCGCGGAGCCGGTCGATGTCGGAGGTGCCGCGGTTGCGGTAGACGGCGAGGACGATCGCCAGGCCGATGCCGATCTCGGCGGCGGCGATGGCGATGGTGAACAGGGTCAGAGCCTGGCCGGAGTGCAGGGTGTCCCGGGCGGTCTTGCTCAGCCAGACGTCGAAGGCGACGAGGTTGAGGTTGACGGCGTTGAGCATCAGCTCGACCGACATCAGGACCAGGATCGCGTTGCGGCGGGCGAGGACGCCGTACAGGCCGGTGCAGAAGAGGAGAGCGGAGAGCACGGCGGGATAGGCGAGGTGCATCAGCGGGCGCCTTCCTGCTCGGGCTTCTGCTCGGGTTCCGGCTCGGGGTTTTGCTCGATCGGGTGAATCCCGGAATCCGTGACCGAGGGGGAACTCTGCGTGACGGGCCGGCCGTTCACAGGGGGCGGGGCCGATTCCGCCTTCGCCTTCCGGGACAGGACGATCGCTCCGACCAGGGCCGCGAGGAGGAGGACGGAGAGGGCCTCGAAGGGCAGGACCCAGTTCTGGAAGAGGCTCGCGCCGGTGACCTTCGTCGAGCCGGCTGCGGCGCCGTCCAGGTCGATCCAGGTGGTGCGGAAGGCGTCCACGACCACCCAGACCAGGGCGGCCGCGGCGGCCGCGGCGACGGCCAGCGCGACCCAGCGGTTCCCGGAGTCGGCGTCCGGGGAGCGGCCGATCGGGGCCTTGGTGAGCATCAGACCGAAGAGGAGGAGGACGACGACGGAACCCACATAGATGAGGACCTGCACCCAGGCGATGAACTCGGCGGTGAGCAGCAGGTATTCGACAGCGATTCCGCCGAGGGCGACCACCAGCCACAGGGCGGCGTGCACCAGCTGGCGGGTGGTGACCGTGACGAGGGCGGCGCCGAAGGTGACCAGGCCGACGAGGAGGAAGGCGATCTCCACGCCGGTCGGGGACAGGAAGCCGTGCGGCGCCTGGGCGAGCGGGCTCACGACTCCTCCTCCCCCGGCTCAGCCGGTTCGGCGACCGGCGTGACCGGCGCGGCCTGGGCGGCCGCGAGCTTCTCGGCGGTCTTGCGGGCGGCGGCGATCTCCTTCGGTTCCTCCGCGCCGGGGTCGAGTGCGGGCGGGGCAGGGACCGTCCACATCCACTCGCGGAGCTTGTCGCGCTCATGGGTGAGTTCGTGGATGTCGGTCTCGGCGTACTCGAACTCGGGGGACCAGAACAACGCGTCGAAAGGACAGACCTCGATGCAGATACCGCAGTACATGCACAGGGAGAAGTCGATGGCGAAGCGGTCCAGGACGTTGCGGCTGCGTTCGCGGCCGCCCGGGGTCGCCGCCGGGACGGTCTCCTTGTGGGAGTCGATGTAGATGCACCAGTCGGGGCACTCACGGGCGCAGAGCATGCAGACCGTGCAGTTCTCCTCGAACAGCCCGATCACACCCCGGGTGCGGGGCGGGAGGTCGGGAAGGGCGTCCGGGTACTGCTCGGTGACCGACTTCCGGGTCATCGTGCGCAGGGTGACGGCCAGGCCCTTGGCGAGGCCACTTCCGGGAATGGGAGCCACGGTTAGGAGATCACCACCTTGACGATGCCGGTGAGGGCGATCTGGGCGAGAGAGAGGGGGACGAGGAGGGTCCAGGAGAACTTCTGCAACTGGTCCTCGCGCAGCCGGGGGTAGGTCACGCGGAGCCAGATCACGACGAAGGCGAGGAGCGCCGTCTTCAGGAGGGTCCACAGCCAGCCGAGGCCGTCGGCTCCCCACGGGCCGTGCCAGCCGCCCAGGAACAGGACGGTGGTCAGGCCGCACAGGACGACGATCCCGGCGTACTCGGCGAGCAGGAACAGGGCGAAACGCAGGCCCGTGTACTCGGTGTAGGCGCCGAAGATGATCTCCGAGTCGGCGACTGGCATGTCGAACGGGGGCCGCTGGAGTTCCGCGAGGCCGGCGATGAAGAAGACCAGGCCGCCGGTGATCTGCCAGGGCAGCCACCACCAGTGGAAGGAGCCGACGATGCCCGGCAGGGAGACGGTGCCGGCCGCCATCGCCACGGAGGCGGCGGCGAGCAGCATCGGGAGTTCGTAGGCGAGGAGCTGGGCGGCGGTGCGCAGGCCGCCGAGGAGGGAGAACTTGTTGGCGCTGGCCCAGCCGGCCATGAGCGAGCCGAGGACGCCGACGCCCATCACGGCGAGCACGAAGAACACACCCGCGTCCAGGACCTGGCCGACCGCGCCCTCGCCGGGGCCGATCGGGATGGCGAGCAGCACGAGCAGATACGGGAGGAGAGCGACCGCGGGGGCCAGCTGGAAGACACGGCGGTCCGCGCCCGCCGGGACCACGTCCTCCTTCTGCGCGAACTTCACGCCGTCGGCGATCAGCTGGGCCCAGCCGTGGAAACCACCGGCGTACATCGGACCGAGGCGGCCCTGCATGTGGGCCATCACCTTGTGCTCGGTCTGACCGACGATCAGGGGGAAGGTGAGGAAGACGACGAACACGACGAGGAGTCGCAGGGCGACGTCCAGAGCGTCGTTCACTGCGGGCCTCCTGCGGGGTCGTCGTGGGGGGCGGGGCGTTCGGGGGCGGAATCCGCGGGTGCCTGGGGTGCCTCGGGCTCGGCGGGTTCCGGCTCGGGCTCCTCGGTGTTGGTCCTGGTCGCGGCTGTCTCCGTCGGGTCGGCCGATGTCCCGCGCGGCTTCCCGCCCTCCGGTTCCTCGAAGGCCGGACGAGCGTGGTGCCACGGCGCGTCCGAGCTGCGGGTGGTTGCGGGGCGGTCCGGGGTGGCCGGTGCCGCCGGCGTCTCCGTCTCCTGCGCACGCTGTGAAGCGGAGCCGCCCGAAGCAGTACGTGACCGGCGCGGCCCTCGAGAAGCAGCCGACGGCTCCGCGGCAGGAGCGGTCGCCTGCGCACCGGTGTCTTCCGCGGCGCTCTCCACGGCGGACACTTCCTCCGCAGCGGAGGCCGCCCGCTGCGTGGCGGATCCCTCGCCGGCACTACGTGCCCGGCGCGGAGCCGCCGAAGGCCCCGCCGCGCCCACCGAGCCCGTCTCCGTCGGCTCGGCCGTCCCGGCCGTCGCGGTGGCCTGGCTCGCCGAGCCCTCCGCGGCCGTGCGTGAGCGGCGTACCGGGCGGTCGCCGGCTGCGCGGGCCGGGCGTTCGCCGGGAGTGCGGCCGGCCGTGGCTCGGGCGGGGCGGGCCGGTGCGGGCGGGAGTTGGCCCTTGAGGGGGCCCCACTCGTTGGGGTCGGGGACGCCTGGGGGGAGCATCTGGCGGCGCTTGGGGCCGCCGTGGTCGGACTCGCCCGGTTCCTTGGCGCCGGGCCAGGCCTTGGCTACGCGGGCGGCGAGGACGAAGTCCTTGCGCAGGGGGTGGCCTTCGAAGGTCTCCGGGAGGAGGAGGTGGTCCAGGCCGGGGTGGCCAGTGAAGCGGACACCGAACATCTCGTGGGTCTCGCGTTCGTGCCAGCGGGCGCCCGCATAGACACCGACGGCGGAGGGGAGTTCGGGGGCGGTGTGCGGGACGGCCGTACGAAGGAGCAGGCGGCGGACCGGGGCGAGGGCGACGACGTGGGCACACACGCGAAAGCCGGTGCCGGGTTCGTCGACCGCGCTCAGCCAGTCGAAATAGGTGCAGGAGAGGACCGTACGGGCGGTCTCCAGGGCGGCGAGCCAGGAGGAGGGAGGGACGTCGACCGTCAGGACGTCGTAGGACTCGTCTGCTGTGGCGTCCGGGCCGAAGAGCTCCTCGACGGGGGCCGGCAGCCAGCCGGTCGGGGCCGTCATCGCGCGTCCCCTTCGCTCTCGTCCGCCGGGCGGGCCGGCGGCCGGACCAGGCCGCTCTGGAGGGCCGCGGCGGACGGGCGGGGGGTGGTGCCGTAGCGCTCGCCCAGGGACTCCGCCGCGATCTTCTCCTGGAGTTTGAGAATGCCCTGGAGGAGCGCCTCGGGGCGCGGCGGGCAGCCGGGGACGTAGACGTCGACGGGGATGATCTGGTCGACGCCCTTGGTGACGGAGTAGGAGTCCCAGTAGGGGCCGCCGCAGTTCGAGCAGGCGCCGAAGGAGATGACGTACTTCGGTTCGGGCATCTGCTCGTACAGGCGCTTGACCGCCGGGGCCATCTTGTCCGTGACCGTGCCCGAGACCACCATCAGGTCGGCCTGGCGGGGGCCCGGCGCGAAGGGGATCACGCCGAGGCGGATGAAGTCGTGGCGGGCCATCGACGCGGCGATGAACTCGATCGCGCAGCAGGCGAGACCGAAGTTGAAGACCCAGAGCGAGTAGCGGCGGCCCCAGTTGAGGACGACCTTCATCGGTTCGGGGGCGAGGCGGGCGAGCGCGCCCAGCCTCTTCGGCTCCGGCAGTGACACGGGCTCCGGCGTCACGTCCATGTCAGGACGCCCTTCTTGTATGCGTACAGCAGGCCGACGGCGAGGAAGCCGAGGAAGATGAACATCTCCACGAGCGTGGTCGCGCCGTAGCCGGGGGCGGCGAAGACCGTCGCCCAGGGGAACAGGAAGATCGAGTCGACGGCGAAGATGACGTAGAGGAAGGCGTAGACGTAGTAGCGGACCTGGGTGTGGGCCCAGCCCTCGCCGACGGGATCGACGCCGCACTCGTAGGTGAGGAGTTTCTCGGGGGTGGGGACCACCGGGCGCAGCAGCCGGCCGGCGCCGAAGGCGACGGCGACGAAGACCACGCCGACCAGCGTCAGCAGTCCCACGACCGAGTAGGACGCGAAGTAGTCCGCGGCGAGGACCGCGGTCGGTTCACCGCCCACCGTCTCCGGCATCGCCCGTCCCTCACTCCCTCGACAGACCACAGGCCCGACCGGCCCGGTGCCGTGACCTCAGTCAACTCTTGATTCGACGATCTGTACGCACGGGAGTCTAGGCCCTGATAAAGACACGGTAAGCGGGCCGTCACGCGGTGGGACAGGGTGGGACACGGGACCGGGGTCGCCTGGTGGGGTTTTCCCCAGGGCGGCCCGGGCGGTGAACTCCATGGCATCGCGCCGCGGCACACGGCACGCTGGCGCATATGACCGCACCAGCACCCCGATCCCGCAGCTTCGCCGACGGCGGAGAAGACCGCGAGCGGCTGCCGCCCGTGCGCTTCGCCTTCGACGGTCACACCTGGAAGGAGATCGCGCACCTCCTGCTGAACCTGCCGACGTCGCTGTTCGGCTTCGTCTATGTCGTCACGACGGGGTTGGTGAGCGGTGTACTGACGCTGACCGTGATCGGCATACCCCTGCTCGCCGCGACCCTGCTGGGCGCCCGGCAGCTGGGGAAGCTGGAACGGGCACGCGCGCGTGCGCTGCTCGGGGTGCGGGTGGAGGAGCCGACCCCGCTGCCGTGGGCCGGGCGCGGTGCGGGCACCCAGCGGCTGTGGATGACGTTGAAGGACCCGGTGGCCTGGCGGACGCTGCTGTACGACTTCATCCGGCTGCCGTGGGGCATCCTCACCTTCTGCACGACGCTGACCTCGCTGTTCGTGCTGTGGCCGGTGCTGCCGTTCATCGCGCGCGGGCTGACGAACGTGGACCGGGCGATGGTGCGCGGGCTGCTGTCGCCCTCCGACGAGCTGGAGCGCCGTATCGCCGAACTGGAGTCGGACCGGGGGGTGGTCGTCGACACGGCCGCCGCCGACCTGCGGCGCATCGAGCGGGATCTGCACGACGGGGCGCAGGCCCGGCTGGTCAATCTGGCGATGGGGCTCGGCCTGGCGAAGGAGAAACTGCTGGAGGATCCCGACGGGGCCGCCGCGATGGTCGAGGAGGCGCACGGCGAGGTGAAGCTGGCGCTCCAGGAGCTCAGGGATCTCGCCCGGGGCATCCATCCGGCGGTGCTGACCGACCGGGGGCTGGACGCGGCGCTGTCGTCGGTCGCCACGCGCTGCACGGTGCCGGTGCAGGTGACCGCCGACCTGCCGTCCAGACCGGCGGCCGCGATCGAGGGCATCGCCTACTTCACCGTCTCCGAGCTGCTGCAGAACATCAGCAAGCACAGCGGGGCGCGTTCCGCGTCGGTGGATGTGTGGCGGGCCGACGACCGGCTGCTGATCCAGGTGCAGGACGACGGGCACGGCGGGGCGAGCCTGGACGGCGGCTCCGGGATGCGCGGGCTCGCGGAGCGGCTCGGTGCGGTCGACGGCCTGTTCGTCGTGGATTCACCGGCCGGCGGTCCCACGACGGTCACCGCGGAGCTGCCCTGGCGCGACCGGGCCTAGCGAAGCGCGAGGGGGGAGGGTGGGGAAAACCCCCCGTTCAAGATGCCGACGGGCTCCATGGCCGGTGGACCTGCGGCACAGCAGGGTGGAGGCACGGCACGACAGGCCGATGAGGCAGGGCTGGACAGGACGGGACGGGACGGCGCCGATGGCCACGGAATACGGACACGGGTACGGGTACGGCTACGGGCAGGACGACGGGTACGGCTACGAGCCGTACGGGGGGCGTCGGCGTCGGGGGCCGGCCGTGCTGCGGGCGCCGTTCGAGGCGCGCAGCTGGCGCGAGTTCGGCTATGTCCTGCTGGGTCTTCCGGTCGGCGTCACGCTGTTCGTGTGGACCGTGACGATGCTGGCCCTCGGCGTCGGTCTGCTGGTGACCTTCATCGGGATCCCGCTGCTGGCGGTGGCCCTCGCCGGCTGCCGTGGCTTCGGGGCGCTGGAACGGGCACGCGCGCGTGGGCTGCTGAAGCTGGACGTGGCCGACCCGGAGCCGCTGCGGATGCGCAAGCCGGGGTTCTTCGCCTGGGTCGGCGCGGTACTGAAGAGCGGCACGTCCTGGCGTCATCTGCTGTACGCGGTCATCCAGTTCCCCTGGTCGATGTTCTCCTTCGTCGTCGCCCTCAACTTCTGGGCGTACGGCTGGGCCCTGTTGACGTATCCACTGTGGTTCTGGGTGTTCCCGGTGTGGGCCGGGCAGGGCGGGCTCCAGCTGTACGGAGACGCGCACCACAGCGTCTACCTCGACAACCCGTTCGAGATCACCGTGACCGCGCTGGTGGGGCTGCTGTTCACGCTGGCCACGCCGTGGATCGTCAGGGCGCTGACGCTGGTGGACCGGGTGATGGTGCACGGGCTGCTGGGGCCGTCGAAACTGGCGTCGCGGGTGGTGGAGCTGGAGTCCGACCGGGGGGTCGTCGTGGACACGGCCGCCGCCGATCTGCGGCGCATCGAGCGGGATCTGCACGACGGGGCGCAGGCCCGGCTGGTGGCTCTGGCCATGGATCTGGGGCTGGCGAAGGAGAAGCTGCGGGAGGATCCGCAGGTCGCTGCGCGGATGGTGGACGAGGCGCACGGCGAGGTGAAGACCGCGTTGCAGGAGTTGCGGGACCTGGCCCGGGGGATCCATCCGGCGGTGCTGACCGACCGGGGGCTGGACGCGGCGCTGTCCGCGGTGGCCTCGCGGTGCACGGTGCCGGTACGGGTGGAGGTCGACCTGGCGGAGCGGCCGGCGGCGGCGATCGAGGGGATCGCGTACTTCACGGTGTCGGAGTTGCTCCAGAACATCAGCAAGCATGCGCGGGCGAGTGGGGCGGCGGTGGATGTGTGGCGGAGCGAGGACCGGTTGATGCTGCAGGTCGCGGACGACGGGGTCGGGGGCGCGGACACGGCGGCGGGGTCGGGGCTGGCGGGGCTGGCCGAGCGGCTGGACGCGGTGGACGGGATTCTGGTGGTGGACTCGCCGGTGGGTGGGCCCACGCGGGTGACGGCGGAGCTGCCCTGGCGTGGCTGAGGGCGGGTTCTCTCGCCCCCGCCGCCCCTGCCCGTCCCGTCACTCCAGGGGGTGGGCCCCCTTCGACCCTCCGGTTCGACCGCCCGTTTCGGGGGCTGCCGCCCCCGGACCCCGATTCGGCCTGAACGGCCTCGTCCTCAAACACCGGACGGGCTGGGTCGTGGAGGGAGGCACGGCCCAGCGGCCTGATTTGGTTCGACTCCTCTCGTTACCCGCACGCGCTCCGATCCGAATGCTGGAATGCTGGTCTTTCGGACAGGGCAGGCATGTACGCCGTACGGGGTGTGGGGGGCCGGGAGATCGTGGAGGACAGGGTGCGGGTGGTCATCGCCGAGGATTCCGTGCTGCTCAGGGAGGGGCTGACCCGGCTGTTGACCGATCGGGGGCATGACGTCGTCGCGGGCGTCGGGGACGCGGAGGCGCTGGTCAAGACCATCGCCGAGCTGGACGCGCAGGACGCGCTGCCGGACGTCGTCGTCGCGGATGTGCGGATGCCGCCGACGCACACCGACGAGGGTGTGCGGGCGGCCGTACGGCTGCGGAAGGCGCATCCGGGGCTCGGGGTGCTGGTGCTATCGCAGTACGTGGAGGAGCGCTACGCCACCGAACTGCTGGCCGGTTCCAGCCGGGGTGTGGGCTATCTGCTGAAGGACCGGGTCGCCGAGGTACGGGAGTTCGTGGACGCCGTGGTGCGGGTCGCCGGGGGCGGTACGGCGTTGGACCCGGAGGTCGTCGCGCAGCTGCTCGGGCGGAGTCGTAAGCAGGACGTGCTCGCCGGCCTCACGCCGCGGGAGCGGGAGGTGCTGGGGCTGATGGCCGAGGGGCGGACGAACTCGGCGATCGCTCGGCAGCTGGTCGTGAGCGACGGAGCCGTCGAGAAGCACGTCAGCAACATCTTCCTCAAGCTCGGGCTCTCCCAGAGCGACGGTGACCACCGGCGCGTTCTGGCCGTTCTGACGTATCTGAACTCCTGACGGGCCGACGGCACCGTGTCGGCACCAGAAGGCGGCCAGGGGGAGGGAAAATCGTGACAAGTCAGGGCGACAGGTCGTCTCAGGACTCCGTCCAGCATGCGAGCTGGCACGGGAAGGCGACCCTAACCGACGTAGGGTTGATTACGGGATGGTCCGTGGGACGACCGCTCCCGGGCAGCCGCCTCGAAGGAGGTCCAGTTCAGTGACCAGCCAGGTCAGCAGGACAACGGAACAGGCCGACGGAACCGTCGTGGGAGAACAGCGCAAGCCGGGCGGCGTGAAGGCCGTCCGGCGCCTGGATCGGGTGATCATCCGGTTCGCGGGGGACTCGGGTGACGGTATGCAGCTCACCGGCGACCGGTTCACGTCGGAGACGGCGTCTTTCGGCAACGATCTGTCGACCCTTCCGAATTTCCCGGCCGAGATCCGGGCCCCCGCAGGCACCCTGCCGGGGGTTTCGTCGTTCCAGTTGCACTTCGCCGACCACGACATCCTCACCCCGGGCGACGCGCCGAACGTGCTGGTGGCCATGAACCCGGCCGCGCTGAAGGCGAACATCGGGGATCTGCCGCGCGGCGCGGAGATCATCGTGAACACGGACGAGTTCACCAAACGGGCGATGCAGAAGGTCGGCTACGACACCTCGCCCCTGGAGGACGGGTCACTCGACGGCTACAGCCTCCACCCGGTGCCGCTGACCACGCTGACCGTGGAGGCACTGAAGGAATTCGACCTGAGCCGCAAGGAGGCCGAGCGCAGCAAGAACATGTTCGCGCTCGGCCTCTTGTCATGGATGTACCACCGGCCGACCGACGGCACGGAGAGGTTCCTCCAGCAGAAGTTCGCGCGGAAGCCCGAGGTCATGAAGGCCAATCTGGCGGCCTTCCGCGCGGGCTGGAACTTCGGCGAGACCACCGAGGACTTCGCCGTCTCGTACGAGATCGCGCCGGCGACGACGGCGTTCCCGGTCGGCACGTACCGGAACATCTCCGGGAACCTGGCCCTGGCGTACGGCCTGGTCACCGCGGGGCGCCAGGCGGATCTGCCGCTGTTCCTCGGGTCGTACCCGATCACCCCGGCCTCCGACATCCTGCACGAGCTGTCCAAGCACAAGAACTTCGGTGTGCGGACCTTCCAGGCCGAGGACGAGATCGCCGGCATCGGTGCGGCGCTGGGGGCGGCGTTCGGCGGTTCGCTGGCGGTGACGACGACGTCCGGTCCGGGTGTCGCCCTGAAGGCGGAGACGGTCGGGCTCGCGGTCTCGCTGGAGCTGCCGCTGCTGGTCGTCGACATCCAGCGGGGCGGGCCGTCCACCGGGCTGCCGACCAAGACGGAGCAGGCCGACCTGCTCCAGGCGATGTACGGCCGCAACGGCGAGGCGCCGGTCCCGGTCGTCGCCCCGCGGACGCCGGCCGACTGTTTCGACGCGGCGCTGGAGGCGGCCCGGATCGCGCTGACCTACCGGACGCCCGTCATGCTGCTCTCCGACGGCTACCTGGCCAACGGCAGCGAGCCCTGGCGGATCCCGGAGCTGGAGGAGCTGCCCGACCTGCGGGTGCAGTTCGCGAGCGGCCCCAACCACACCCTCGACGACGGCACCGAGGTCTTCTGGCCGTACAAGCGCGATCCGCAGACCCTCGCCCGGCCGTGGGCGGTCCCCGGCACGCCCGGCCTGGAGCACCGCATCGGCGGCATCGAGAAGCAGGACGGCACCGGGAACATCTCCTACGACCCCGCCAACCACGACTTCATGGTCCGCACCCGGCAGGCCAAGATCGACGGCATCGACGTCCCCGACATCGAGGTGGACGACCCGGACGGGGCGCGCACCCTGGTGCTGGGCTGGGGGTCGACGTACGGGCCGATCACGGCGGCGGTACGGCGGCTGCGCGCGGCCGGCGAACCGATCGCACAGGCGCATCTGCGGCACCTCAACCCGTTCCCGAGGAATCTCGGCACCGTGTTGAGAGGTTACGACAAGGTGGTGATCCCCGAGATGAACCTCGGTCAGCTCGCCACCCTCATCCGGGCGAAGTATCTGGTGGACGCGCATTCGTACAACCAGGTCAACGGCATGCCGTTCAAGGCCGAGCAGCTCGCCACGGCGCTCAAGGAGGCCATCCATGACTGACGCCATGACCGACGCCACCGACGGACTGCTGCAGCTCGTCCCCAAGGCCGAGGCCAAGCAGTCCATGAAGGACTTCAAGTCCGACCAGGAGGTGCGCTGGTGCCCGGGCTGCGGTGACTACGCGATCCTGGCGGCCGTGCAGGGGTTCATGCCGGAGCTGGGGCTGGCGAAGGAGAACATCGTCTTCGTCTCGGGCATCGGCTGCTCGTCCCGTTTTCCGTATTACATGAACACCTATGGCATGCACTCCATCCACGGCCGGGCCCCGGCGATCGCCACCGGCCTGGCGACCAGCAGGCGGGACCTGTCGGTGTGGGTGGTGACCGGTGACGGTGACGCGCTGTCCATCGGCGGCAACCACCTCATCCACGCCCTGCGGCGCAACGTCAACCTGAAGATCCTCCTCTTCAACAACCGCATCTACGGGTTGACGAAGGGGCAGTACTCACCGACTTCCGAGGTCGGCAAAGTCACCAAGTCGACACCGATGGGTTCGCTGGACGCCCCGTTCAACCCGGTGTCGCTGGCGATCGGCGCGGAGGCGTCCTTCGTCGCCCGCACGATCGACTCCGACCGCAAGCACCTGACCGAGGTGCTGCGCGCTGCCGCCGCCCACCCGGGCACGGCACTGATCGAGATCTACCAGAACTGCAACATCTTCAACGACGGCGCCTTCGACGCCCTCAAGGACAAGCAGTCCTCGGAGGAGGCGGTGATCCGCCTGGAGCACGGGCAGCCCATCCGCTTCGGCGCGGACGGCGCGCGCGGTGTCGTACGGGACCGGCTCACCGGCGACCTGTCGGTGGTCGACGTGACCGCGGAGAACGAGTCCGAGGTTCTCGTCCACGACGCCCACTCGCCCTCCCCCACCACGGCCTTCGCGCTGTCCCGGCTGGCCGACCCCGACACCCTGCACCACACGCCCGTCGGCGTCTTCCGCTCGGTGGAACGGCCCGTCTACGACGTGCAGATGTCCGAGCAACTGGACACCGCGGTCGAACAGCACGGCAAGGGCGACCTGGCGGCGCTGCTGGCCGGCGGGGACACCTGGACGGTCGTGGGCTGACCCAGGGAAGCCGCGAGTCAGGAAAGGTGGGGCCCGGACAGCGTGTCCGGGCCCCACCCGTGTTCCCGGGAGGCCCTCGGGGTCTCAGGCGCGCTTCGCGTCGTCGTACGCCGTCCTGGCCCGCTCCACGTCCGCCATCCGCCGCTCGGTCCACAGCGCCAGGTCCCGCACCTGGTGGGCGGCCTCGCGGCCGATGTCGGTGAGGGAGTAGTCGACGCGGGGCGGGATGACGGGCTTGGCGTCCCGGTGGACCAGGCCGTCGCGTTCCAGGGTCTGGAGGGTCTGGGTGAGCATCTTCTCGCTGACCCGGCCGATCGCGCGGCGCAGTTCGCTGAAGCGGTGGGGGCGGTCGAGGAGCTCGATCAGGACCAGGACGCCCCAGCGGCTGGTGACGTGCTCCAGGACCAGGCGGTACGGGCACATCTCCGCGCCGACGACGTATTTTCCGGCCTTCGGCGGATCGGCTTCTGAGGCACTTACGGTCATGCCAGTACCTTACTTCAAAGTGGGTACTTTCCTTTGGTTAGCGCACCTCCTAGGGTTAGTGACATCGGAACCCCACAAGGAGATCGCACACCATGAGCATCGTTGTCACCGGAGCCACCGGACACCTCGGCCGTCACGTCGTGACGCAGCTGCTGGAGAAGGTCCCGGCCGAGCAGATCACCGCCGTCGTGCGCGACGAGGCCAAGGCCGCCGACTTCGCCGCCGAGGGCGTGAAGATCGCCGTCGCGGACTACAACACCCCCGAGACCTTCGACGGCCTCTTCGCCGCCGGCGACAAGGTGCTGCTGATCTCCGGCAACGAGTTCGACAAGGGCCGCCCCGCGCAGCACAAGGTCGTCATCGACGCCGCCAAGGCGGCCGGCGTGGCCCTGCTGGCGTACACCAGCGCCCCGGGCAGCCTGCACGCCTCGCTGGTGGACGACCACCGCGCCACCGAGGAAGCGCTGCTCGCCTCCGGCCTGCCCTACACCCTGCTGCGCAACGGCTGGTACCACGAGAACTACACCGAGAACCTCGCCCCGGTGCTGGCGCACGACGCCGTCGTCGCTGCGGCCGGCGAGGGCCGGGTCTCCTCGGCCTCCCGCGCCGACTACGCGGCCGCCGCGGTCGCCGTGCTGACCGGCGAGGGCCACGAGAACCGGACGTACGAGCTGGGCGGCGACGTCGCCTGGAGCTTCGCCGAGTACGCGGCCGAGCTCGCACGGCAGACCGGCAAGGAGATCGCCTACAACTCCGTGCCCGGCGAGGTGCTCCAGGGCATCCTGACGGGTGCCGGTGTGCCGGAGATGTTCGCCGCGATCCTCGTCGACGTCGACGCGTCGATCGCCAAGGGCGAGCTGGTCGTCGACTCCGGCGACCTCTCCCGCCTGGCCGGCCGCCCGACCTCCCCGATCTCCGAGGCGATCGCCGCCGCGCTCAAGTAAGCCCCGGTCAGCCCCGGTAAGCCCCCCCCTGGGGAACCTTCCAGGAGACGGTGACCCCGGTCTGTCACGACCGTATGCCGATACGGCCATGACAGACCGGGGTGCCCGGCGCTACCTTCGTCCCGGCGGTGTGCTGAAGCTGGGCGTGAGGAGGGCCGGTGGCCGACATATCGAAGGGTGAGCGACGGACAGGACTGGTGAACGGCTTCGCGGCCTACGGGATGTGGGGGCTGGTCCCCCTGTTCTGGCCGCTGCTGAAGCCCGCCGGGTCGGTGGAGATCCTGGCCCACCGCATGGTGTGGTCCCTCCTCTTCGTCGCCGTCGCACTCGTCTTCGTACGGCGCTGGGCCTGGGCCGGCGAGCTGCTGCGGCAGCCGCGCCGACTGGCCCTGGTGGCGGTCGCCGCCGCCGTGATCACCGTCAACTGGGGCGTCTACATCTGGGCCGTGAACGCCGGGCACGTGGTCGAGGCCTCCCTCGGCTACTTCATCAACCCCCTCGTCACCATCGCCATGGGCGTGCTGCTGCTGAAGGAACGGCTGCGGCCCGCGCAGTGGGCGGCGGTGGGCGTCGGCTTCACGGCCGTCGTCGTGCTGACCGTCGGCTACGGGCAGCCGCCGTGGATCTCCCTCGTCCTCGCGTTCTCCTTCGCCACGTACGGATTCGTCAAGAAGAAGGTCAACCTCGGCGGCGTCGAGTCACTCGCGGCCGAGACGGCGATCCAGTTCCTGCCCGCGCTCGGCTACCTGCTCTGGCTGTCCGGACACGGCGAGTCCAGCTTCGCCGACCACGGCGCCGGGCACGCGGCCCTGCTGGCCTCCACCGGCATCGTCACCGCCGTCCCACTGGTCTGCTTCGGCGCCGCCGCGATCCGCGTCCCGCTCTCCACGCTCGGCCTGCTGCAGTACCTGGCGCCGGTCTTCCAGTTCCTCTGCGGCATCCTCTACTTCCACGAGGCCATGCCCGCCGAGCGCTGGGCCGGCTTCGCCCTGGTCTGGCTCGCCCTCGCCCTGCTCACCTGGGACGCGCTGCGCACCGCCCGCCGGGGCGCACGGGCGCTCGCGGCGGCGCCCGTACCACGGCCGGCAGCCCCGGTCACGGAGACTCCCGCAAGCCAGGTGTGAGTGTCGGAGCCGTCGGCTATAAGTGGGCGACATGACGCAGACGCCCGCACCCCTGCACTGGAAGCTCGCCGTCGACGCCCGCGATCCGCACGCGCAGGCCGACTTCTGGGCCGCCGCGCTGCACTACGTGGCCGAGGACAACAGCGCGCTCGTCGAACAGCTCCTGGCGCTGGACGCGCTGCCCGGCGCGGCCGCCCTGGAGTACCACGGCCGTGCCGCCTTCCGTGACCTGATCGCCGTGCGGCACCCGGACGACCCGTACGACGAGCAGCGCGGGACGGGGCTGGGGCGGCGGGTGCTGTTCCAGCGAGTGCCGGAAACCAAGTCGGGCAAGAACCGGCTCCACATCGACCTGCACGCCGGGGACGGGAAGCGGGCGGACGAGGTGGCTCGCCTGGAGGCGCTGGGCGCGACCGTGGTGCGGCATGTCTCCGAGCCCTCCGGGGCGTGGACCGTCATGGCCGATCCGGAGGGCAACGAGTTCTGCGTGCTGTGACGACGGCGCCGAGGCGTGACGGCGCTCAGGCGTTCTGGGCGGCTCGGCGGGCGCGGTCCGTGAGGCGGGCCATCCGGACGCGAGCCGACTCCAGTTCCTCGATGTCGTCGGCCGCCGGGCCGTCCTCGGCGGTGAGCTGCGTCCACAGGTCGATCAGCTCGCGGCCGAGGCTCAGCCCGTGCTCGGGGTCGCGTACCGCGCGCCAGGCGGTCGCCGCGCTCCGCACGTTCCCGTACGCCGCCTCGCCGTCCCGTGCGAGCCGGCGCTGCCGGGCCAGGTCGAGGGAGAGGTGGAAGGCCCGCTCCGGGTCGCCCGCCAGGTAGGAGATGTACGCGGTCAGCTCGCCCAGGTGCAGCACCTCGGTGTGGTCGCCGCCGAGGACCGCGGCGGCCTCGGCGACGGTGCGCTCCGCGAGCTCGGCCGCGGCTTCGATACGGCCCGTCCGGACGGCGTCGTTGATCCGCGCCACCGGCTCGGTGAGCAGCGCGGCCCCTTCCGCCGTCAGGGTCACGGGCTCGTCCCCGAGCACCTCCTCGGCAACGGCGTCGAAACCACGGGCGGGGGTGGGGGTGGACCGGAGGTCGGGGTCCCGGCCGGCCGACGGCTCTTCGGGGGCGAGGACGACAACGGGGACGGGGGCGGGGGCAGGTGCGGGGGCGGTGGCGGTGGCGGTGGCGGTGGCGGTGGCGGGGGCCTTCTCAGGGGCCGGGGCAGGCGCCGGGACGGGTGTCGGGGCAGAGGTCGTGGCAGGGGTGCTCATCACGGGCGGCGGGCCGAAGACGCCGGTGGGCGGCTGGACGGTGCCCGGCGCGGGCGGCAGCGGCGGGTCCGGCAGTACGGGCGGTGCCGGCGGGGCGGGGTGTTCCTTCGGCTCGGCGGGCGCTGCGGCCAGCCGTACCGGGTCGCCGGTGAAGCTGCTGGAGCCGTCCAGGTTCACCTGGAGGGGGACGACGTAGCCGATGCGGGTGTCGTGGACGGTGGCGAGGACCGGGCGGCCGGTGGCCCGGGCGAGGCGCTGGAGGTGGTTGAGGACCGCCTGCTGGGGTTCCTCACCGGGGCCGGGGAGCAGCGGTACGCCGTCCACCGACGCGGTCGCGTCCGTCACCCGGACGTCGACCGGTGCCAGACGCTCCTCCTGCTGGACTTCCCGCTTCTCCTCGCGGCTGAGTCGGGACATCGGCCCTCATTCCCCCGGCGTCACCGTCCGGTCGTACTCCGGTCGTCCTCGTGCGTACGGTCCAGTCTCGCCGCTCGGCACGGCTCCCACGTCACCGCGACGTCACAGCCTCGCACCAGGAACCGCTAGGCGGTGATGTCCCTCGTCGTGAACCGCGCCCAGGCCGCCGATCCGAACACCGCCGTGTACAGGGCCTGCAACTCAAGGTTCTTGACCAGGTCGTCCCAGTAGACGGGGTCGCGCATCAGGTCGGCGAAGGACAGCCAGTAGTGGGAGAAGAAGTACGGCTGGAGCGTGTGCAGCTGGGGGATCTGGTCGAGGATCTGGACGGTGATGAGCAGGCCCACGGTGGTCGCCATCGCCGCGATGCCGCTGTTGGTCAGCGTGGACACGAACAGGCCGAGGGCGGCGATGCCGGCCAGGGACACGGCGACCACCAGGGCGATCAGCAGGGCGCGGCCCAAGCCGTCGGCGAAGGATATCCGGGTGCCGGATATCGTCGTCAGGTCGCCGAGCGGGAAGAGGATCGCGCCGACGGCGAGCGCGGAGGCGGCCACCACCAGGGTCGCGACCAGGCAGAAGGCCATCGTCGTGGCGTACTTGGCGAGCAGGAGGCGGGTCCGGCCCGCCGGGGCGACCAGCAGATAGCGCAGGGTGCCCGCGTCAGCCTCGCCCGCGACCGCGTCCCCGGCGACCACCCCGACGGCCATCGGCAGGAAGAACGGGAGGGTCGCGGCCAGCGCCGTGAACACCAGGAACAGTCCGTTGTTGGTGACCTGGGCGATGAACGCCGGGCCCTCGCCGCCGCCGCGGCCGACCTGCCCGCCGCCCCGGGTCTCGATCCTGACGGACACACCGACGAGGATCGGCACCGCCGCCAGTACGCCCAGCAGGGCGAGGGTGCGCCAGCGCCGGAACGTGGTGAGGAGTTCGCTGCGCAGCAGGCCGAGGCTCCACAGCGGGTTCGGCCGTACGGCCGCCGTGTCGACGACGGCCAGGTCAGCCTGCGACATCGAAGCCCTCCCCGGTCAGTGCCACGAACGCGTCCTCCAGCGAGGCCCGTTCCACGGTGAAGCCGCGGACCCGGACGCCCGCCGTGACGAGCGCCGCGTTCACCTCGGCGAGGTCGCGCTCGGGCGGCTCGCCGGTCACCCGGTCCTCGGCGGCGACGACGTCCGCGACGCCCTGTTCCTTGAGCACCCGGGCCGCCTCCCCGGGGTCCGGGGTGCTCACCACGAGCCGGCCGCGGGCCCCGGCCACCAGGTCGGCCACCGCGCCCTGGGCGATCAGCCGGCCCTGCGCCATCACGGCCGCATGGGTGCAGACCTGCTCGATCTCGTCGAGGAGGTGGGAGGAGAGGAACACGGTCGTGCCGTCCCCCGCCAGTTCCCGCACCAGGGCGCGGATCTCCCGCATGCCCTGCGGGTCGAGGCCGTTGGTCGGCTCGTCCAGGACCAGCAGCCTGCGGGGCTGGAGCAGCGCGGCGGCCAGCCCCAGGCGCTGCTTCATCCCCAGGGAGTAGGCCTTGGCCTTCTTCGCCGCGGCGGCGCCGAGACCCACCCGGTCCAGTGCGGCCTCGACACGGGCGCGCCGGGTGCGGGGGTCGGCGGCCGGGTCGGCGGCGTCGTACCGCAGGAGGTTGTCGCGGCCGGAGAGGAAGCCGTACAGCGCGGGGCCCTCGATGAGGGCCCCGACCTGGGGCAGTACCACGCGGGAGGCTCGCGGCATCGGGTGGCCCAGGACCCGGGCCGTGCCCGAGGTGGGCTCGATCAGGCCCATCAGCATGCGGATGGTGGTGGTCTTGCCGGAGCCGTTGGGGCCGAGGAAGCCGAAGACGCTGCCCGCCGGGACGGTCAGGTCGAGACCGTCCACGGCGAGCTGTCCGCCGCGGTAGCGCTTGGTGAGGCCGCGGGTGTCGATGACACTCGCGGCCGCCGGAACGTCGCCCGCCGGGTCCCCGGGATCCCCCGAGTCCTCCGGGTCCCCCGCGCTCTCCGGCTCCCGCTCCCGCTCCGTGGCGGACGGTCGGTCCATCAGCTCCCTCTGTTCGTCATGCAGCGTCGTCCGGCATCGTCCGGCATCGTCCGGCAAAGGGTGCTCACCGCACCCGTGCCACCCCGGACTAGCCCGCGTTCGCCGCCTTCACCAGCGCCGCCTTGTCCACGGCGCCGACGTACACCTTGCCGTTGTCCGTGATCAGGGCGTTGATCAGCCGGGTGGAGAAGACGGTGCCCTTGCCGAACTTGCCGGAGACGGGGTCGCCGAGCGAGCTCAGGAAGCCGCCCAGGTCGCCGCCTCCGGAGGCGGAGCCGGTGGGCAGTCCGCCCTTGCTGCCGGTGTCGAGGACGGCTATCGAGTTCCAGCCCTTGCCGAGGACGTCGACGCCGGACTTGTCGAGGCCCTTGGCGGAGCCGTGGCCGGGCGTCTCGGAGGCCTTGCCGCCCTGGTCCGTCCGGTCGCCCGCCCCGGTCCTGCCGGCCTTGCCCGCCTTGTCGCCCTCGGTGACCTTGGCGCCCTTGGGCGGGGTGAAGTCGAAGGTGGAGGCGGCCGGCTTCGCGAAGCTGACCTGGGTGTAGCCCGCGTCGACCACGGCCGCGCCGCCGCTCGACGGGGTGAGCGTGAACTTCAGCGGCGTACCGGTCTTGGCGTCCACCGCGATGCTGATCGCGCCGACCGTCGTACCGGATTGCTTGGGCTTGATGACGAGCCGGTAGGCGTCCCGGCCGGCCACCTGGACGGTGCCGTCGACCGTCACCGACGTGGTGTCGTCGACCGACTTGAGGGCTTCTTCGGCGAAGTCCTTGGGCGTGGCCGGGGTTTCGTGCTGCTCGGCCTTGCCGGAGTCGGCGACGGTGGAGTGGTAGACCTCGTTGGACTTGCTGTCGTAGCCCCACACGTTGGTGCCGTTGTGGATGAGGCTGTACTCGGCGCCGCTCTCCAGCACCGACACCTTCTGCTTCTCGGGGCCGTCGACGGCCACCCGCAGGGTGTGCGTGCCGGAGGCCAGCTCGGTGAGCTTGCTCGACGGGTCGGCGGACGAGCCGTCGCCGCCGCGCTGCGTCGCCCCGGACATCAGGCTGCTCTCCAGCCCGCCGAGGTCGGGCAGGCCGAGGTCGGTGCTGACCTTCACGGTGCCGGACAGCTGCTGCACGTCCGACTTGGCGATCTTGTCGATGAGCTCCTGCGCGGTGATCTTCGGCAGGTTGGGGTCGCCGGAGTCGGCGAGTGCCGGGACCAGGCCGATGGTGGCCGCGGCCACGCCTACCACCGCGACCGGTACGACGTACCGTGCGGCCTTGCGCCGCCGCTCGGCGCGGACCTCGGCGCGCAGTTCGTCGTCGGCCTGCGCGGTCCCCGTGCTGTCGTCGGATTCGTACGGTGCCATGTGTGCCTTACCTCCGTCGTCGGCGGCGGCCGTCCTCGCACGTGTCCCACCCTGAGCCGCCATTCTCACCCGAAACGGTGAGTGGTGGTGATTTCCGTGGTTTCCATCTCACCAAATCCACCGCGGCTAAGCGTCAGCCCACGGAGCCAACTCCGCGTACACCTGCGGTATGACACAAGGGTGGAGGCGCCTTCCCCGACCCGTAGGGGTCGTGCGGCGAAGGCGCCTCCTGTCACGTGCCGTGTCCGGTCACTTCACGTGCCGTGTTCGCTGCCGTGTTCACTGCAGTGTCCGGTGCCGTTGGCTCCGTGCTGCACGAATCGCTCAGTGCTGCACGAACACGTAGTCCGCCCGGTAGGGGACGCCGACGACGGCACCCGGGGTGCAGGAGCCTGCCGGGGCGACGCCGCCGACCGTGTTGAGGCGCAGGATCTCGCCGGTGTGGGCGAGCAGCCCGTGCTTCTTGCCGGACCGGGTGGCCGTGAGGTCCAGCTCGGGGATGTTGCCGGCGCCGTTCGCCGTCTTCGTCAGGACGGTTCCGGTGACCGCGCTGCCGTCGGGTGCGACCCACTGCGGGGTGCCGGAGTTCGGTGCGACGAAGGAGTGGCGGATGCCGCCGCCGAGCTTGGCGCTGACGTCGCGCTGGGCGAAGGCGTAGCCGCCGCCGTCGGCGGGCTTGCACTGGTAGATCTGCTTGCCGGTGACGACGGAGGCCTGGAAGCCGCCGCCCGAGAGGTCGGAGACGGTGGTGACGGCGTGCAGCTGGCCGCGGAGGGCTCCGCCGGGGAACTGGGCGGTGTGCAGGTTGGCGTAGAAGGCGCCGGGGTCGGTGGTGAGCTGCTTGAGCAGGGCCTTGTCGGTGACTTTGACGCTGCCGGTGACGCTGTGGGCCCTGGCCTTCTTCAGCAGCTTCCCGAAGTCGATCCGGACGCCGCCGTTCGTTCCCTTGGCGCCCTGGTGGATGTGCAGGTCGGTGGGCCTGCCGGTACCGCGCCAGGTCACGGCGACGGTCACCTTGTCCCCCTTGACCTGGATGAACTCCAGCGCGGCGCCGTCCTTGTCGCCGACGGCGGGCCCACCGGCGACGGGCACCTCGTTGGCACCGCGCAGACTGGCGGCCAGGACGACGGAGTCAGTGGAAGCGGTGGAGCCGTGGCCGGCGGCGACGGCGGAGCTGTGGCTGGTGGCGGCGGATGCCGGGACGGCGGCACCGCCGAGAGCGGTGACGGTGACGGTGATGGCAGCGGCGACGAGGCTCTTGCGGCGTGTTGCGTCGATGACCATGATTCCGTTTTCTCCCCCTGTGTCAGCCGACGCCCCCTGCGTCGGCTTCTGGGGAGGAGTACGGAACACGTCCTGGATTGGACTCAGTCCAATAAAGTGACCTGGGTCACATCGCAGCGGGCCCAACGGCTGCTACCCGGCCCGGTGCACCACCGCATCGCACAGCTCCATCAGCGCGTCCTTCGGGTCGCACTCCGGCAGCGGAGCCAGCGCGGCCCGCGCCTCCTCCGCGTACCGGACCGCATCCTTGCGGGCGAGGTCCAGCGCCGGGTGCGCCCGCAGCGCAGTCAGGGCCTCCGCGTGCCGCGCGTCGTCCGTGAGGTCGGAGTCCAGCAGCTCGCACAGGGCGATGTCCTCGGCCAGCCCCGACCGGGCCGCCAGCTCCCGCAGCCGCAGCACCGGGAGCGTGGGCACACCCTCCCGGAGGTCGGTTCCGGGAGTCTTCCCGGATTCGCGGGAGTCGGAGGCGATGTCCAGGACGTCATCGGCGAGCTGGAAGGCGACACCGAGCCGTTCGCCGTACTGGGTGAGGACGTCGACGACCGTCTCGTCGGCACCGGACAGCATCGCGCCGAAGCGGCAGGAGACGGCGACCAGCGAGCCGGTCTTGCCGCCGAGCACGTCGAGGTAGTGCTCGACCGGGTCACGGCCGTCCGACGGGCCCGCCGTCTCCAGGATCTGGCCGGTCACCAGCCGTTCGAAGGCGAGGGCCTGGACCCGGACCGCCTCGGGGCCCAGGTCGGCGAGGATCTGGGAGGCGCGGGCGAAGAGGAAGTCGCCGGTGAGGACGGCGAGCGAATTGCCCCAGCGGGTGTTGGCACTGTCGACGCCGCGCCGCACGGAGGCCTCGTCCATGACGTCGTCGTGGTACAGCGTGGCCAGATGGGTGAGTTCGACGACGACGGCCGACGGCACGACACCGGGCGCGTACGGGTCGCCGAACTGCGCGGCGAGCATCACCAGCAGCGGGCGGAACCGCTTGCCTCCGGCCCGTACGAGGTGCTGCGCGGCCTCCGTGATGAACGGGACCTCGCTCTTGGTGGCTTCTAGCAAGCCTTCCTCGACAGCCGTCAATCCGGCCTGGACATCGGCTTCCAGAGCCTGGTCCCGCACGCTCAGCCCGAACGGCCCGACGACGGTCACGAGGGGTCTCCTGTCTGCTGGTGTCTACTGGCGATTACGCGGTTTGTCGATAGGTCGCTGCCCTCACTCAAGTCAGCGTATCCGGTCAGGTTTCGATCACCGATAGCGCCCACGGTTACACCCCGGGCGCTATCAGATCACGACCGTTATGTTTTTGATCAGCCGATACGACCTGACATCTACTGACTTAACAGGAAGTGCGGACAGTTGTCCCGAACCTCGGCTCCGACCGTGTCCGGACGGCCGTCCGGCGGCGAGCCTCCCGGACGAACCTCCCGACTGACTACTGCCCGGAAACGGCCCCGCCTCTCCCGGCCGACGTCACCTGCCCGGGCGTACCCCCTCGGCCGCCCACCGAATCCGGCCGTGGCACCCGGTGCACGAACGGCGGCACCTCATACACAGGTGTACATCCTTCTTCCACCACGACCTCCGCGCCTCCTGACTTACACCCTCCGCGCCTCCTGACCCACCCCGCGGCCTTCCACGCCGGACCACGGGAGCATCGACACCCGAACCGCCCACGACCGCCGCCGCGGCCCGCTCCGCGGACGGCTGCCATGACAACGACGCGCACCACGGCGGAGGTTCCGCCTTCACGACGGACACGCACACCGGGAGATCCCGCCGTCCTGGCCGCCTTTCCCCCACCCCCCACGTGACGAGTTTCACGTGCGCACCCGGCAGCCCAACTTCCCGGCCACCCCCGGCCGGTGGCACGCGCGCGTAGCCGACGCTTCCGAAGTTGACGGGGGCCGCACCGGAGAGGCACCCGATCGAGCGAACAAGGCCGCCGCCGACAGACGTCCACCTCGCCACACCACCTCGACTTATCCGAAATTCACTATAATCCGACAATTCGGACTCATCATCGAAATGAAGACACCGGGACATTCCGTCGAACCAGGAAATAGAGGGATTCAACGAATCCCTCTTGTCTGATTTGCCGCTATTGCGGTTTCGTGAGGTAGGTCACGAAAGGCCAGGCGGGGCAGAGCCGGTAAGGCGACCCTTCCTTCCCTTTCCCTGCGGGCCAGTTGAGGGTTGGCAGCCGCAAAGGATCAAGTGCCTCATAGGCCTCACTCCAAGCTCAATCGGTGTGTTGTGCGCATCAGGTACTTGTTCCGGACATGTGCTCTCGCATACGTTCCGGCTCGCCGGGCGGACGCCGAATCCTGCCGCCGCCCGTCGTAACCCATCGACGAGTTCATTCGCACGGCAGGAGCGGGGGACCCAGGTAAGCCGCCGGACCGGGCGACCGACGTCACGGACAGACGTCGTTCCGGAACGGCTAGGGGTGAAGTCGCATCGCCTTCGGGCGGTACGACCGGGCACTCCCCGGGCCCGAACCCGACAGCTCACCTCGCAGGCGACGGAGAGGAACAACGCCATGCTTGTTGCCGCCCAGCACCGCACTCCCCGCCGTAACCGCATCATCCGCACGCTCGTCGTCGCCGGCACCGGCGCCGCCGTCCTTGCCCTCCCGCTCATCGGGGCGACCACCGCCTCCGCCGCCGGGTCCTCCACCTCGACCGCCTCGACGACCCTCGCCGGGTACCCGAACAACCTCGACGGCTGGATCCGCGAGTCGCTCGCGATCATGAGGGAGAAGAACATCCCGGGCAGCTACAACGGCATCTACCGCAACATCATGCGGGAGTCCTCCGGCAACCCGCGGGCCATCAACCTCTGGGACTCCAACGCGGCCAAGGGCATCCCGTCCAAGGGCCTGCTCCAGGTCATCGACCCGACGTTCAACGCCTACCACGTGGCCGGCACGTCGTTCGACATCTACGACCCGGTCGCGAACATCACCGCCGCCTGCAACTACGCCGCCGCGCGGTACGGCTCTATGGACAACGTCCACGGCGCGTACTGACCGACGCTCCGCGTCAGTTGAAGAGTCTTTCGAGGACGACGGCGATGCCGTCGTCCTCGTTCGACGCGGTGACCTCGTCGGCCCGCGCCTTCAGTTCGGGATGAGCGTTGGCCATGGCCACCCCGTAGGCCGCCCACTCGAACATCGGGATGTCGTTGGGCATGTCCCCGAAGGCGATGGCCTGTGCGGGGCGCAGCCCCAGATGGCCGGCGGCCAGCGCCAGGCCGGTCGCCTTGGTCACCCCGCACGGCTGGAGCTCGACGGTCCCCGGCCCCGACATGGTGACCGTCGCCAGCGACCCGACCACCGCGCGGGCGGTCGCCGCCAGTTCGTCGTCGGACAGGGTGTGGTGCCGCAGCAGCACCTTGCTGATGGGCGCGCACCACAGGTCGTCCCGCCGGGCGACGCGCAGCGCCGGCAGGGTGGGGTGGGGCATCAGGTAACCAGGCTCGATGAGCGTGAGCCCGTCAACGCCGTCCTGGTCGACCGCCGCGTACACCTGACCGACCTCGGCCTCGATCTTGCCGAGCGCGGTCTCCGCCAGCTCCCGGTCCAGGGTGACCGACCACAGCAGCCGGTCCGCGCCGGCGTCGTACACCTGCGCGCCCTGGCCGCAGACCGCGAGTCCCGTGCAGCCGAGGTCGTCGAGGAGCGGGCGCACTCTCGGTGCGGGACGGCCGGTGACCACGAGGTGCCGGGCACCGGCCCGGCCGGCCCGCGCGAGCGCGGCGAGCGACCGCTCCGAGAGGGTGTCGTCGGCACGCAGCAGCGTGCCGTCCAGGTCGGTGGCGATCAGTGAGTACGGGGAGGGTGCGACCATGATCAGAGAATACGGACAGCACGCCGCTGGGACTCACTGTGCGTTTCGGCCTCAAGTGACGCCCGCCTCCGCCGTGATGGGGCCGTTGTCAGTGGCGGGCGTTACGTTCTCGGTGAGTCGGTTTCGCTGATCTGACGGGGGCGCTGGTGATGGCTGACGGGCAGGGGGACTTCCGGGCATATCTGCTGGAGGCGGCGACCGGGGTGCTGGAGCGGTTCCCGCTGGAACTGCGGCCGGAGATCTACGCGCTGTCCTTCCGCATCTGGCGGGTCGACGACGACAACCGCAGACCCTTTGTGGCGATCGGCTACAACACGGAGATCCAGTACGAGGCCGAAAGACGCCCCGACGACCCGGGCGAGGCCCGCTGGAACTACGCGTGCTGGCTCCTCGACGGCTTCGAGACGCTCGGCAACTGCCCCGAGGACCCGGTCGGCGGTGCGCTGTACGTCGAGGAGGTCCGGCGGCTCGGAATCTGGTTCGACGGGGACGGCGACGCCGCCGAACTGGACGCCGCACGCGAGCTGTTGGCCCTGCACTTCGCCGACGCGTGTGTCCGGCTGGCCCGGGATCTGCACGACGGAGGCCGGATCGAGAAGGTCCTCGGGCGGCCGCTGCCGGTGGTGGTCTTCGACATGTACTGCCCGGGCTGGGAGGTCGAGGCCACGGAGGCGGCCAACCCGCCGGAGCTGATCGAGGAGTTCCTGGCCTGGCAGCGGGCGGCCGAGGAGGCGGCATAGCCTTCGGGGCCGGGTGACGATCCGGCCCCGGGGTGTCAGGCGTGGGCCGCCGCCAGGTGCCTGGCCAGGCGCGGTGAGGCGAACTCCGTGCCGCACACGAACCGCATCACCGGGCCGTACGACGCCGCCGCCGGGAGCCCCGTGAAGTACAGGCCGGGCACGGAGGAGACGTATCCGGCGCCGAGTCTCGGCGCGCCGCGGCTGACCGCGACCCGGGTGCGCAGTTCGGGGCCGAGGAAGTCCATCGCGGCGATGTCCACGCGGTAGCCGGTGGCGGCTATGACGTGGTCGGCGGTGAGGCGGTCGGTGCCGCCGTCGTGGCTGCGGACGGTGAGGACCGGGGCGCCGTCGGAGGTGTCGGCGCCGGTCACGGCGGCGACCTCACGGACCTGGACCTTGCCCTCGAAGCGGTCGCGCAGCCACCAGGCGCCGAGCGGACCGAGCACCCGGCGGACCAGGTAGTGGCGGGTCTGTGCCGGGAGGTAGCGGTAGGGGTGCGGGTAGTAGCTGAGCGCCCACAGTGACCAGGCCCGGCCGAACGGCGACTCGGGGCGCAGCTTCGGCTGGTCCCAGGGCGGGGCCCCGAAGGCGACCCTGCCGCGGCCTCGCGAGACCACCCGGACCTGGGCGCCCGCCTCGGCGGCGAGGGCCGCCGTCTCCAGCGCGGACTGCCCGGCACCGACGACGATCAGGTCCGTGCCGGAGAACCGGGTCAGGTCGTGGTGCTGGGAGCTGTGCGAGACCGGCCCCGCCGGTCCGTCCGCGCCCGCCCTGGCGAGCTCGGCGGGCAGGCGGGCCAGCCCGGACAGGCCGGTGGCGACGACGACCGCGCGGGCCGTGAACGACTCCCCCGAGTCCAGCTTCAGTTCGAAGCCCGCCGAGCCGTCCGCCTTGTGCCGGTCCGCCTTGTGCCGGTCCACGGAGACCACCCGCACCCGCTCCAGCTCGGGCACCAGTTTCTGCTGGAACCACTCGCCGTAGCCGATGAAGGTCTCCACCGGGATGATGTCCTCGTCGGTCACCAGCCGGCGGATGCCCGCCGCGTCGCAGTAGTCGGCGAGGGTGTGCCCGTGCTGCGGGCAGTCCAGGTCGGAGGCGGCCGGGGTGGACTTCAGGATCATCCCGGCCGGCATGTGGTCGCGCCAGCTGACCATGGGGTCGCCGAAGACCCGGACGGGGATGCCGCGCGCCCGCAGGTGGGCGGCCGTGGACAGGCCGAAGGGCCCGGCGCCGATGACTGCTACCGGTTCGATCACGAAGTCCCTCCCCAGGAACGTGGCGTGCTGCCTACTTCGTGGCGGGGCCGGAGCCGCGGCGGTTGGTGCGCCACAGCTGGTAGAGGTGCTTCGCGCCCGGACGCACGAAGCGGGCGAGCATCGTGACGAACGGCAGCGGGTCGTCACCCGCGAGCCAGGCCAGCTCGGTGCCGCTCGGCCGCTTCGGTGCGTGCGGCGTCGTGTAGCCGCTGCGCCGGTAGGCGAGGAGGGCGGGCAGGTCGATGTTCTCCACGACGTACCGGTGGCCGGCGCGCTGCTCCCCCTCCGGGACGCGGCGCCCGGTCAGGTCCAGATGCATGGCGCGGACGACGTCCACCCCCGACTCGCTCTCGAAGAGCCGGAACTGGGCGCCCATGCGCGGGTTGAAGTCGAGCAGCTTGTACTGCCCGTCGCGCCGGTCGAAGCGCAGGTCGAGATCGATGATGCCGGTGAAGCCGATCTGTTTGATGAAACGGGCGGCGAGGTCGGCGAGTTCCGGGTTGTCGACGACGTACGCGTTCGCGGTCATGCCGGCGTGCGGCGGCCAGGAGCGGACCTTGACGCCGGTGAACAGAGCGCGCGGATTGGAGTCGGCGTCGAAGTAGGCGTGCACGATCCAGTCCTCGGCCTCCTCCCTCGGGAGGTACTCCTGGAGGATGACACCCGGATGGGTGCCCCAGTCACGGGCGAGGGTGAGCAGTCCCTCCCGGGTGGCGATCCGCGTCGTCCCGTTGACGGCGGGCTGCTTGCGCCGGACGAACGCCTCACGGTTCTTGGCCACGATCGGGAAGCGGGCCTTCTCCGCGAAGTCGACGATCTCGTCGTACGAGTCCGGGAAGGCGGCCGCCGGGCTCGGGATGCCGTGTTCCACGCACAGTTCGTGCAGGCCCTGCTTGCTCGCCAGCCGGCGCGGCAGTTCCGGTTCCACCCGCGGGAAGAGGAAACGGTCGCCGAGCGCGTCCTGGTGCTCGGCGATCAGGACGGCGGCCTCCTCGTCGGTGGGGATCAGCACGGTCGGCCGGCCGATACGGCTGCCGATGCGCAGCAGTCCCTCGACGAGACGGTCCGGTTCCTCGGCGCCCGTCGTCGGCCACACGAACGCCCGTCTGAGATAACGGGAGGAGGCCGCCGGCGTATAGGCGTCCTCCGTGATCGCGTACATGGGAACGCCCAGGCGGCCCAGACTGCGAATCGCGCCGACCCCGCCGTGATGCAGCGGATAGTCGCCGAACTTGACGATCAGGCCCGGCACGTCGCGGTCCGCCTCGAACGGCACGCTGACGGCATTCCTGGCCACGGGTCCCCCCACGTGTCCCCCTCTACGGACCGGATCCACCCCGTCCGTGTCCCCCAAAGGACGCTAAGCCGGAATTGCCCCCTCCGACAAGGGCTATTAGGACATTGCGAACTCTTTAGACACTGCCACGACAGCCAACTCACCCGTAACGTGTGGCGCGACCACATGGAACGCCGTGCAACGCCATAGTGACGTCGCCACATGGGCGGCCCCCGCGCGGCACGGATGAGACGGATGAGAGCGAGGCAGCCACCCCATGCCCCCCTTCACCCCCTTCGAGGTCCCCGAGGGCGATCCCTTCGGCCCGCACAACCTTCCGTATGGCGTGTTCTCGACCTCCGGAAGCACGGAACGGAGGGTCGGCGTCCGCCTCGGCGACCACGTCCTCGACGCCGGTGCCGCGGCCCTCGCCCTCGGCTCCCCGTACGCCTCTCTGCTCGCCCGCCCGGCCCTCAACCCGCTGCTGGCTGCCGGCCGCACCGCCTGGTCGGACGTACGGCGCGCCCTGACCGCCTGGGTGACCGTGCCCGCGCACCGCGAGACACTCGCCCCCCTCCTGCATCCGCTGCCCGAGGTGACCCTGCACCTCCCCTTCGAGGTCGCCGACTACGTCGACTTCTACGCCTCCGAGAACCACGCCCGCAACGCGGGCCGTATCTTCCGCCCCGACGCCGCCGAACCGCTCACCCCCAACTGGAAGCACCTGCCGATCGGTTACCACGGCCGCGCGGGCACGGTCGTGGTGTCCGGGACGGACGTCGTACGCCCCTCGGGGCAGCGGAAGGCGCCGTCGGACCCGGCACCGGAGTTCGGCCCGTCGGTGCGGCTGGACATCGAGGCCGAGGTCGGCTTCGTCGTCGGCACGCCGTCGCAGCAGGGCAGGCCGGTGGCGCTGGGCGACTTCAGGGAGCACGTGTTCGGCCTGTGTCTGCTGAACGACTGGTCGGCGCGGGACATCCAGGCCTGGGAGTACGTCCCGCTCGGCCCGTTCCTCGGCAAGTCGTTCGCCACCTCGGTCTCGGCGTGGATCACCCCGCTGGACGCGCTGGAGGAGGCCCGGGTCGCCCCGCCGAGCCGGACGCACCCGCTGCTGCCGTACCTCGACGACGCCGCGGAGGAACCCGCCGGTTACGACCTGCGGATCTCGATCGCGATCAACGGGCACACGGTGTCCGAGCCGCCGTTCTCCACCATGTACTGGACCGCCGCGCAGCAACTCGCCCACCTGACGGTCAACGGCGCCTCACTGCGCACCGGCGACCTGTACGGCTCGGGCACGGTGAGCGGCGCGGAACCCGGGGAACGCGGGTCGCTGCTGGAGCTGACGTGGAACGGACGCGATCCGCTCGAACTCCCGGACGGAAAGCGGACGTACCTGGAGGACGGCGACGTGGTGACGCTGTCGGCATGGGCTCCGGGGCCGGGCGGCACCCGGCTGGGGCTCGGCGAGGTCCGCGGGCGGATCGTGGCGGGGTGAGGGCGGCGGCCGGCGCGGCCCGACTCGCCCGGCGGGCGGGGACTTCGTGACACGGGCGCGGGCGGTGGGACCCGTCGGCGAGGTGACACCGGAGGCGGCAGGGCAGGCGGCGCGGGAGCAGGGACGACCCGCGCGCCACCGGTCCGGGAAGCCGGACGCCCGGATCGTCGCCGACACCTGACTCGGGGCACCCGGCACCGTCATACTGACGGGACACGCACCATGCGATGCGCCCGCACGCGCACCATGCGAGGCGTCGGCGCACGCACATCGTGACGCGCCGGCGCACGCGCCATGCCACGCGACGGCGTATCACCCCGCACCACCCGCGCTCATCTCCGATCAGGAAACGGAGCCCCGGCATGACCGTCTGCCTGCTCCTGCTGACCGCCGTCGCCCTGACGGCCGCCGTACCCGCGCCGCGCGCCCTGGTGCGGTCCCTGTGGCCGGAGCGGGAACCGGTGGTCGCGCTGTGGGTGTGGCAGTGCCTGGTCGCCACCGTACTGATGTGCTGCCTGACCGCGCTGACACTGGGCGCGGCGGCCGTCTTCCACACCGTGCGCGACCGGGTGTTCGCGCCGGCGCCACCGGCGGTCACCGCCGCGTACGACCTCTCCGTCGCGCCCGTGTGGGCGGTCGCCCTCACGATGCTGCTGGCGTGCGGGGCCGCGTGGACGACGGCGATGCTCGCCCGCGAACTCGTCGAGGCACGGCGGCGGCGCGACCAGACCCGCGCGCACCTGCGCGAGCGGGCACCCGAACTGCCGGCGGGACTGCCCGCGGCACGCGGACCGATGCTGGTGCTTGAAGACGAGTACCCGGACGCCTGGTGGATGCCGGGCCATCCACCACAGCTGGTCGTGACGACGGGGGCACTGCACCGCCTCACCGACCACCAGCTCGACGCCGTACTCACCCACGAACGGGGCCACGCCCGCGCCCACCACGACTGGCTGCTCCACCTGTCCAGCGCCCTGGCCACGGGCTTTCCGCGTGTGCCGCTCTTCTCCCACTTCTGCGACCAGACCCACCGGCTCGTCGAACTCGCCGCCGACGACACGGCGTCCCGCCGCTGCGGCCACCTCACCACCGCGCTGGCCCTGATCGAACTGAACCAGCACCGCGGGGTCCTGTCCTGCGCGTCGAGCCGCCGACTGCTGGGCGAACGGGTCGACCGCCTGCTGGAACCGCCACCACGGCTGCTGCGCCACCAGCGGGCCCTCACGACGACGGTGGCCGCCCTGGTGCCCCTGCTGCCGCTCCTGATCACGTTCGCACCGGGGCTGACGGCACTCAGCTAGGGCGCTTCGGCTAGGACGCTTCGGCCTGATGAGCCGGATGAGTACGACCTCCGAGCACCCCGCCGAGCAGCTGACACCCCGGCACAGTCGTTGCGCTCAACGCCGTGAGGCGGCCTCGGTACACATGGCGGCCGGTCAATGGTCGCTCACATGGCCGACAGCACTCCGCCCACGGCAGAGCATCGAACGACTGAACGGATTCCCGGGTTGGCGTCGACTTGGCCGACGGACTCAGGAGGCGCCGTCGCGTACGGCGGTCGCAGCCAGGGTGGTGTAGCTCATCGTGAAGCGTCCTCCCAGGGAGTCGATGGCGCTACCGACCGCATCCAGCACCTCGGCCAGTTGATCGGGGCGGAGCTGGGTGAGGGCGCCGGTGGTGGGCAGCAGATCCAGCCATTGGTCGCGCGTGTAGGACAGCTCCCAGTCGAATCGCCACTGTTCGGGATCCTTGAACCGCGCGGTCTCCCGGATCTTGTCGGCGAACTTCGCGTATGCCGCCTGGTAGAGGTCGAGCGGGCGTCGGGCCGGTTGGCCGTTGAACGGGGAGTCGGGCGCCGCCCGCCGGAAGGCAGCCGCGAACGCTTCGGCCACCTCGGTCGGCGGCTCGTACACGTGCCCGAAGATCGCCAGCCGTCCCTCCGGACGCAGCACATGTGCCGCCTTCATGGCGCCGGCGACCGGATCCACCCAGTGCCAGGACTGGGCGGCTATGACCGCGTCGAATGTCCGGCCGACCGGCCGCCAGGCTTCGAAGGTCGCCACCTCGACCTGCAGGCCACGGGCGCGCGCGTAGTCGGCCATCCGCGCATCGGGCTCGATACCGAGCACGGTGCAGCCGACGGCCTGGAACTGGCGGGCCGCGATGCCGGTACCGCAGCCGACGTCGAGTACGTCAGATCCGGGGCTTCCGGCGAGGATCCGCCTCACCAGCGTATCGGGGTAGCCGGGCCGGGCCCGGTCGTAGCGTTGGACGTCCGCGCCGAACGACTCCGCTATTTGCCGGGCCTTATGCGGTTCCGCCGGGGAAGGTTCTGGTTGCTCTCGCGGTAAGGTGGGCATGCGCCCACCTTAGTGGGCGCATGCCCACTCGACAACGGATGCCAGCAGTTGATGCACGAAAGGACCTGCGAGTGCCGACTGGGGTGCACCTTCACGACGCCCGGCAGCAGCTGTTCGACGCTGCCGAACGCGTGCTTCTGCGGGACGGGCCGAACGGACTGACCAGCCGGGCCGTCACCGACGAGGCGGGCTGCGCCAAAGGCGTCCTGCACCGGCACTTCTCCGACTTCGACGCCTTCCTCACCGACCTCGTGCTCGACCGGGCCGCGCAGCTCGAGATACAGGCGAGTGCGCTGCGCGAGTCCGCCGGCACCGGCACCGTGGCCGACAACCTCACCAGCGCGCTGACCACCCTGTTCGGACCGATTCCGGTGGCAATCATCCCGCTCATCACCTTCCGGGACGAGCTGCGCGCACGGCTGCGGCAAGCCAGGCCCGGAGGCGGCATCGCGATCCTCGCCCAGGCCACAACGGCGGTCTCCGCCTATCTGGCCGACGAGCGTGAACTGGGCCGCATCGCGGCCGACGCCGACATCGACTCACTCACCCTCTCCCTGGTCGGTGGCGGGCATCTCCTGTTCGCAGACCGCGACCCCGGCCCGCCGACCACGGCAGCCGTCAACAAGCTCGTGACAGCGGTCATCGCCGACGCCGTGCAGCGACGACCGGCCTAGAGACCCCTGCGTGTCGACAGGCGATCGTGCGTCGACACTCGGGACGACCGGCTGTACTGCTGGGGTGCTGGAGCACGCCCCGCAGGGACCGCCACACTGGTGGCAGATCTTCCGCACGTCGCCGCAAAAGCCCAGCTCAACGGCGTACCGGAGAGACCCTCAAGTGGCGCAACATTTCCGCAACACCCCATTCCCTACCCCATCGGTATGGTTCCAGCCATGCCAGCCGCCGACCGCATCCGAGACCACTCCGGTCAGGGCGCCGCGACCACGGTCGCCGCCCACCGGACGCGTCGCCGCCTGCGTGCGGACCAGGCCCGGCAGCTCGCCGACCTCCTGCGTCACCAAATCCTCACCGGCGCCTTCCCGGGCGGCGGCCTCCCACACGAATCCACCCTCGCCGACGACTACCGCGCCACGCGCAACACCGTCCGCCAGGCCCTGGACCTGCTGCGGGCGGAGGGGCTGGTGGACCGGCTGCCTGGCGTGGGCACCGTGGTCGTCGCCCGCAAGTACCCGCACGGGCTCGACCGCCTGATGGGCCTCGCGGAAACCCTCCGCGAACACGGCCAGGTCACCAACGAGGTCCGCACCATGGGCCCCGCCCCGGCACCCACTCCCGTCGCCGAACGCCTCCGCGTCCCACCCGGCTCCGACGTCCTCTACATCGAACGCCTGCGCCGTCTGAACGGCCTCCCCCTCTCCCTCGACCTCACCTACATCCCCCTCGACATCGGCACCGCCCTCCTCGGCGCCGACCTGGAGAACAACGACGTCTTCAGGCTCCTGGAGTCGATCACCGGACAGCCCCTGGGCCACGCCGAGATCACCCTGGAGGCGGTGAACGCGGACGCACACTCCGCCGCCGTACTCCAGGCCCCGCGCGGAGCGGCCGTCCTGATGCTGGAACGGCTCACCCACCTCGCCGACGGCCGCCCCGTCGACCTGGAGTTCATCCGCTTTCGCGGCGACCGCATCACCATGAGCGGTCTCCTTCACCGCACCCTCTGACCCCCGCCTGACCCGTTTCCTGGAGACAGCCATGCCCTTGGCGCCCCAGCGGGCCGACGTGCCCGTGACCATCGACGAGTCGAAGTGCATCGACGGCTGCACCCTCTGCGTGGACATGTGCCCGCTGGACTCCCTCGCCATCGACGAGAGCAACGGCAAGGCCTACATGCACGTCGACGAGTGCTGGTACTGCGGCCCGTGTGCGGCCCGCTGTCCCACCGGAGCCGTCACGGTCAACATGCCCTATCTGCTCCGGTGAGAGGCCCAGAACTCCCATGAAGCGAAAAACGATCGCCGCATCCGCAGCCCTCCTCCTGCTGCCGCTCTCCGCATGCGGCGGCAGCGCCCAGGCCGGCGACGGCAACACGGTCACCATCACCGTCGGCTACCAGTCCAAGACCATCAACACCGTCACGGCAGGCACCCTGCTGCGCTCCCTCGGCTACTTCGAGCAGCAGCTCAACGCCCTCCACAACGGCCACACCTACAAGGTCGACTGGCAGGACTACGCCACGGGCGCCCCGATCACCGCCCAGATGACCGCCGGGAAGATCGACATCGGTTCGATGGGCGACTTCCCGCTGCTGCTCAACGCGGCCCGCGGCAAACAGCTCGGCCAGCCGACCCACCTGGTCTCCGTCACCGGCTACAACCTCCGCGGCGGCCTCAACACCGTGGTCACCGCGCCCGGCTCCAAACTGACGTCCTTGGCGGACCTGAAGGGCAAGAAGGTCTCGACGAGCATCGGGTCCGCCGCCGACGGCACCCTCGTCCGCGCCTTGCAGCGCGCCGGGATCGACCCGGACAAGGGCATCTCCAAACTCAACCAGCAGCCCGCGGTGGGAGCTTCGGCCCTGTCGGCGGGCAGCGTGGACGCGCTGTCGCAGTTCGTGGCCTGGCCGGGCCTGCTCGCCTACCAGGGCAAGGCGAAGGCGCTATACGACGGCGCGCAGCTGAACCTTCCCACCTTCCACGGCGTCACAGCCCGCGAGGACTTCGCCAAGCAGCGGCCCGCCGTCCTGGAGGCCTTCCTCAAGGCACAGGCGGAGGCAACCGACTACCTGAACGCCCATCCCGTGACCGCCGCCGAGAAGGTCGCCAAGGCCACCGGCCTGCCCGCGGAGGTCGTCTACCTCTACAACGGCGCCCACGGCATCGCCACCTTCGACCCGGCCGTCAAGCCCGCGCTGGTCTCCGCGCTGAAGCAGGACGTCTCGGTCCTCAAGGCCGCCAAACTGACCGGTGACGTCGACGTGGACTCGTTCGTCGACGACCAGTACGTGAAGAAGGCCCTGGGCAGCTCCGACTACGCCAAGCGGCTCACCGCCGCGCCGCCTGCGTCGGCGAGCGAGGTGTGGCCGAAGGGAACCGAGAAGACGACGAGCTTCGACTCCCCCAAGGAGCTACTGGCCTACGTCGCCAGGCACACCGGTGACATTCGCGCCGCCTACGTCCCCGACGCCACTACCCACACCCTCTGGTTCGCCGACAAGTCGGTGTGGGTGGCCGACGGTGAGCAGTTGCTGCCGTTCGTGACGCAGGCGACCGCGCAGGCGTACGTCGACGCGCACGGCGGCGCGCAGGTCGTCAGTTATGCCGACGCGCTGCGGCGGGCGTCGTGAGCCGGTATGTCCTGCGGGTGGCGTCGCTGGCCGCCGCCCTGGGGCTGTGGCAGTTGCTGACCAGCCTGAAGGTCGACCTGTGGCTGCGTTTCTCGCAGTTCCCGACGGTCACCGACATCGCCCGCGCCTTCGCCGACCGGGTCTCCGGCGGCGACTACTGGACGGACCTCACCGACAGCCTCACCCGCATCCTGACCGGTTTCGCACTGGCGGCCGTGCTGGGTGTGGCCACGGGCGTGCTCGTGGCCCGCTCGCGTCTCGCGGAGGATCTGCTCGGCCCCGTCCTGGAGGTGCTCCGTCCGATCCCGGCGATCGCCCTCGTGCCCGTCGCGATCCTGCTGTTCCCCTCCAACGAGCAGGGCATCGTCTTCATCACCTGCACCGCCGCCTTCTTCCCGGTGATGGTCTCCACCCGGCACTCGGTGCGCGCCCTCACCCCCGTGTGGGAGGAGGTGGTGCGCACGATGGGCGGCGGCCGGTGGCGGATCCTCGGTTCGGTCGTGCTGCCGGGTGCGTTGCCGGGCATCTTCGGCGGGCTGTCGGTCGGTATCGGTGTGTCGTGGATCTGTGTGATCTCCGCCGAGATGATCTCCGGCCAGTACGGCGTCGGATACCGCACCTGGCAGGACTACACGATCGTCAACTACCCGGGGGTGTTCGTGGGGATGGTGACGATCGGTGTGCTCGGCTGGATCACCTCCACGGCCGTGGAACTGCTCGGCCGGTGGCTGACCCGCTGGCTGCCCCGCACGTCGTACGTGCCCGGCGGTCGGCCCCGCACCGCGGTGGCCACCGTCGCCGCCGCTCCGGTCGCAGTGCAGGCCGACGGCGAGTCCCAGCAGCAGTCCGAGGCCCAGCAGCAGGGCCGCAGCGGTACCGGCCAGGAGGCGCGCGATGAGCACTTCGTCTGAGGTCGCCGCACCGGAGGCCGCACGCGGGGCCCGGCTGACGCTCGGTGCGGCCGTGGTCGGCCGTCCGGACGCCCCGGTGCTGCACGATGTGGCGCTGGATGTCCGGTCCGGGGAGATCCTCACCGTGGTCGGACCGTCGGGGTGCGGCAAGTCGACGTTGCTGCGGACGTTCGCGGGGCTGCTGTCCCCGCTGGCCGGAACGGTGTCGCAGGACGGCACGGTGTTGACCGGGCCGTCGGCCGACCGGGCGCTGGTCTTCCAGGAGGACGCGCTGCTGCCCTGGCGCACGCTGCGCGGCAATGTCGAACTGCCGCTCGCCATCAAGGGTGTCGCCCGGTCCGAGCGCCGTGCCCAGGCGGAGTCATGGCTGGGCCGGGTCGGACTGGCCGCGCAGGCCGGGCAGTTGCCGCACCGGGTGTCCGGCGGGCAGCGCCAGCGGGCGCAGTTGGCGCGGGCGCTGGCCGGCTCGCCGCGTGCCGTGCTCATGGACGAGCCGTTCGGAGCGCTGGACGCCCAGACCCGTTCCGGCATGCAGGACCTGCTGGTCGAGGTGCTGGCCGGCACGGGTGCGACCGTCGTCTTCGTCACCCATGACGTGGACGAGGCACTCTTCCTCGGTGACCGGGTGGCCCTGCTCGCCGCCGGCCGGGTGGCCTCGGTGCGTGATGTTCCGCGTCCGCGTGAGCGTGGCGCCCTCGACGACCCGGCCCGTGTGGCCCTGCGCCGTACCGTCCTCTCCTCGCTCGGCATCTGAAAGGCATCCCGGTGACCACCCCCGCGAACGCCCCCGCCCCTGCCCCCGCTCCCCTGGGGATTCCCGCCGTCTCCGACGCCGAGGAACTGACCTGTGACGTCCTTGTCGTCGGCGGTGGCACCGCCGGCACCATGGCCGCCCTGACCGCCGCCGAGCGCGGTGCGAACGTGCTGCTCCTGGAGAAGGCCCACGTCCGTCATTCCGGGGCGCTCGCCATGGGCATGGACGGCGTCAACAACGCGGTCGTCCCGGGCCGTGCCGAGCCCGACGACTACGTCGCCGAGATCACCCGCGCCAATGACGGCATCGTCGACCAGTCCACGGTCCGGCAGACGGCGACGCGTGGGTTCGCCATGGTCCAGCGCCTGGAGTCGTACGGGGTCAAGTTCGAGAAGGACGAGCATGGCGCGTACGCGGTCCGCCAGGTGCATCGCTCCGGTTCGTACGTACTGCCGATGCCGGAAGGCAAGGATGTCAAGAAGGTCCTGTACCGGCAGTTGCGGCGTCGTGAGATGCGGGAGCGGATCCGGATCGAGAACCGGGTGATGCCGGTGCGCGTGCTGACGGCGGACGGGCGCGCGGTGGGTGCGGCGGGGTTCAACACCCGTACGGGGGGCTTTGTCACCGTCCGCGCGGGTGCGGTGATTCTGGCGACCGGTGCGGCTGGACGGCTGGGGCTGCCCGCTTCCGGATACCTGTACGGGACGTACGAGAATCCGACCAATGCCGGTGACGGTTACGCCATGGCCTACCACGCGGGCGCGGAGCTGACCGGGATCGAGTGCTTCCAGATCAATCCCCTGATCAAGGACTACAACGGGCCTGCCTGCGCGTACGTCGCGAACCCGTTCGGGGGTTACCAGGTCAACCGGCACGGTGAGCGGTTCGTCGACTCCGACTACTGGTCGGGGCAGATGATGGCGGAGTTCGCCGCCGAGGTGGCTTCCGACCGTGGTCCGGTCTACCTGAAGCTGAGCCACCTTCCCGAGGAGTCGGTCTCCGCTCTGGAGTCCATCCTGCACTCCACCGAGCGGCCCACCCGTGGCACGTTCCACTCCGGGCGGGGTCACGACTACCGGACCCATGACGTCGAGATGCACATCTCCGAGATCGGTCTGTGCGGCGGGCATTCCGCCTCCGGGGTCCGGGTCGACGACCACGCCCGGACGACCGTCCCCCGGCTGTACGCGGCCGGTGACCTGGCCTGTGTCCCGCACAACTACATGATCGGCGCGTTCGTCTTCGGCGATCTGGCTGGTGCGGACGCCGCCCAGTACTCGCCGTACGAGGGGGAGCTGCCGGCCGGCCAGGTGCGTGAGGCGCACGAGTTGATCTACCGTCCGCTGCGCAATCCGGACGGCCCGCCGCAGCCCCAGGTCGAGTACAAGCTGCGCCGTTTCGTGAACGACTACGTGGCCCCGCCGAAGTCCGGCGCCCGGTTGTCCCTCGCTCTGGAGTCCTTCGAGCGGATGCGGGACGACATCGCCGCCATGGGTGCCCGTACCCCGCACGAACTGATGCGCTGTGCCGAGGTGAGTTTCATCCGCGACTGTGCGGAGATGGCCGCTCGTGCCTCCCTGGCCCGTACCGAGTCCCGCTGGGGTCTCTACCACGACCGGCTCGATCACCCCGAGCGTGACGACGTCTCCTGGTTCCATCATCTCGATCTGCACAAGTCCCCCTCTGGTGCGATGGAGTTCACGGCTCGTCCCGTGGCTCCGTATCTGGTGCCGGTCGAGGAGTTCACCCCGGTCGGCGGTCCGTCCCGGCACATCGGCGAGGTGCGTCCGCTGGACGTGGCCACGGCGGGTGCCCGGGACGTGCCGCCGGTGGCCGCGGGGCCGGGTCCGGTGGCGGCCGCTGCCGTGCGGCCGGTGGAGCCCGACCGGGCCGAGCAGGCCTCGCCCCGTCTGCTGGGGCTCCTCGCCCTCGCCGAGGAGGAGCCCGAACTCGCTTTTCTTGAGCCCTACTTGACCGACCTCGATGCCTCGGTGCGCCGTACCGCCGTGGCGGTGCTCACGGAGACGGCTCCGGCGGGGGTCGGGCTGGCGCTGGCCGGTGCGCTCGCGGATCCCGATGCCGGGGTCCGTTCGGTCGCCGCGGCCTCGCTGCGCGAGCTGGTCGAGACGCTTCCGTCCGAGCCGGCGCTGGGCGGGGCTCTCGTCGACGCGCTCGGTGTGACCGATTCGCTGGTCCGGGCGACCGCGCTCGACGTGCTGCGGGCGCTGCGCCTGGGCGACGCCGGTCTGTTCGCCGGTTTTCTGGCCGACGCGGATCCGGCGGTGCGGATCGAGGCGGTGCGGGCGCTGGTCTCGGTGGACGCCGCCGACGCCCTGGCGCGTGCCGTCGCCGACCCATCCCGTGAGGTACGGGTGACGGTGGCGAAGGCCCTCGGGACAGTGGGGGCCACCGGCGCCGCCTCCGAGGAGAACGGCGTTCTGGATGCTCTGACCGTGCTCGTCGGCGATGCCGATGTGCTGGTCCGGGGGGCGGCTTACGAAGCCCTCGTGGGCGTCGGCTGTCCGCCGCCCCTGGCCGAGGTCGCGGTAGCCGCGCTGACCGACCCGGCCTGGCAGGTTCGGGTCGGTGCCGCCAGGGCGCTGGGCGCCGCCGGTGCCGCGGTGGCGGTGCCGGCCCTCGCCAAGTCACTCGCCGACCGGAACGCCGACGTCCGCAAGGCTGCCGTGCTCGCCCTGACCCGGCACGCCGGGGTCGAGGAGGCCCGTGCGGCGCTGGCCACGGCCACGGCCGACCCGGACGCGGATGTCAGGGCGTATGCGGCGAGGGGGCTGTGAGCGGCTCCCCCCGCCGCCACCGCGGGCCGCCGCCCTATATCCAGTCCTCCGGTTCCGGCTCCGCGTCCATCTCGGGCCAGTGGTCCTCCTCCGGGCTCACCGGCGCCGTGGAAGCCGGGGCCGCGGGAGCCGGCGCGGGTGGCGCCTTCAGGGCGGCCAGCGCTCCGAGTACGCCCTCTCCGTAGGTCATGAGCTTCTTCTCGCCGACGCCGCCGATGGTGGCGAGTTCGGCGACGGACTCGGGCCACCGGCTGACGATCTCCCGCAGGGTGGCGTCGTGGAAGATCACGTAGGCGGGTACGCCCTGTTCGCGGGCCTGCTCGGCGCGCCAGGCGCGCAGGGCCTCGAAGGCGGGGAGCAGTTCCTCGGGCAGCTCTGCCACGGCTGCCTTCGCCTTGCTCTTGCCGGAGGAGGACCCGGAGCTCCCGGACGTCCGTGAGGCTGCCGGCTTCTTCGGTTCCTTGCGCAGCGGGACCTCCCGCTCGCGCCGCAGTACCGTCCCGCTGGCCTCGGTGAGCACGAGGGTGCCGTACTCGCCCTCGACCGCGAGCAGCCCCTGGGCGAGCAGCTGCCGTACGACGCCTCGCCATTCGCCTTCGTCGAGGTCGGTGCCGATGCCGAAGACGGACAGCTGGTCGTGGTCGAACTGTATGACCTTGGCGGTGCGCTTGCCGAGCAGGATGTCGATGATCTGGACGGCGCCGAATTTCTGTCCGCGTTCGCGCTGGAGCCGGACCACGGTGGAGAGGGCTTTCTGGGCGGCGACGGTGCCGTCCCAGGTCTCGGGCGGGGTGAGGCACGTGTCGCAGTTGCCGCAGCCTGCGGGGTCGGGGTCCTGGCCGAAGTAGTTCAGGAGCTGCCCGCGGCGGCACTGGGCGGTCTCGCACAGGGCGAGCATGGAGTCGAGGTGGGCCTGGGCGCGGCGGCGGAAGGCCTCGTCTCCCTCGCCGGACTGGATGAGTTTGCGCTGCTGTATGACGTCGTTGAGGCCGTAGGCCATCCAGGCGGTGGAGGGCAGGCTGTCGCGGCCGGCGCGGCCGGTTTCCTGGTAGTAGCCCTCGACGGATTTGGGCAGGTCGAGGTGGGCGACGAAGCGGACGTCGGGTTTGTCGATGCCCATGCCGAAGGCGATGGTGGCGACGACGACCAGGCCGTCCTCGCGCAGGAAGCGGGACTGGTGGGCGGCTCGGGTGCTCGCGTCGAGGCCTGCGTGGTAGGGGACGGCGTCGATGCCGTTGCGGTTCAGGAATTCGGCTGTTGCTTCGACGGACTTGCGGGAGAGGCAGTAGACGATGCCCGCGTCGCCCTCGTGTTCCTGGCGGAGGAAGGTGAGGAGCTGTTTCTTGGGGTCGGCCTTGGGGACGATCCGGTACTGGATGTTGGGCCGGTCGAAGCTGGCCACGAAGTGCCGGGCGTCCGGCATGTGCAGCCGCCCGGTGATCTCCTGGTGGGTGGCGTGGGTGGCGGTGGCCGTGAGCGCGATGCGCGGGACGTCGGGCCAGCGCTCGCCGAGGAGGGAGAGGGCGAGGTAGTCGGGGCGGAAGTCGTGGCCCCACTGGGAGACGCAGTGCGCCTCGTCGATGGCGAAGACGGAGATCTTGCCGCGGGTGAGCAGGTCGAGGGTGGAGTCCAGGCGGAGCCGCTCGGGGGCGAGGTAGAGCAGGTCGAGTTCGCCCGCGAGGAACTGGGCCTCGACCACGCGCCGCTCGTCGAAGTCCTGGGTGGAGTTGATGAACCCGGCGTTGACGCCGAGGGCGCGCAGGGCGTCCACCTGGTCCTGCATGAGGGCGATGAGTGGTGAGACCACGACGCCTGTACCGGGTCTGACCAGGGCGGGGATCTGGTAGCACAGTGATTTGCCGCCGCCGGTCGGCATGAGGACGACGGCGTCGCCGCCCGCCACCACATGTTCGATGATCGCTTGCTGCTCGCCCCGGAAGGCGTCGTACCCGAAGACCCGGTGCAGCGTGGCCAGTGCCTCGCTGTCCGCCGGTCCGGGCGTCTGTTGCGCCCCCGGGGTCTCGGTCGTCCCTGGCATCTCGTCGGTTCCGCCTGTCCCGCCCATCGTCGTGTCCCCCGTACGTCGTCCGTCGACCACTGCCACCACGATAGGGGTCCGGACCGACAGCGCCGGAGTTATCCACAGGCTGGTCGTCCGGGAGGGGGTGCGGGTGCGGGGTTCGTCCGTCCGGCGGTGTCCTCGGTCGGTCCTCAGCCCTTTGGCGGTCTTCGCGTGGCGGCCCGGAAGCGGCGCGGGCCATGCTGCACGGGCGGGACCGGGGAGGCCCGCGATGTACGGAGGCGCCGCGCTCGCGGGCCTCTTCCGCCCCAAGGAGCATCAGGATGTCTCTCAGGTCCCGCACTGCCGGCGCCGCTCTGGCGCTGGCCGTGCCGTTCGCTCTGGCCGCGGTGCCCGCCGACGCGGCTCCCGTCCCCGGTTCCGACATGTTCGTGTGGACGGATCTGACTCCGACATACACGGCGACGGCGGACTACCAGTACGAGCCGTTCGCGGTCACGGACGGGTACGCCCGGAATGACACCTGCGACAAGGACGCCCAGAGCGGCAAGGGAGGCGCGGGCCACCACTACGTCAAGGCCGCCGGTCTCGGCAGTCTGGACCCGGCCGAGCCCGCGGGTCTCCTCTACGAGACCGACGCCGACGGCCGCCGTGCCCTGGTCGCGGTCGAGTGGATCGTGCCGGCGGGCAGCGGCAGCACCGCGCCGACGCTGTTCGGACAGCAGTTCCAGGGGCCGACGACGGTTCCCGGTGTCAGGGGGTCCGTGTACACGCTGCGTGCGTGGATCTGGAAGGACAATCCGAGCGGTCTGTTCGCGCCGTGGAACCCCACGGTGACCTGCTCATAGCCCCGGCCCGTGGTCCCGGGCCGCGCACGCGCGCGTGGACCCCGGCTCCTCGGCGAGGAACCGGGGTCCACGGTCGTACCGGGCGGCTCAGCGCACGAACACTCCGGCCTGGCTCGCCAGGTTCAGGAAGTACTGCGGTGCGACGCCGAGCACCAGGGTGACGGCGACGCCGAGGCCGATCGCGGCCATGGTGAGCGGTGACGGCACGGCGACCGTCGGTCCGTCGGGCCTCGGCTCGCTGAAGAACATCAGCACGATCACACGGATGTAGAAGAACGCGGCGATCGCGGACGAGATCACACCGATCACGACCAGCGGGACCGCTCCGCCCTCTGCGGCCGCCTTGAACACGGCGAACTTCCCGGCGAAGCCGGAGGTCAGCGGGATGCCCGCGAAGGCCAGCAGGAACACGGCGAAGACGGCCGCGACCAGGGGTGAGCGGCGGCCGAGCCCCGCCCACTTGGACAGGTGGGTGGCCTCGCCGCCCGCGTCGCGTACGAGGGTGACGACGGCGAACGCGCCGATGGTCACGAAGGAGTACGCGGCCAGGTAGAAGAGGACCGACGACACGCCGTCCTTCGAGGTCGCGATGACACCGGCGAGAATGAATCCGGCGTGCGCGATCGACGAGTACGCGAGGAGCCGCTTGATGTCGGTCTGGGTGATCGCGACGATCGCGCCGCCCAGCATGGTGATGATCGCGACGCCCCACATGACGGGCCGCCAGTCCCAGCGCATGCCGGGCAGGACCACGTACAGCAGGCGGAGCAGTGCGCCGAAGGCGGCGACCTTGGTGGCGGCCGCCATGAAGCCGGTCACCGGGGTGGGGGCGCCCTGGTAGACGTCGGGGGTCCACATGTGGAAGGGGACGGCGCCGACCTTGAAGAGCAGGCCCATGACGACCATCGCGGCGCCGATCAGGAGCAGCGCGTCGTTGCCCATGGTGTTGGCGAGGGCGGGGTCGACGCTGGTGACGGAGCCGTCGACGACCTGGGCGATGGTGGCGTACGACACCGAGCCGGCGTAGCCGTAGAGCAGGGCGATGCCGAACAGGGTGAACGCGGAGGCGAAGGCGCCGAGCAGGAAGTACTTGACGGCGGCTTCCTGTGACATGAGGCGCTTGCGGCGGGCCAGCGCGCACAGCAGGTAGAGCGGGAGTGAGAAGACCTCCAGGGCCACGAAGAGCGTCAGCAGGTCGTTGGCCGAGGGGAACACCAGCATGCCGGCGACGGCGAAGAGCAGGAGCGGGAAGACCTCGGTGGTGGTGAAGCCGGCCTTCACCGCGGCCTGCTCGCTGTCGCTGCCGGGCACGGAGGCGGCCTGGGCGGCGAAGGAGTCGACGCGGTTGCCGTGGGTCTCGGGGTCGAGGCGGCGTTCGGCGAAGGTGAACAGGCCGACGAGGCCGGCCAGCAGGATCGTGCCCTGGAGGAACAGGGAGGGCCCGTCGACGGCGATGGCGCCCATGGCGGCGATGTGTGCCTTGGTGGTGCCGTATCCGTCGGCGGCCAGGGCGACGACTGCCGCGAAGGCAGCGCACAGGGCCACGGCGGAGACGAACACCTGGGCGTAGTAGCGGGACTTGCGCGGGATGAACGCCTCGACCAGCACCCCGACGATCGCCGCGCCGACGACGATCAGGGTGGGCGACAACTGCCCGTATTCGATCTTCGGCGCGTCGATCTTGGAGATCGGGTCGGCCGCGGTTGTCCACAGGCTGTGGACGGCTGCTGCGCTCACTTGGCCGCCTCCACTGCGGGCTTCGGGTCGGTCTTGTGTACGTCGGACATGGTCTGCTTGACCGCCGGGTTGACGATGTCCGTGACGGGCTTCGGATAGACGCCCAGGAAGATCAGCAGGACGATCAGCGGGGTGACCACGAGGAGTTCGCGTGGCTTCAGGTCGGGCATCTTGGCGACCGCCGGTTTCACCGGGCCCGTCATCGTCCGCTGGTAGAGGACGAGGGTGTAGAGCGCGGCGAGGACGATGCCGAAGGTGGCGATGATGCCGATCGCCGGGTAGCGCGTGAACGTGCCGACCAGGACCAGGAACTCGCTCACGAAGGGGGCGAGTCCGGGCAGGGACAGCGTGGCCAGGCCGCCGATCAGGAAGGTGCCGGCGAGTACCGGGGCGACCTTCTGCACACCGCCGTAGTCGGCGATGAGCCGGGAGCCGCGCCGGGAGATCAGGAAGCCGGCGACCAGCATCAGCGCGGCGGTGGAGATGCCGTGGTTGACCATGTAGAGGGTGGCGCCGGACTGGCCCTGGCTGGTCATCGCGAAGATGCCCAGGATGATGAACCCGAAGTGCGAGATGGACGCGTAGGCGACCAGGCGCTTGATGTCACGCTGCCCGACGGCGAGCAGTGCGCCGTAGATGATGCTGATCAGGGCGAGGACCAGGATGGTGGGCGTCGCCCACTTCGACGCCTCCGGGAAGAGCTGGAGGCAGAAGCGGAGCATCGCGAACGTGCCCACCTTGTCGACGACCGCGGTGATGAGGACGGCGACGGGGGCGGTGGACTCCTGCATGGCGTTGGGCAGCCAGGTGTGCAGCGGCCACAGCGGCGCCTTCACCGCGAAGGCGAAGAAGAAGCCGAGGAACAGCCAGCGTTCGGTGCTGGTGGCCATGTGCAGCGTGCCGTTGGCGCGGGCCTGCGCGATCTCGGCGAGGGAGAAGTTCCCGGAGACCGTGTAGAGGCCGATCACCGCGGCCAGCATGATCAGGCCGCCGACCAGGTTGTAGAGGAGGAACTTCACGGCGGCGTACGACCGTTGCGTCGACGCGGCCTCCTCGCCCTGTGCGTGGGCGCGGTCTCCGAAGCCGCCGATGAGGAAGTACATCGGGATGAGCATGGCTTCGAAGAAGATGTAGAAGAGGAAGACGTCGGTGGCCTCGAAGGAGATGATCACCATCGCCTCGACGGCCAGGATCAGGGCGAAGAAGCCCTGGGTGGGCCGCCACCGCTTGCTGCCGGTCTCCAGCGGGTCGGCGTCGTTCCAGCCGGCCAGGATGATGAACGGCATCAGCAGGGCGGTCAGGGCCAGCAGGGCGACCGCGATGCCGTCGACGCCCAGTTCGTAGCGGACGCCGAAGTCACTGATCCAGGCGTGGGATTCGGTGAGCTGGTAGCGGGCGCCGCCGGGGTCGAAGCGGACCATGACGACGATCGCCAGGGCGAGCGTGGCGAGCGAGACCAGCAGCGCGAGCCATTTGGCGGCGGTGCGCCGGGCGGCCGGTACGGCGGCCGTGGCGACCGCGCCGACGGCCGGGAGGACCGCCGTCGCTGTCAGCAGAGGAAAGGACATCGGTATCAGACCGCCCTCATCAGCAGGGTCGCGGCGACCAGGAGGGCAGCGCCGCCGAACATCGAGACCGCGTACGAGCGCGCGTAGCCGTTCTGGAGCTTGCGCAGTCGGCCGGAGAGTCCGCCGAAGCCCGCCGCCGTGCCGTTGACGACGCCGTCAACCAGGGTGTGGTCGACATATACAAGGGAGCGGGTGAGGTGTTCGCCGCCGCGGACCAGTACGACGTGGTTGAAGTCGTCCTGGAGGAGGTCGCGGCGGGCCGCGCGGGTGAGCAGCGAACCGCGCGGGGCGATGGCGGGGACGGGACGGCGTCCGTACTGGAGGTAGGCGATACCGACGCCGATGATCAGGCAGACCATGGTGGCGCCGGTGACGGTGCCCGCGCTGATCGGGGAGTTGCCCTCGCTGTGGCCGGTGATCGGCTCCAGCCAGTGCAGGAAGCGGTCGCCGATGCTGAAGAAGCCGCCGGCGAAGACCGAGCCGATCGCCAGGACGATCATCGGGATGGTCATGACCTTCGGGGACTCGTGCGGGTGCGGCTCGTGGCCGTGCTCGTCGGGCTGCCAGCGCTTCTCGCCGAAGAACGTCATCAGCATCACGCGCGTCATGTAGAAGGCGGTGATGGCCGCGCCGACGAGGGCGCAGGTGCCGAGGATCCAGCCCTCGGTGCCGCCCTTGGCGAACGCCGCCTCGATGATCTTGTCCTTGGAGAAGAAGCCGGACAGGCCCGGGAAGCCGATGATGGCGAGGTAGCCGAGGCCGAAGGTGATGAAGGTGACGGGCATGTACTTGCGGAGGCCGCCGTACTTGCGCATGTCGACCTCGTCGTTCATGCCGTGCATGACGGAACCGGCGCCGAGGAACAGGCCGGCCTTGAAGAAGCCGTGCGTCACCAGGTGCATGATCGCGAAGACGTAGCCGATCGGGCCGAGGCCGGCGGCGAGCACCATGTAGCCGATCTGCGACATGGTCGAGCCGGCGAGGGCCTTCTTGATGTCGTCCTTCGCGCAACCGACGATCGCACCGAAGAGGAGGGTGACGGCGCCGACGACGGTGACGACCAGCTGGGCGTCGGGGGCCGCGTTGAAGATCGCTCCGGAGCGGACGATGAGGTAGACGCCCGCGGTCACCATGGTCGCCGCGTGGATGAGGGCGGAGACCGGGGTGGGGCCTTCCATGGCGTCCCCGAGCCAGGACTGCAGCGGCACCTGGGCGGACTTGCCGCAGGCGGCGAGCAGCAGCATCAGGCCGATCGCGGTGAGCCTGCCCTGGGAGGCGTCGGTGGCGTGGCTGAGGACCGGGCCGAAGGCGAACGTGCCGAACGTCGTGAACATCAGCATGATCGCGATCGACAGGCCCATGTCGCCGACGCGGTTGACGAGGAAGGCCTTCTTGGCCGCGGTCGCCGCGCTGGGCTTGTGCTGCCAGAAGCCGATCAGCAGGTACGAGGCGAGACCGACGCCCTCCCAGCCGACGTACAGCAGCAGGTAGTTGTCGGCGAGGACGAGCAGCAGCATCGCCGCGAGGAACAGGTTGAGGTAGCCGAAGAAGCGGCGGCGGCGCTCGTCGTGCTCCATGTACCCGACCGAGTACAGGTGGATGAGCGAGCCGACGCCGGTGATCAGCAGGACGAACGTCATCGACAGCTGGTCGAGGCGGAAGGTGACGTCCGCCTGGAAGCCGGCCACCGGGACCCAGGTGTACAGGTGCTGCATCAGGGTGCGGTCGTCGGCGTTCCTGCCGAGCAGGTCGGCGAAGAGGATGACACCGAACACGAAGGACGTCGTCGACAGGAGTGTGCCGATCCAGTGTCCTACGGCGTCCAGCCGGCGGCCGCCGACCAGGAGGACGGCCGCTCCGAGCAGGGGCGCCGCGATCAGCAGCGCAATCAGGTTCTCCACGATTCAGCGACCCCTTACAGCTTCATCAGGCTGGCGTCGTCGACCGAGGCCGAGTGGCGGGTACGGAACAGCGACACGATGATCGCGAGCCCGACCACGACCTCCGCGGCGGCGACGACCATCGTGAAGAAGGCGATGATCTGGCCGTCGAGGTTGCCGTGCATCCGGGAGAAGACGACGAACGCGAGGTTGCAGGCGTTCAGCATCAGTTCGATGCACATGAAGACGACGATCGCGTTCCGTCTGATCAGCACACCGGTGGCGCCGATGGTGAACAACAGGGCGGCGAGGTAGAGGTAGTAGACGGGGTTCACTTCGACGCCTCCTCGCTGCGCTTGAAGTGCGCGGGCTCGACCGGGGTCCGCTCCAGGCGTTCCTCGGAGCGCTGTTCCAGGGCCCGCAGGTCGCCCAGTGCCTCCGCGGACACGTCACGCATCTGGCCGCGGTCGCGGAGCGTCTTGCTGACGGTGAGCTCGGACGGGGTGCCGTCGGGGAGCAGGCCGGCGATGTCCACGGCGTTGTGCCGGGCGTAGACGCCGGGGGCGGGCAGCGGCGGCAGGTGCTTGCCGTCGCGGACGCGCTGCTCGGACTGCTCGCGCTGGGTCTTGGGTCGCTCGGTGCGCTCCCGGTGGGTGAGCACCATGGCGCCGATGGCGGCGGTGATGAGCAGGGCGCCGGTGATTTCGAAGGCGAAGACGTACTTGGTGAAGATGAGGGCGGCGAGGCCCTGCACGTTGCCGTTGGCGTTGGCCTGGCCGGTGCCCGCGAAGTCCTTCAGGGAGGCGTTGGCGATGCCCGCGAGGAGCAGGACGCCGAAGCCGACCCCGCACAGCAGGGCCAGCCAGCGCTGGCCCTTGATGGTCTCCTTCAGGGAGTCGGCGGCGGTCACGCCGACCAGCATCACCACGAAGAGGAACAGCATCATGATCGCGCCGGTATAGACGACGATCTGCACGATGCCGAGGAAGTAGGCGCCGTTGGCGAGGTAGAACACCGCCAGGACGATCATGGTTCCGGCGAGCGACAGCGCGCTGTGCACGGCCCTCTTCATGAAGACGGTGGACAGGGCGCCGATCACCGCGACGGTGCCGAGGACCCAGAACTGGAAGGCCTCACCGGTGGAGGTGGCGTAGGCGGCGAGCTGCGGGCTCATGCGTCCACCCCCTGGTCCTGCTCCTCGGGCTTCTCACCCTTGGAGACGGCCACCTGGCGTACGGTCCCGGGCGCGGCCTCGGTGACCAGGCCCCGGTAGTAGTCCTGTTCGTCGGTCCCCGGGAAGATCGAGTGCGGGGTGTCGACCATGCCCTCTTCCAGACCGGCGAGCAGCTGCTCCTTGGTGTAGATGAGGTTCGCGCGGCTGCTGTCGGCCAGTTCGAACTCGTTGGTCATCGTCAGCGCGCGCGTGGGGCACGCCTCGATGCACAGGCCGCACAGGATGCAGCGGGCGTAGTTGATCTGGTAGACGCGGCCGTAGCGCTCGCCCGGCGAGTAACGCTCCTCGTCGGTGTTGTCGGCGCCCTCCACGTAGATGGCGTCGGCGGGGCAGGCCCAGGCGCACAGCTCGCAGCCGATGCACTTCTCCAGGCCGTCCGGATGGCGGTTGAGCTGGTGCCGTCCGTGGAACCGCGGAGCCGTGGTCTTCTTCTGCTCCGGGTACTGCTCGGTCAGCCGCTTCTTGAACATGGCCTTGAAGGTCACGCCGAAGCCGGCCACGGGGTTCTGGAAACCGGGCTTGGTCTCCTTGGGCTCCTCAGCCATCGGACGCCTCCTTTCCATCCGTAGGTCCGTCACTGACAGTGTCCGGTCCGCCACTGACAATCAGCTCCCGCTCCCGGCGGGGGCTGCGCCGGGGTACCGGCGGCAGTTCCTGTCCGGGCAGCGGCGGTACGGGGAAGCCGCCCGCCATCGGGTCGAACGCGGCCTCCTCGGCCGCGGGCTGCGGGGCTTCCCTGCCCTTGTCGCGGAAGATGTCGACGACGAAGGACAGGAGCAGCAGGGCGAGGACTCCGCCGCCGACGTAGAGGGCGATGTCGGCGAAGTCGTAGTTCTGGTTGCGCAGGGTCCGGACGGTCGCGACGAGCATCAGCCAGACGACGGAGACCGGGATGAGGACCTTCCAGCCGAGCTTCATCAGCTGGTCGTAGCGCACGCGCGGGAGTGTGCCGCGCACCCAGACGAAGCCGAACAGCAGCAGGACGACCTTGGCGATGAACCAGAGCATCGGCCACCAGCCGTGGTTGGCGCCCGCCCAGACGGTGCTGATCGGCCAGGGGGCCCGCCAGCCGCCGAGGAACAGGGTGGTCGACACGGCCGAGACGGTCACCATGTTGACGTACTCGGCGAGCATGAACATCGCGAACTTGATCGACGAGTACTCGGTGTTGAAGCCGCCGACCAGGTCGCCCTCGGACTCGGGCATGTCGAAGGGGGCGCGGTTGGTCTCGCCGATCATGGTGACGACGTACAGGATGAACGAGACCGGCAGCAGCAGGATGTACCAGCGGCCCTGCTGCTGGTCGACGATCGTGGACGTCGACATCGAGCCGGAGTACAGGAACACGGAGGCGAACGCGGCGCCCATGGCGATCTCGTACGAGATCATCTGGGCGCAGGAGCGCAGGCCGCCGAGGAGCGGGTAGGTGGAGCCGGAGCTCCAGCCGGCCAGGACGATGCCGTAGATGCCGACGGAGGCGACCGCGAGGATGTAGAGCATCGCGATCGGCAGGTCGGTGAGCTGCATCGTGGTGCGGTGGCCGAAGATGGAGATCTCGTTGTCGGCCGGGCCGAACGGGATGACCGCGATGGCCATGAACGCCGGGATCGCCGCGACGATCGGCGCGAGGATGTAGACGGCCTTGTCGGCGCGTTTGACGACGACGTCTTCCTTGAGCATCAGTTTGATGCCGTCGGCGAGCGACTGGAGCATGCCCCAGGGGCCGTGCCGGTTGGGGCCGACGCGCAGCTGCATCCAGGCGACGACCTTGCGCTCCATGACGATGGAGATCAGCACGGTCACCATCAGGAAGGCGAAGCAGAAGACCGCCTTGATGACGACCAGCCACCAGGGGTCGCGGCCGAACATGGAGAGGTCTTCAGCGGCGAGGTACGGGTACGGGCTCATGCCTCCACCTCCTTGGGGGCCTCGCCGGCGGTGGCCGCCGGGCCGATGCGGACGAGGGAGCCGGGCTGTGATCCGGTGTCGGAGGCGACGCCGCCGCCGACCGAGTTCAGCGGGAGCCAGACCACGCGGTCGGGCATCTCGGTGATCCGGAGCGGGAGTTCGACGGTGCCCGAGCCCCCGGTGACGGCGAGGAGGCCGCCGTTCTCGACACCTGCCTCGGCTGCGGTCGCCGCGGACACGCGCGCGTGGGCGGCGTGCCGGGTGCCGGCCAGTGCCTCGTCGCCGTCCTGGAGGACGCCCTGGTCGAGGAGGAGCCGGTGCCCGGCGAGCACGGCCTCGCCGGCCGCGGGCCTGGGCAGCGATACCGCCGTCTCCAGCGGGTCGGAGGCCTTGGTTCCGTCCCAGGCGCCGAGCCGGTCCAGCTCCGCCCGCGCGGTGCGCAGGTCGGGCAGGCCGAGGTGGACGTCCATGGCGTCGGCGAGCATCTGCAGCACGCGCGCGTCGGTGGGCGGGAGCCGCCGGGTCATCTGCTCGGGCTTGAGGGCGGCCTCGAAGAGGCGTGCCCTGCCTTCCCAGTTGAGGAAGGTGCCGGCCTTCTCGGCGACCGCGGCGACCGGCAGGACGACGTCGGCGTGCTCGGTGACCTCGCTGGGCCGCAGCTCCAGGGAGACCAGGAAGCCGACGGCTTCGAGTGCGGCACGCGCGCGCGTGGGGTCGGGCAGGTCGGCGACCTCGACGCCGGCGACCAGCAGGGCGGAGAGTTCGCCGCGGGCGGCGGCCTCGACGATCTGGCCGGTGTCGCGGCCGTAGCGGAGCGGGAGTTCGGAGCCGCCCCAGGCGGCGGCGACCTCCTCACGCGCGCGTGGGTCGGTGGCCGGACGGCCGCCGGGCAGCAGCGACGGCAGCGCGCCGGCCTCGACGGCGCCGCGCTCACCGGCCCGGCGCGGGATCCACACCAGCTGGGCGCCGGTGGCGGTGGCGGCCCGTACGGCGGCGGTGAGGCCGCCGGCGACCGACGCCAGCCGCTCGCCCACGACGATCACCGCGCCGTCGGTGCGCAGCGCCTCGGCGGCCCGGGAGCCGGGCTCCTCCAGGCCGACGCCGCTCGCGAGGGCGTCCAGCCACTCGGTCTCGGTGCCGGGAGCGGCCGGCAGCAGGATGCCGCCGGCCTTCTCCAGCCCGCGCGTGGGGTACGTGGCGAGGGAGAACAGCTGCTGCTTGCGCTTGCGCCACGCCTTGCGCAGCCGCAGGAAGACGCCGGGCGCCTCCTCCTCGGACTCGAACCCGACCAGCAGGACGGCGGGCGCCTTCTCCAGGGAGGTGTAGGTGACGCCCGTACCGTCGAGGTCGCGGCCTCGCCCGGCGACCCGGGCGGCCAGGAAGTCGGCTTCCTCGCCGCTGTGCACGCGCGCGCGGAAGTCGATGTCGTTGGTGTCGAGGGCCACGCGCGCGAACTTGCTGTACGCGTAGGCGTCCTCGACGGTGAGCCGGCCGCCGGTGAGGACGCCGGCCCGGGAGCGGGCGGCGGCCAGGCCCTGTGCGGCCGCTTCGAGGGCCTCCGGCCAGGAGGCGGGTTCGAGCACGCCCAGGGAGTTGCGGACCAGCGGTGTCTCCAGGCGGTCCTTCTGCTGCGTGTACCGGAACGCGAAGCGTCCCTTGTCGCAGATCCACTCCTCGTTGACCTCGGGGTCGTCGGCGGCAAGCCGCCGCATGACCTTGCCGCGCCGGTGGTCGGTGCGGGTGGCGCAGCCGCCGGAGCAGTGCTCGCACACGGACGGCGAGGAGATCAGGTCGAAGGGCCGGGAGCGGAAGCGATATGCCGCCGAGGTCAGCGCGCCCACCGGGCAGATCTGGATGGTGTTCCCGGAGAAGTACGACTCGAACGGGTCGCCTTCGCCGGTGCCGACCTGCTGGAGCGCGCCGCGTTCCAGAAGCTCGATCATCGGGTCGCCGGCGACCTGGTTGGAGAAGCGGGTGCAGCGGGCGCACAGCACGCACCGCTCGCGATCGAGGAGCACCTGGGTGGAGATCGGGACGGGCTTCTCGTAGGTGCGCTTGCGGCCGTCGAAGCGGGACTCGGCGTTGCCGTGCGACATCGCCTGGTTCTGCAGCGGGCACTCACCGCCCTTGTCGCAGACCGGGCAGTCCAGCGGGTGGTTGATGAGCAGCAGCTCCATCACCCCGTGCTGGGCCTTCTCGGCCACGGGCGAGGTGAGGTGAGTCTTCACCACCATCCCGTCCGTACAGGTGATCGTGCAGGAGGCCATGGGCTTGCGCTGGCCCTCGACCTCGACGATGCACTGGCGGCAGGCGCCGGCCGGATCCAGCAGGGGGTGGTCGCAGAAGCGCGGGATCTCGATGCCGAGCTGTTCGGCGGCGCGGATGACCAGGGTGCCCTTGGGCACGCTGATCTCGATGCCGTCGATCGTCAGCGTGACGAGGTCCTGCGGCGGGACCGCCGCCGTTCCCCCCGAGGAGGGGGAACTCGTGGTCACGGTCATGCGTTCACCTCCGGGCGGTCCGCCCAGGCCGTCGACTTGGCCGGGTCGAAGGGGCAGCCCCGGCCCGTGATGTGCTGTTCGTACTCCTCGCGGAAGTACTTCAGCGAGGAGAAGATCGGGGATGCCGCGCCGTCGCCGAGGGCGCAGAAGGACTTGCCGTTGATGTTGTCGGCGATGTCGTTCAGCTTGTCGAGGTCGGACATCACGCCCTTGCCGGCCTCGATGTCGCGCAGCAGTTGCACCAGCCAGTAGGTGCCTTCACGGCAGGGGGTGCACTTGCCGCAGGACTCGTGGGCGTAGAACTCGGTCCAGCGGGTGACGGCTCGGACGACGCAGGTGGTCTCGTCGAAGCACTGGAGTGCTTTGGTGCCGAGCATGGAACCCGCGGCGCCCACTCCTTCGTAGTCGAGAGGGACGTCGAGGTGCTCGTCGGTGAACATCGGCGTCGAGGAGCCGCCCGGGGTCCAGAACTTCAGGCGGTGGCCGGGGCGCATCCCGCCGCTCATGTCGAGGAGCTGGCGCAGGGTGATGCCGAGGGGTGCCTCGTACTGGCCGGGGCTGGTGACATGGCCGCTGAGGGAGTAGAGCGTGAAGCCGGGTGACTTCTCGCTCCCCATCGACCTGAACCATTCCTTGCCCTTGTGGAGGATGGCGGGAACCGAGGCGATGGACTCGACGTTGTTCACAACAGTCGGGCAGGCATAGAGCCCTTCGACAGCCGGGAAGGGGGGACGCAGCCGCGGTTGACCGCGGCGGCCTTCGAGCGAGTCGAGCAGTGCGGTCTCCTCACCGCAGATGTACGCGCCGGCGCCGGCGTGCACGGTGAGTTGGAGGTCGAGTCCGCTGCCGAGGATGTTCTCGCCGAGGTAGCCGGCCGCGTAGGCCTCGCGCACGGCCTCGTGCAACCGCCGCAGGACGGGGACGACTTCACCACGCAGATAGATGAAGGCATGCGACGACCGGATGGCATAGCAGGCGATCACGATGCCCTCGATGAGGCTGTGCGGGTTCGCGAAGAGGAGCGGGATGTCCTTGCAGGTCCCGGGCTCCGATTCGTCGGCGTTGACAACTAGATAGTGCGGTTTGCCGTCTCCCTGCGGAATGAACTGCCACTTCATCCCGGTGGGGAATCCCGCGCCGCCGCGGCCGCGCAGTCCGGACTCCTTGACGTAGGCGATCAGGTCGTCCGGTGACATGGCGAGGGCCTTGCGGAGCCCCTCGTATCCTTCGTGCCTTCGGTAGACGTCGAGCGTCCAGGACCGGTCCTCGTCCCAGAAGGCCGACAGCACGGGTGCGAGCAGCTTCTCGGGGCTGGTGTCCTTCAGGTCGGGTGCCACCGTCATCACTCCCCCTCCTCTGCGGCAGGCCCTGCCGGGTGCGACGGGTCGGATGCCGAGGTCTCCTGCGGTGCGTCATGGGAACTGAGGTGCTCGGCCGGCGACGGCTCGTGCGCCGACCGGTCCGGCGGTGCCCCTTGCGGGCCTCCGCGCGGATGGACCACGCGCGCGGGTGCGGCCTCGCCCCTGGCCAGGTGCAGGCCCACCAGTGACGCGGGTCCCGCACTGCCGCCCTCCTCGACGGCCCCGGGCCGCTCGTCGGGGAAGCCGGCCAGGATCCGTGCGGTCTCCTTGAAGGTGCACAGCCGGGCGCCGCGCGTGGGCTCGACGTCCCGGCCCGCGCGCAGGTCGTCGACCAGGCGTTTGGCGCTGGCCGGGGTCTGGTTGTCGAAGAACTCCCAGTTGACCATCACGACCGGTGCGAAGTCGCAGGCCGCGTTGCACTCGATGTGCTCCAGGGTGACCTTGCCGTCGCCGGTGGTCTCGCCGTTGCCGACGCCCAGGTGCTCCTGGAGGGTCTCGAAGATCGCGTCGCCGCCCATCACCGCGCACAGCGTGTTGGTGCACACGCCCACCTGGTAGTCGCCGGAGGGCCGGCGCCGGTACATGGTGTAGAAGGTGGCGACGGCGGTGACCTCGGCCGTGGTCAGCTCCAGGACGTCCGCGCAGAACTGCATCCCGGTGCGCGTGACATGGCCCTCCTCGGCCTGCACGAGATGCAGCAGCGGCAGCAGGGCGGACCGGGAGTCGGGGTAGCGGGCGATGATGTCGCGCGCGTCCGTCTCCAGGCGGGCCCGGACGTCGTCCGGGTAGGCGGGCGCGGGCAGCTCGGGCATGCCCAGGCTGATACCGCGCTCCGAAGAAGAGGTGGTCACCGGTCGACGCCTCCCATCACGGGGTCGATGGACGCGACGGCGACGATGACGTCGGCGACCTGGCCGCCCTCGCACATCGCCGCCATGGCCTGCAGGTTGGTGAAGGACGGGTCGCGGAAGTGGACCCGGTAGGGGCGGGTGCCGCCGTCGGACACGGCGTGCACACCGAGTTCGCCCTTGGGTGACTCGACGGCCACGTAGGCCTGCCCGGGCGGGACCCGGAAGCCCTCGGTGACCAGCTTGAAGTGGTGGATCAGGGCCTCCATGGAGGTGCCCATGATCTTCTTGATGTGGTCGAGGGAGTTGCCGAGTCCGTCCGGCCCGAGAGCGAGCTGGGCGGGCCAGGCGATCTTCTTGTCGGCGACCATGACCGGCCCGGGCTGGAGCCGGTCCAGGCACTGCTCGACGATCCCGAGCGACTGGCGCATCTCCTCCAGGCGGACCAGGAAGCGGCCGTAGGCGTCGCAGGTGTCGGCGGTCGGGATCTCGAAGTCGTACGTCTCGTAGTCGCAGTACGGCTGCGCCTTGCGCAGGTCGTGCGGCAGGCCGGCGGAGCGCAGGATCGGGCCGGTGGCGCCGAGTGCCATGCAGCCGGCCAGGTCGAGGTAGCCGATGTCCTGCATGCGGGCCTTGAAGATGGGGTTCCCGGTGGCGAGCTTGTCGTACTCCGGGAGGTTCTTGCGCATCTTCTTCACGAACTCGCGGATCTGGTCGACCGCGCCGGGCGGCAGGTCCTGGGCGAGGCCGCCGGGGCGGATGTAGGCGTGGTTCATCCGCAGGCCGGTGATGAGTTCGTAGAGATCGAGAATCATTTCACGATCACGGAAGCCGTAGATCATGATCGTGGTGGCGCCGAGTTCCATGCCGCCGGTGGCGATGCACACCAGGTGGGAGGAGAGCCGGTTCAGCTCCATCAGGAGCACCCGGATGATCTTCGCGCGCTCGCTGATCTGGTCCTCGATGCCGAGGAGTTTCTCGACGGCGAGACAGTAGGCGGTCTCGTTGAAGAAGGACGTCAGGTAATCCATGCGCGTCACGAACGTGGTGCCCTGCGTCCACGTGCGGAACTCGAGGTTCTTCTCGATGCCGGTGTGCAGGTAGCCGATGCCGCAGCGGGCCTCGGTGACCGTCTCGCCGTCGATCTCCAGGATGAGGCGGAGCACTCCATGGGTGGACGGGTGCTGGGGACCCATGTTGACGACGATGCGTTCGTCGTCGGCGCGGGCCGCGGACTGGACGATCTCGTCCCAGTCACCGCCGGTGACCGTATATACGGTGCCCTCGGTGGTCTCCCGCGGAGTTGCGTGCTGCGTGCTCATGAGTACGACCTCCGCTGGTCCGGAGCCGGGATCTGGGCGCCCTTGTACTCGACGGCGATGCCGCCGAGGGGGTAGTCCTTGCGCTGCGGATGGCCCTGCCAGTCGTCCGGCATCATGATCCGCGTCAGGGCCGGGTGGCCGTCGAAGACGATCCCGAAGAAGTCGTAGGTCTCGCGCTCGTGCCAGTCGTTGGTCGGATAGACCGAGACCAGGGACGGGATGTGCGGGTCGGCGTCCGGGGCGCTGACCTCCAGGCGGATCAGCCGGTTGTGGGTGATCGAGCGCAGGTGGTAGACGGCGTGCAGCTCGCGGCCCTTGTCGTGCAGGTAGTGGACGCCACTGACGCCGGTGCACAGCTCGAAGCGCAGGGCCGGGTCGTCGCGCAGGGTGCGGGCGACGCGCGGCAGGTGCTCGCGTTCGATGTGGAAGGTGAGCTCGCCACGGTCGACGACCGTCTTCTCGATGGCGTTCTCGGGGAGGAGGCCCTGTTCCTCCAGGGCGCCCTCCAGCTCGTCGGCGACCTCGTCGAACCAGCCGCCGTAGGGGCGGGTGGCCGGTCCCGGAAGCCGGACCGAGCGGACCAGGCCGCCGTAGCCGGAGGTGTCGCCGCCGTTGTTCGCGCCGAACATGCCGCGCTGGACGCGGATCTCCTCACCGCCCTGGCCGCGCCGGCCCGGAAGGTTGTCGGCGGCCAGGTCCTTCTCGGGGTTGACCCCGTTGTGGCCGTTCACGTCGCTCACCGCAGCAGCCCCTTCATCTCGATCGTGGGCAGGGCCTTGAGCGCCGCCTCCTCCGCCTCCCGGGCCGCTTCCCTCGCGTTGACGCCGAGCTTGGAGGTCTGGATCTTCTGGTGGAGCTTGAGGATCGCGTCCATCAGCATCTCGGGGCGCGGCGGGCAGCCGGGCAGGTAGATGTCCACGGGGACGATGTGGTCGACGCCCTGGACGATCGCGTAGTTGTTGAACATGCCGCCCGAGGACGCACACACCCCCATGGAGATCACCCACTTGGGGTTGGGCATCTGGTCGTAGACCTGCCTGAGCACCGGCGCCATCTTCTGGCTGACCCGGCCGGCGACGATCATGAGGTCGGCCTGGCGGGGTGAGCCGCGGAAGACCTCCATGCCGAAGCGGGCCAGGTCGTAGCGGCCGGCGCCGGTGGTCATCATCTCGATGGCACAGCACGCGAGGCCGAAGGTGGCGGGGAAGACGGACGCCTTGCGCACCCAGCCCGCGGCCTGCTCGACGGTGGTCAGCAGGAATCCGCTCGGCAGCTTTTCTTCGAGTCCCATGTCTAAAGGCCCCTCAGTCCCATTCCAGGCCGCCGCGCCGCCAGACGTACGCGTAGGCGACGAAGACGGTGAGCACGAAGAGCAGCATCTCCACGAGCCCGAAAACACCCAGGGCGTCGAAGGTGACGGCCCAGGGGTAGAGGAAGACGATCTCGATGTCGAAGACGATGAAGAGCATCGCCGTCAGGTAGTACTTGATCGGGAAACGCCCGCCGCCGGCCGGCGTGGGGGTCGGCTCGATTCCGCACTCGTAGGCTTCGAGCTTGGCGCGGTTGTACCGCTTCGGACCGATCAGCGTGGCCATGACCACGGAGAAGATCGCAAAGCCTGCCCCGAGGGCTCCCAGTACGAGGATGGGCGCATAGGCGTTCACCGCTCCTCGCTCCTCTCAGTCGGCACTGACTGGTGGCGGTTCGGATCGGGCTCCCCACCTGCCTCATCCGTCACGCGAACCCCGCGCGTCCCGGGCGAAGATCGCGAACATGTGAAGCAGGTCACAAGCCCAACTGCCTCGCATCTTATGCCCGCCACTCTGTGATCTGCGACACGGGGTATTACACAAGCTTTGTGATCTCCACCACCTGACGATCGATCATGAAGTCGGATGAGTAGTGATCTTCACACGCGAAGCGTTCAGGCGATCACCAGAGGTGACATTTTCGATCGTCGGCGCAGACGGGAGGGGGTCCCGGGCGGGCGTCTCTATATCAAGAGGGTTCTCCTGCATGCAAATTCGCGATGGACCGGACGCCTTGATAGTGAGCCGCATTCACACATCAGAGGGACGTCCGGGCGGCGATGTGGACGCGTGCACGCGTTCACGAACCCGGACGCGCGAGACGCACCCCTCCCGGTGACCGTTCCGTGACCTCCGCCACATCCATGAGAGGCGCCTGAGAACCGGGCTTGGCCAACCATCGCGACCGGTGGTAGGTCGCGGGCAATTCGGACGTAACAGCGATAGAGCGTGATCACGGGCTTGATCGCGAGCGTCCGCAATGTCCGTTACGGCGTCAATAAAGAAAGACACGCGAGGGATTCGCGGTCTCGATTGAGCAACTGTGGCACAGCACACGTTTCTTGTAGATATGAAGGAGCCCCTGATACCGGTTGTTCCCATGTCCCACACCGCTCACATACGCAGCCACCGGAAACCCCGCCGGAGCGCCACGACAAGCATCGCCGTGCGCGCCGGAGTTGCCAGTGGCGTCCTCGGCATGGCAGCGGCGGGCGCGGCCTCGGCGAGTGCCGCCGAACCCGTGACGCAGACGCTCGAACTGCCCACCCTGACGGCCGATCTGGCCACCCAGGTGGCCCAGTCCGCCGACGCCACGCAGCAGGCCGCGGCGAACTACACCCTCCAGGCCGAGCGCGACGCGGCTGCCTCAAATGCCGCGAAGCAGGCCAAGGCGGACCTCGCCCAGGCGAAGCAGAAGGCCGAGGCCAAGAAGAAGGCCGAGGCGGCCCGCAAGGCCGCCGCGGAGCGCGCCGCATCGCGCAGCGCCGAGCGCACCACCCTCAGCGCCACCACCACGAGCTCCAGCAGCTCCACGAGCACGTCCACGGCTACCGGTTCGGCCGCCGCCGTGGTCGCCTTCGTGAAGGCGCAGATCGGCGACGCCTACGTCTCCGGCGGCACGGGCCCCAACTCGTGGGACTGCTCGGGTCTCGTCCAGGCCGCCTTCAAGTCCGTCGGCGTCAGCCTGCCGCGCGTCTCCCAGGACCAGTCGACGCAGGGCACCCAGGTCTCGCTGAGCAACCTCCAGGCCGGCGACATCCTCTACTGGGGCAGTGCGGGCAGCGCGTACCACGTGGCGGTGTACGTGGGCGACGGCATGTTCGTCGGCGCGCAGAACCCCTCCAGCGGCGTCGGTGAGCACCCGCTGTCGTACGACCCGCCGACCGGCGCGGTGCGGGTGCTCTGACAAGACGGGCAAGATAGACAACTCGGGCATCGCACAAGCACGGTAGGGCCGCAGCCGCTCGGGGGCAGCGGCCCTTCCGGCGTACCCGCCCCGCCTCGGATCACCCCCGCGCCGACGACCCTCCTCCCGGACGCCGGCGGCTCTTCCCCGGACTCCGCTGGCTCTTTCCGGGACTCCGGGGGCCCTTCTCCCGGTTGTCCACAGGCCGCAGGCCCTCGCGAGGGTTTTCCACAGGCCCGCCCGTGATCCGGTGACTCCTGGGATGCTCGATGCAGGCCGCTCGCACGGAGCGGCGGCCCGAGAATCCGCGAAGGAGACACCGCGATGCCACGCGTCTTCGTCCAGGGAAACCCCGTGGACCACTACCCCCGGCACGCCCCCGAGGCCCGGCACGGCTCGGTGCGCCGGATCACCGAGACCGGTGAGGGCGTCCTGCACAGGCCGTGCCGGGACGTCACCGAGTTCGGCCCCGACCTCGCCGCGCTCATCGACGACATGTTCCTCACCATGTACATCGCCGAGGGAGCCGGCCTCGCCGCCAACCAGGTCGGGGTCGACCTGCGGCTGTTCGTGTACGACTGCCCCGACGACGACGGTGTCCGACATGTCGGACACATCGTCAACCCCGTACTGGAGGCACCGGACCCGGCCGGGCGGCGGCTGCTCGACGAGGGCGAGGGGTGCCTGTCGGTGCCGGGTGCCGTGATGGACGTGCCGCGGCCGGACCGGGCGGTCGTGCACGGGCAGGACAAGGACGGCAATCCGCTCACCGTCGAGGGAACGGGTTATTTCGCCCGCTGCCTGGCGCACGAGACCGACCATGTGAACGGACGCGTGTATCTCGACCGGCTCTCCAAGCGGGAGCGGAAGGAAGCGCTGCGGCAGGTGGCGGCCCGGCGGGAGGACGTCTTCGCCCGCCGGGCCGCCAACATCGAGGCGATCGGCTCCTAGGAGCGGTCAGGCCTTCGGGGCCGCCTTGCTCAGGCCGTTGATGATGCGGTCCATCGCGTCGCCGCCGGTCGGGTCGGTGAGGTTCGCCAGGAGCTTCAGGGTGAACTTCATCAGCACCGGGTGGGTCAGGCCGCGCTGGGCGGCGATCTGCATGACCTTCGGGTTGCCGATGAGCTTCACGAAGGCGCGGCCCAGCGTGTAGTAGCCGCCATAGGTGTCCTTGAGGACGCGCGGGTAGCGCTGGAGGGCGAGTTCCCGCCCGCTGGGCGTGGCCCGCGCGTGGGCCTGGACGATGACGTCGGCGGCGATCTGGCCGGACTCCATGGCGTAGGCGATGCCCTCGCCGTTGAAGGGGTTCACCAGGCCGCCGGCGTCGCCGACGAGGAGCAGGCCGCGCGTGTAGTGGGGCTGGCGGTTGAAGGCCATGGGCAGGGCGGCGCCGCGGATCGGGCCGGTCATGTTCTCGGGGGTGTAGCCCCAGTCCTCGGGCATGGAGGCGCACCAGGCCTTGAGGACCTCGCGCCAGTCCAGTTCCTTGAAGGAGTCGGAGGTGTTCAGGACGCCCAGGCCGACGTTGGAGGTGCCGTCGCCCATGCCGAAGATCCAGCCGTAGCCGGGCAGCAGGCGGTCCTGGGGGCCGCGGCGGTCCCAGAGTTCCAGCCAGGACTCCAGGTAGTCGTCCTCGTGACGGGGGGAGGTGAAGTAGGTCCGGACGGCCACGCCCATCGGGCGGTCCTCGCGGCGGTGCAGGCCCATCGCGAGGGAGAGCCGGGTGGAGTTGCCGTCGGCGGCCACGACCAGGGGGGCGTGGAAGGTGACTTCGCGCTTCTCCTCGCCGAGCTTGGCGTGCACGCCGGTGATCCGGCCGGTGCGCTCGTCGACGATCGGGGCGCCGACGTTGCAGCGCTCGAAGAGGCGGGCGCCCGCCTTCTGCGCCTGGCGGGCGAGCTGTTCGTCGAAATCGTCGCGTTTGCGGACCAGGCCGTAGTCGGGGAAGGAGGCGAGATCCGGCCAGTCCAGCTGGAGGCGGCTGCCGCCGCCGATGATGCGCAGCCCCTTGTTGCGCAGCCAGCCGGCCTCCTCGGAGATGTCGACGCCCATGGCGACCAGCTGCTTCACCGCCCGGGGGGTGAGTCCGTCGCCGCACACCTTCTCGCGCGGGAACTCCGTCTTCTCCAGCAGGAGTACGTCCAGACCGGACTTGGCGAGGTGGTACGCCGTCGTGGAGCCGGCTGGCCCCGCGCCGACGACGATGACATCGGCGGTGTTTTCGGAGAGGGGCTCGGTCACGGCAGGGTCTCCCCAAGGCTCGAAATCGCGTGCCGACCGGCACTGGACATGGGCAGTCTATTCAGCGGTACTGATCACCCTGCTGAAGGGCTGCCCCTGTGAACCGAGCTCTCCCCGCGGTACGGCTGCGTGTACCCACGCACGAGGACGCGTTCGCCTGGCATCGGGTCTTCGACGACCCGGAGGTCATGGAGTTCCACGGCGGCAGGTCCGCCGAGCTGTCCGTCTACGAGGAGCTCACCGCCCGCCAGCGCCGGCACGACGCGGAGCTCGGCTTCTGCCTGTGGACGATGACCGACGAGGCCGGGCAGGTCATCGGCTTCACCGGTGCCCAGCCGTGGGCGCCGGACTGGGGGCCGCGGGGCGAGATCGAGATCGGCTGGCGGCTCGGGCGGGCCCACTGGGGCAAGGGGTACGTGACGGCGGCGGCCCACATGACGCTGGGGCGGCTGCGCGCGGCGGGCGTGCCGGAGGTGGTGGCGATGGTCCGGCCGGGGAACGAGCGGTCCGTCGCGGTCACCCGGCGCCTCGGGATGGAACTGACGGAGACGTTCCCGCACCCGAGGCTCCCGGAGGAGGCGCTCTGCTTCCGGCTCGGCCTGCGGGACGGAACCATGAGTAGTTACAGAGAGTGACGATCTGTTACAGAAAGACACCTGGCGCTTCCGGCTGCCGTATGCCGGGGGTTACCCTTCCAGTACCGCTGGGGGTGACATCTGTGCATATAACACCCAAAACACCCGAAGTGCGTGTGCCACGGCTGGTCGGGCTGATGGCCGTGGACGCGCGCGAGACCGCCCGGGCGAGGGGCCTGCTCCTCAACGCGCCGGACCGGCCGGAGTTCCATCTCACGGTCGTCGACTACGTCGTACGCCAGTTCCCGCAGCCCGGTGCCGAGGTGCCGCGGGACTCCATGGTGTACGTGTGGTTCGACTTCGGTGAGGGCGAGGGCGGCGGGGGCGTGCGCGAGCCCCGCATCCCACGGCCACCGACGGGCGGGCTGCAACGGGAGCTGGACCGGCCCGGGGACGCCTTCGAGGTGAGCAGCCTGTGAGTCCCCGGACGGGGCTCAGGCCTCCTTGAAGCCCCGGTGCAGGGCGACGATCCCGCCGGTGAGGTTGCGCCAGGCCACCTTCGACCAGCCCGCCTCGCGCAGCCGTCCGGCCAGCGCGGGCTGGTCGGGCCAGGCGCGGATGGACTCGGCGAGGTAGACGTAGGCATCCGGGTTGGAGGAGACCGCGCGGGCGACGGGCGGCAGTGCGCGCATCAGGTACTCCGTGTAGACGGTCCGGAAGGGCGCCCAGGTCGGGTGCGAGAACTCGCAGATCACGACCCGGCCGCCGGGCCGCGTCACCCGGTACATCTCGCGCAGGGCCGCGTCGGTGTCCTGGACGTTGCGCAGCCCGAAGGAGATCGTCACGGCGTCGAAGGTGTCGTCCCCGAACGGCAGCCGGGTGGCGTCCCCCGCGGTGAACGGCATCCAGGCGTTGCGCCGCTTGCCCACCTGGAGCATGCCCAGGGAGAAGTCGCAGGGCACGACGTAGGCGCCGGCCCGGACGAACGGCTGGGAGGAGGTGCCCGTGCCGGCCGCCAGGTCCAGGATCTTCTGCGCGGGGCGCGCGTCGACCGCCTTGGCGACCTCCTTCCGCCACTGCCGGTCCTGGCCGAGCGACAGCACGTCGTTGGTCAGGTCGTACCGTTCCGCCACGTCGTCGAACATCGAGGCGACTTCGTGCGGCTGCTTGTTCAGGGAAGCGCGGGTCACGCTCGCCATTCTTGCAGCACGTCCTCAGGGGAGAAGCTTCGGCTTCTTCTTCGCGGCCACGTCCTCCACCCAGCCGCACGCCACGATGAACACCGCGATCAGGATCCAGCCGACGCCGAACATGAACCACTGGCTGTCCAGCGGGAGCCACTTCTCGAACGCGGGCACGTTCCACATCTGGTCGATCAGCGGGACCGCGAGGACCAGGGCGATCTCGTGCCAGAGGTAGATCGTCACCGCGCGGGCGTTGAAGATCGTGACCGTCCGGTCGAGCTTCCTGTACCGGGTCAGCCAGGCAAAGTCGATCTTGAAGTAGGCCTTGGCCCACATCAGCAGCATCACGAACCCGGCCGACCAGAAGGCCTGCGCGAGGGGGTTCTCGTCCAGGTCGTAGGTGCCGAAGTCGGCCTGGTGCGAGAAGGCGTACCAGCCGCCGTAGCCGACGGCGGCGAGTGAGCCGACGACCACCAGGGCCGGCTTCATCCGCTGGAGCACGCCGTCGCGGTGCGCGAAGCCGAGGATCCAGCAGAAGAGGTACGTCGACAGGTCCCACAGGGCGCTGCCGAAGCGGTTGTCGGGGCCGGACCAGACGAAGTTCAGGACCAGGATCGGGGCCAGCGACCCCAGGAGCACCGGGACCGGGGCCTTGCGGAAGATCCACAGCAGGGCCGGGGAGAGGAGCACGAACCAGAGGTAGGTGCGCAGGTACCAGAGGATCTCCCAGGCCTGGGTGCCCCAGCTGTTGCCGGGCGGGTCGCCGAGCGGCACGACCCAGTAGACGATCTGCCAGCCCGGCATCCAGTCGTGGATCAGCATCGCCAGGACGACGAAGAAGCCCCAGAACCAGAAGGGCGGGAGGAGGCGGCGCAGGCGGCTCTTGACCACCTTGAGCGCGGGGCGCTCCAGGGACTTCGCCATGAGGGTGCCGGCGAGGCCGAACATGATGCCCATGGAGGGGAACACCATGCCGCACCAGGCCCAGCCGAAGGTGTGGTAGGTGACGACCCTTATGAGGGCGACGGCACGAAGAGTGTCGAAGTAGCGGTCACGTGCCGGTTTCTTGGGCTGCGGGTTCGGGTCGGGCTCCCGGGCGTCGGCTGTTTCGGTGCCCGGAGCTGTCGGCTGTGCCCACCCTCCCCCACTCTCGGCTTCGCTCGAGCGGGGGGACCCCCATCGCCCTGCGGAACGATTGCCCACAGCGGTGGCGGTGACAGCAGTCGGCTCCGACTGCGGCTCTGGTTCGAGCACCGGTTCCGGGTCCGGTTCCACCAGGGGCAGTGGGGCCGTCTGGTCCGGCGCCGGGGTGTAAGTGTAGTCGGGGTACTGCTGCTGTTGCGGGTACGGCTGCTGGGCGTACTGCTGCTGGCCGTAGGGGCCGTAGTCGTAGCCGTTGTGGCCCTGCTGGTACGGGTTCTGCTGGTCCCAGGTCATCAGCCGCTCACTCCCGCCGGGGTGCCGACCTCGCCCGTGCGCTTGAGTTTCTGCCAGCGCAGGCGGCCGCCGGTGAGGGCGGTGATGCAGGAGTGGATGAGGACGAGGTACATCATCTGACGGTAGGCCAGCTGTTGCAGCGGCATCATCGCGAGGTAGCGGTACTTCTCCTTGTCCAGGCGGAACGCGTAGGCCGCGCAGGCCAGTTGGATGCCGAGCACCGCGAGCCAGGCCAGCAGGGCCGCCTCGAAGTCGACGAAGATCATGGAGTAGACCGTGAAGACGTCGATCAGGGGGGCGAAGACCGGGGTGACGATCTGGAAGAGGACGACCAGGGGCATGCCGACGCGGCCGAAGCGGCCCGAAGGGCCCTTGTCCGTGAGGGACTTGCGGTGCTTCCACAGGGCCTGCATGGTGCCGTAGGACCAGCGGTAGCGCTGCGACCACAGCTGCTTCAGCGAACCGGGCGCCTCCGTCCAGGCCTTGGCGTGCTCCTGGTAGACGACCCGCCAGCCCGCGCGGTGCATGGCGATGGTGATGTCGGTGTCCTCGGCGAGGGTGTCCTCGCTCATGCCGCCGACCCCCAGGACCGCCTCGCGGCGGAAGGCGCCGATCGCGCCGGGGATGGTCGGCATGCAGCGCAGCAGGTCGTACATGCGCCGGTCGAGGTTGAAGCCCATCACGTACTCGATGTGCTGCCAGGCGCCGATGATCGTGTTGCGGTTGCCGACCTTGGCGTTGCCGGCCACCGCGCCGACCTCGGGGTCGGCGAACGGCTGCACGAGGTGCCCCACCGTCTCGGGCTCGAAGACCGTGTCGCCGTCCATCATCACGACGATGTCGTAACTGGCGTTGCGCACACCGTTGTTGAGGGCGGCCGGCTTGCCCGCGTTCTCCTGGCGGATGACCCGGACGTTGGGCATGCCGAGCTTGTCGGCGGCGGCGCGGGCGATCTCCGAGGTGCCGTCCGTGGAACCGTCGTCGACGACGATGACCTCGATCGGGTGGGTGCTCTGCGCCAGCGACTCCAGGGTGTTGGCGATGCACTCCTTCTCGTTGTACGCCGGGACGATCACGCTCACCGGCCGGGTGACCGTCGGGCCCCAGGTGAAGCGGCGTTTGTTGCGCTGTCTGTAGTGGCGGCGGGCGATGAGCAGCATCATCCCGAAGCGGCCCATCACCGCGACGCCGACGACGAACAGCAGGCCGGAGAGGACCGGGAGGGCCCACTCGGCTATCGCGACCGCCACGATGAGCGCCTTGCCCTCGTAGAGGGTCATGCCGGTGGCCGTGCGATGGGCGGCCTGGAGGCGGGAGACGGTGGTGGTGCGGGTGCCGGTCCCGCTTCCGGATCCGGTTCCGCCATTGGGGGCGGTGCCGCCCTCACCGTTGGGGGCGGTGCCGGTGCCGGGCTGGGAGCCGGTGCCGGTGCCCGTACCGGTTCCGGTCACGCCGGCCTCGGTGAGGCCGGTGGTGGTGCTGGTCTGGCTGTTCGAGGCGGTGCTCGCGGCGGCGGCCTGCCGGTTGGCGGTGCTCCGCTTCTGGATGACGCCGCTGACGGTGGTGAAGGTGTAGCCCTTCGCCTTCATCTTCTTGATGTACGTCGGCAGCGCCTTGATCGTCTGCGAGCGCTCGCCGCCGGCGTCGTGGAAGAGGACGGCCGCACCCTTGGTGCCGCTCGGCGTGGCCCACTTGACGATCTTCGAGACGCCCGGCTTCTTCCAGTCGTCGCTGTCGGTGTCGACGAACACGCTGGTGTAGCCCTCGTCACCGAGCTTCTTGTAGACCGGCCAGCTGTAGTTGTCGATGGCGTCCGTCTCGGAGGAGTACGGCGCGCGGAAGAGGGTCGTGGTGATACCTGCCGCACCCGCCAGCGCGAGCTGCGTCTGCTGCATCTCGCGGTTGATCCGGGCGTCGCTCTGGTACGACAGGTCCACGTGCGTGAACGTGTGGATGCCGACCTCGTTGCCCTGCTGGACCATCGTCTTCACGATGCTCGGGTAGCGCGACACCATCGAGCCGACCAGGAAGAACGTGGCAGGCACGTCGTACTGCTGGAGGATCTTGAGGACCTGCGGGGTGTAGGTCGGGTTCGGGCCGTCGTCGAAGGTGAGGGCGATGGTCTTGGAGGGGACGGAGACCGTGGTCGCCTGGCCGCCCCGGAAGGTGAGGATCGGGCCGCCGTCGAGGACCTTGTCCGGCACCTTGCTGGAGCTCGCGCCGGTGCGGACCCGCTGGTCGCCGCCGACCTCTGCGCGCAGATAGCCGTCGAGCAGCATCACGCAGGTCAGCGCCAGCAGAAGCAGCAGGGCGAGGATGACACGTGGTTTCTGCAACGCCGCGGCCCGGCCCGCCGCCCGCTCGATGCGGGTGGGGGCGCGCCTGCGGCCGCGTGAGGACGTCGGAGTAGTCATGGGGAGAGGCCTGCGTTTCCGGTCAGTCGGCGGTGGCGGATGCGGAGGCGGACGGGGTGGCGGCGGTCGAGGGCGGCGCCGAGGGGCGGCCGCTGGGCAGACCGGCCTGACGGCCGATGCCGCCCTGCGGGCGCTCACCGCCCGGGACGTTGCCGGCGCGCGCGAAGTCGGGGATCAGGGAGTCCGGGGTGAGCGAGGTCCCCCAGCCCATGAAGGCGGCGCCGAGCACTCCCGTGTAGGCGAGGCAGACGACGCCGAGGAGGAGGCCGACGCGCCGCAGCACCTTGGACCGGCGTCCGGAGGAGTCGACGAAAACGGGCCCCTCGGCAGACCCGTTGCCTTGTTTGCGGCGGCGACCGCGCCCGGCGGCGCGGCTTTCGATGACAGGCTCGGATTGCATTCCCCGGATATTAGAGAGTCTTTATGTGATCGTCTTCGCAGTTCTTGTGAAGTGCCCATGAGAAACCCCTTAACCTGTCTTTTTGCTGAGAGATTCTGTGAACACCTGCGGCGACCGCCGAGGAGGGGAAACTACCTGAACACCCCTTTTACGCTGTACCTTTGGCGAGCTTCACGCCCTTCATTCCATGAGGTTTCTATGTATTGACCGAACCGTTGAACGCGATGACCGTGTGAGACGTTTTCATTTGGAATCAGGCTTTGTTTCGAGCCTGAGACACAAATCACGAGAGCGGGTGCATCTTAATGCGGAGTTTCCTCAGGCCGGCTGCTGGGCTTACCTGCCTGTTTGCCATGGCAGTCTCGGGGTGCTCCACGGGCTCCGACGGCACGTCGGACGCGGCGCCCGCACCGTCGAAGAAGGCGTCGGCCTCGGCGAGCGAGGCCGACGGCTCGGACGGAGGGTCCGACAGCTCGGACGGGACCGGCACGGCCTACGCGCCCTACGTCAGCGCGACGGAGGCCGCCGACACGGACGACGCCGGGTCACCCTCGACATACAACCTGGCCTTCGTGATCGCCGACGGCAGCAGCTGCACACCGGCCTGGAACGGGACGGAGGCGATCGGCAGTTCGACCGTGAAGTCGCGGATCTCCAAGCTGAAGGTGGACGGTGCGACGGTCCGGGTGTCCTTCGGCGGGGCCTCCGGGAAGGAGCTGGCGACGACGTGCTCCAGCGCGTCGAAACTCGCCGCCGCGTACGGCGCCGCGCTGGACGCCGCGGGCTCCACGCAGGCCGACTTCGACATCGAGGGCGACACACTGACCGACTCCGACTCGGTCGCGCTGCGGTCGGAGGCGATAGCGCTGCTCCAGAAGGAACGGCCGGACCTGGAGGTCTCCTTCACGCTGCCCGTGATGCCGTCGGGGCTCGACTCCGACGGCCTCGCGCTGCTGGAGTCCGCGAACAAGTACGACGTGCAGGTCTCGACGGTCGACATCATGACCATGAACTACGGCGAGTCGTACGACGGGGACATGGGCGGCTACGCGGTCACCTCGGCGAAGGCCACGCACACGCAGCTGAAGAAGGTGTTCGGGCTGTCGGACGCGGGGGCGTGGGGCGGGATGGCGCTGACGTCGATGATCGGGGTGAACGACGTCGACGGGGAGACGTTCTCGCTGTCCGACGCGAAGGACGTGCGGGCGTTCGCGGAGGAGGAGGGGGTCGCCTGGGTGTCCATGTGGTCGACGTTCAGGGATGTGCAGTGTGAGAGCGGGGCTGCTTCGCAGGATGACGCGGCGACCGATTGCAGTGGGGTGACTCAGAGTTCGGGGGCGTTCGGGGAGGCGTTCGCCGGTTGAGTGTTGTCTGCGGGTGGGTGGGGGTTGATCGCGCCCACGCGGCGGAGCCGCATATTGATACAGCCCCGCGCCCCTGTCGGGGCGCTCCTACTTGCGCCTGTGGACAAGGCGCCCCGCGCACACCGTGGCGATGCACTCCCCCGCCGCATCGAACACCGCCAGGTCGGCCCGGCCGGACTGCACGATCGCCGACTTTGAGGGCATGCCCGGAACAACCACCACGTCGTTGCGGTCCGCCGCCGACCTCAGCTCGGGTGAGTCCACGTACCGTTCCAGGACCGCGGTCGCTCCCTGCTTCAGCACCGCGTGCACACGCTCCCGTGGGCTGGGGGCGTCCGGGAGAGGGCCGTCGTGGATGCGGGCGGGGCCCAGCGCACCCGGCCAGGTGCGGACCCGCGCTCGCGGGAAGCGCTCACGCAGGTCCTCGTACGGGCCGACGGCGGCGATCCGGTCCTGTACGACGGCCACCGCACCGTTCTCGACCGGCTCGGAGTCCCAGCTGACGCAGATCCGGTCCGCGGTGTGAATCGTCTCCACGAAGGCGTCAGTTGGAGGCGAGGAGCTTCAGCTCGGGGTGGGCCGTGCCGCCCTCGATCGCCGTCGAGGAGATGTGGGACATCACCCGCTCGTCGACCGGGTCGTTCGCCGGGTCGTCGTGGACGACGAGGTGCTCGTACGTCGTGGCGCGCTGGGCCGGGACGCGGCCCGCCTTGCGGATCAGGTCGATGATCTCCAGGCGGTTGGAACGGTGCTTGGCACCGGCCGACGAGACGACGTTCTCCTCCAGCATGATCGAGCCGAGGTCGTCCGCGCCGTAGTGCAGCGAGAGCTGGCCGACCTCCTTGCCCGTGGTCAGCCAGGAGCCCTGGATGTGGGCGACGTTGTCCATGAAGAGGCGGGCGATGGCGATCATCCGCAGGTACTCGAAGAGCGTGGCCTGGGTGCGGCCCTTCAGGTGGTTGTTCTCGGGCTGGTAGGTGTACGGGATGAAGGCGCGGAAGCCGCCCGTACGGTCCTGGACGTCCCGGATCATGCGCAGGTGCTCGATGCGCTCGGCGTTGGTCTCGCCGGTGCCCATGAGCATCGTCGACGTGGACTCCACGCCCAGCTTGTGCGCGGTCTCCATGATCTCCAGCCAGCGCTCGCCGCTCTCCTTGAGGGGCGCGATGGCCTTGCGGGGGCGCTCGGGGAGCAGCTCCGCGCCGGCGCCGGCGAAGGAGTCCAGGCCGGCCTCGTGGATGCGCGTGATGGCCTCCTCGACGGAGACGCCGGAGATCCGGGCCATGTGCTCGACCTCGGAGGCGCCCAGGGAGTGGATCACCAGCTGCGGGAACGCGTCCTTGATCGCCTTGAAGTGCTTCTCGTAGTACTCGACGCCGTAGTCCGGGTGGTGGCCGCCCTGGAACATGATCTGCGTGCCGCCCAGTTCGACCGTCTCCGCGCAGCGGCGCAGGATGTCGTCGAGGTCGCGGGTCCAGCCCTTGGCGGTGTCCTTGGGGGCCGCGTAGAAGGCGCAGAACTTGCACGCCGTGACGCACACGTTCGTGTAGTTGATGTTCCGCTCGATGATGTACGTCGCGATGTGCTCGGTGCCGGCGTACCGGCGGCGGCGTACGGCGTCGGCGGCGGCGCCCAGCGCGTGCAGCGGGGCGTCGCGGTAGAGGTCGAGCGCCTCCTCGGGCGTGATGCGTCCGCCCGCCGCGGCACGGTCGAGGACAGACTGGAGGTCGGCCTTCTCGGTCACCAGGGCTTCCCTTCGGCAGGGGTCGTGGACGGACCCTGTCAGCCTACGCCAGCCTCTCCGGCAGGTCGGCCTCGGTCCGGCCGAGGACGATCTGGTCGAAGAGGGCGCCGCCGCCGTCCGTGCGCACGCCGAGCTGGGTGATCTTCTTCAGCCTGCCGGTGCTCGCCGCCCACAGGTCCACGCGGACGGTCCGCCAGCCGTCGGCCGGGAACTCGTCGGCCGGGACCGTCAGCTGGGTCAGCACGGTGTCGGGGGACCCCCACTTCGAGATCCCGGCGTTCACCCCGAAGTACTGATCGTCGCCGTCCGCCTCCGGGCTGCCGCCGGGCCCCAGCCGCAGGCCGATCCCGGTGGTGTCGGCGCCGAGCGCCTTCCAGGCGAACTGGAGGTACCGGTACTGGGCCGGGGCGCTCGGGTGCTCCACGATCTCGAAGTTCCAGTCGTGCATCGTGTCCAGGAAGAAGAGGCCGTGCCGGATGGGGTACTGGGCGTCCGGCAGCGCCACGGGCACCCGCAGGCACCTGTTGCCGGCGTACGCGCCGCCCTCCTGGATGTCGACGACGTGCGGGCCGTCGAGCAGAAGGTCCTCCACGTCGTCCACGCGGTCGTCGAAGAGGACGGCGAGGGCGTTGTTCTCCACCACGTCCCGGTGGGAGGGACCGAGGACCCTGCCGTGGAAGACCAGTTCACCGAGCCGGAGATTGCCCGCCGGCCAGGTGGAGCCGCCGGTCGTGACGAACCGGAAGCGTCCCGAGTGCAGCGGCGGCTCGATGGCGTGGCTGTGCAGGGCCTGGTCGGAGAGGAGCATCGGACCGTCCCGCCAGGCGCCGGCCCGGGCGTCCCACCACTGGAGCAGGACGTCCCGCATCCAGGACTCGGGGTGCGCGGGGTCCTCGGCGATCGTGACGCCGGTCAGCTCCAGCTGGTAGCGGAAGGTGTCCACCGTGAAGAGGAAGCGGTGGTCCGAGCCGGTGGCTCCCATGCCGTTCAGGAGCGTCCGGTTCAGCCACGGTTCGGCCGGCGGATCGGCGCTGCCGTCGGTGAGGAGGGTGAAGACCTCGTTCGGGTCCTGGGTCATGCCACGATCCGGATCGACCGTCTTCATGCCGAGATAGGCGTGCGTCCGAACCAGGAGGTTGGGCGTCAGCGGGTAGGCCTCGGACCGCGCGTTGCCCCAGTCCGCCCGCACCACCGGCACCGGGTCCGGGGCCCGCAGCTTCGACCGGATGTCCTTCTCCTCGGGGATCAGCCGGGTCCGCCAGCGCTCGTCGAGGTCGGCGTCGTAGCGGATCACCGTGCCCATCCAGGTGGCCACCAGCAGATCGCCGTCCGGCAGCCAGGCCGGAACCGGGAGGGCGCGCAGGTCGGTCGCGGCCAGCAGGGCCCCGTCGCGGTCGAGTACGGACAGGGTGCCCAGCTCGCTGCCCACGGCGATCCGGGTGCCGTCGGGCGAGACGCGCGGGCGGCGCAGGAAGTCGTCCCCGGTGTACGTCCACAGCAGCCCGCCCCCGGTGTCGAAGGCGCGGAGCTGGTTACCCGTGGTGACCACGAGGAAGGAGCCGTCGGCGGAGAGGGACAGCTCGCTCGCCGAGGTGGGGAGGGTGTGGGCCAGGGCGCCGTCACGGATCACGAACACCCGGCCGCCTTCGGCCTCGGACGCGATCACGGCCGTACGTCGGTCACCGCTGACGGTCGCGGCGCCGAAGGCCCCGCCGAGGCTCCCGCTCTCGGTGGTGGCGAACGTCCACAGGGTGCTGCCGTCCGTCGCCGAGAGGCCGGTGACGGTGTCGTCGGCAAAGGTGATCAGGGTGTCGTCGTCGAGGGCGAGGAGGCGCAGCGGGGTGCGGCGGTGCTGCGCCCACCAGGGGTGCGTCCACTTCTCGTGCCCCGCGTCGTCCCACACCGCGAGGCCCAGGTCACCACAGGAGGCGGTCCACGAACCGCCGGGCGCCACCGCGAAGTTGTTCAGACCGTAGTCGTAACCCCACTCGCTCTTGGACCAGTCGGTGGCCTTCTTGGGCAGGCCGAACAGGGCGTACCGGCGCTGTGCCCGTCCGGCCGAGTCCAGCTGGTAGAGGTGGTAGCCCTCGGCGGAGTCGAGGTCGAAGCCCTGGGCGGCGAAGCCGTCGGGGCGGGCGACGGGGGCGTAGGCGAAGTGGTGGCCGACCCGCTGCCGCCAGCGGGTGCGGCCGGTGGCGAGGTCGAGGCCGTAGAGGTTGTGGTCCCAGTCGAAGGTGTTGAGGGCGGCGGTGCGGCCGTCCGCGGAGACGGCGATGTCCCGGACGTGCGGGCCGAATCCGTCCTCGGAGGCGGTCGGCAGCGGGTCGTGCAGCAGCGGGACGATCGCGTAGAGCCGGGCCGGTACGGTCCGCAGATCCGCCGTGAAGGCGCCGTCGAGCAGCGAGACCGGTGTGCCGGTGAGCACGTCGACGACCTGGTGCAGCGCGGGCAGCCGTACCTTCAACCGCGCCTGCACGGGCAGCCGTTGGGCGCAGAGCAGCCCCAACCGCCAGGCGGTCTCCGGCTCCCAGTCGGGCATGGTGTTGTTGACGGCCCAGAGGTACGTGATGTCCCCGGCCGTCCATTCGCTGAGCAGCACCTCGGGGTTGTCGCACTGGGCGACCGGCGTGACGGCGGCCAGCGCTTCGGCGACGGCGGCGCCCTGCGCGAGGAAGGCGCGGCGCAGGCGGTAGTAGGAGGTGTCGTCGCCCTGCCAGGCCGGTTCCCGCTTGAGATCGACCTGGTCGAACCCGAAGCCGAGCGGGCGGAAGGCGGTGCGGTACTTGGTGTGGCAGGTGTCGTCGGCGTACACGGTCGCCCGCACCGCCCGCAGCGCGTCGTCCAGTTGCGGATCCAGGTCGACCTTCTGGCCCACGAGCAGTACGGCCTGGTAGCCGCGCAGTGCGTCGGCGGTGACGTCCTCGGTGAAGACGAAGGACGCGGGGCGGTGGGCGTGGAGGCAGGCGTTGTAGGCGTCGTAGAGGCGGGCGAAGTAGAGGCTGGCGAACCAGCCGCCTTCGTCGGTCTCCAGGCGCAGCATCCGGGTGGAGACGACGATCGCGATCCGGTTGGCGGTGCGGGCGCCCGCGACGGTCGGGGCGAGGCGGGCGATCAGGTCGAACGCGGCGCGCTGGACCGAGGTCTTGCCCGCTCCTCCGGAGCGCGGTTCGCCGCGTTTCCAGCCGCTGCCGCCGGTGCGTTCCGCGTAGGCGGTGACCGGTTCGACCTGGCGGACGCCCTCGTCGGGGACCAGGCCGGTGCCGTTCGGGCCGCGCAGCACCTGCTGGAACAGCGTCGGCAGGATCATCCCGCCGGTGCCGTCGTCGTTGGACAACTCCGGGTGGCCCCAGGCCGGTTTGCCCGGTCGCCGGTAGAAGTCGACCATGTGGGCGGTGGCCAGCATCACCTGGATCTGCTCGCCCTGGTAGTGCAGGTCGACCTCGTCGGCCTGGGCGAACAGCAGCGGGGGCACGGTCTGGGGCTGCCGGTAGGGCGGGGTCAGGGCGGTGGTCAGGCTGGGGGCCGCGCTGTCGAGCGCCTTGCGGAACTCCTCCGCCGCGGTCGGCTTCAGCGTGATCGAGCGGTCGGTGACGGTGTCGAGCACGGGCGCCCAGGTGGGATCGCCGGCGGCGATGGCCTGCAGGCGGTCGTTGTACTCCGTGCGCTCCGCGTCGCTCTCCGCGGCGACCACGCCCACCGGGCCGTTCCACCAGTTGGCGGCCCAGGTCCAGCCGCGGAAGGCGGTGTACGTGGCGAGCCGGTCGGTGGCCGTCGTGAGATCGTTCACCAGGGTGGGCAGGTCGCGGCTCTCGTAGTTCTTCGGCCAGTTCAACGGCAGGAAGGCGTCGTTGAAGAGGAGGACCGCCTGTTCCTCGATGCCGTACGCGCCGTAGCCCGCGATGGTCCGGCGGCCCACGTCCTCGAAGACGGCCTTCCGCCAGTGGACCGAGGCCGGTGACTTCTGCAGCCTGGCGACGATCTCCCCGTCGGCGTCGTAGTCGGCGGTGAAGGTGCGGCCCCAGTTCACGCCGAGCCGATCGACGGCGAGGTTGAGACCGAGCGCCCGCACCCTGGCCAGGTGGGCCTGGACCAGTTCCGGCAGGTCCGCGAAGCGCGGCAGCCTGGCGGTGGCCGGATCCTTGACGGCCTCGCGGGGGTCGATGGGGAAGCAGGCGTGGTTGGGGGCGTAGATGTCGGAGTACAGGGTGAGATGGAAGTCCGGCCTGCCTGCCAGTCCCGGCCCGATCTCCAGGTACTGCGGGGCGACGGTGAAACCGGCCGGCGCATCGGCGTCGACGACGTACCGTCCGGGCTCCAGGTCCGCGGTGATCTCGGGGCCGATGTCCAGCCGGCCGGCGCCCGTGGCGTCCAGGGGGACGTGGTCCCAGTCCCGGACCTCGGACCCCGCTCGCGTCAGCACGACCCGTACCGCGGTCGGCAGCGGCACCCCGGAGGCCGCCCGGGCCGCGATCGCGACGGTGACGGCCTCGCCGCGGCCGTAGTGGAGGCGGTTGAGGTTGACCGGCGGCCTGTCGGCGCCGCTCCGGTCCTTGTCGACACGGCAGCTCATCAGGGACAGCGAGCCCTGCCCGGCGCCTTCCGGGCGGATCTCGACGATGCCGTCCAGGACGTACTCGGACAGGCGTCCGCCGACGTCCGGCGACACCCGCACCTGGTACAGCCCGCGGGCGTCGGCGGGCGGGGTCACCGCGCCGCCGGACAGCGGGAGTTCGGTGAACTCCGGCAGGCCGAGCGGGCGCAGCCAGACCCGGAAGCGCGGCCGGTCGGCCCAACTGCCCGGGGTGTGGGTGACGGTCAGGGGCACCGGCCTGCCGGCGGTCCACACGTCGGCGTCGTACTCCACGCTCAACCGCTCGACATCGGCGGGCACCTGGCCGAGCGCGGTGCCCTTCGCGGCGTCGTACACCTCGACCAGGCAGAGCGGGTCGTTCCGCTTGACGTGGTACTTCTCGTCGTGGAGCCGCAGGTGCTGCACCTCGTAACCGTCACCGGGCAGCGCGATGGTGCCCGCTGTGTACTTCTTCTGCCCCCTGCTCCCGGGCGTGTAGATCCGCAGTTCCTGCTTGCCCTGGCCCTTGACGATCACGTGGAGGTCGCCGTTCGCCTTCGCGTCGAAACCGCCGTAGAGCCCGCCCGAGACCTTGACCTCGTCGTACCAGAGGAGCTGCCCCTGGAGATCGGTGGCACAGAGGATGCCGGACGCGCCGTTCCCCGCCTTGGACCACGCGGTGTAGATGCGGTCGGCGTTCTCCGCCACGCGCAGGCCGACCGCCGTCTTGTTCGAGACGGCGTCGGCCGGCAGTCCGGTGAGGTGGATCTCCTGGTTCAGGGTGGCGTCGGGGTTCAGCCTGAGCACGCGTCGCCGGTGCTGGTCGAGGGCGTAGAAGGCGCCGGACTCGGCCGCCTCGAGGCCCGAGGGCGAGGTGTAGCCGAGGGTGTCGTCGGCGGCGAAGTCGTCGTAGTGGCCGAGTTCGGTGAAGTCGGCGTCGTAGAAGACGATCCGGTGCTGGAAGTGGTGCTCCGCGATCGCGATCACCCCGGCCCCGTTGGCCGTGACGGCCAGTGCGGCGGCACCGACCCGGACGAAGCGCCGGGTACCGTCCGAGCCCAGCCGCAGCAGCCGGCCGTCGGGGGTGCCGCCGGTGACCAGATAGCGGTTCCCGTCCCGGCCGTACCCCAGTTTCAGGTTCGGCACGTCGAAGACGGGATGGTACCGGGATACGACCTGCTCGATCTTCCTTGCGCCCACTGCGGCTCTCCCCCGCTCGCGCCGATCGCGGCTCACCCGCGGTTCATGATTGGCGCGGGCATGCCTCAGCATCGCCACGTCCGCAGGACCAGCACAATCACCACACCGGGCGAGCTGTCGAACTCCCTTGCGGGCGACCGGAGTTCTACGCCGTGTACGCCCCCACCAGCAGTCCCGCGAACGCGCCGGCGATCAGGAACGGCCCGAACGCGATCGCCGTCTTGCGCCCCGCCCGCCGTACGACGACCAGCGCACCGCCGTACAGGGCGCCGAGCAGGAATCCGGCGAAGGTGCCGAGCAGCACCGTGGGCCAGCCGTACCAGCCGAGGGCGGCGCCGGTACCGAGGGCCAGCTTCACGTCGCCGAAGCCCATACCGCCGGGGTTGACGAGGAAGAGGACGAGGTAGGCGCCGCCGAGGGTGAGGGCCGCGTAGAGCGAGGTGAGCCAGTCGCCGGCGTGTTCGGGGAGCAGCGCGGCCACCCCGAGGAGGGCGAGGGTGGCGGCCGCGAGGGGGAGCGTGAGGGGGTCGGGCAGCCGCTGCACCCGGAAGTCCACCACCGTGAGCAGTACGGCGACGGGGGCCAGGAGCAGCCAGACGGCGAGTTCGGGGCGGGTGCCGGTGGCCAGGGCGAGGGCTGCGCAGACCACGGCGGTGGCCAGGGCGAGGGCGAGGGGGGCAGGTGCGGGGTGGTGGGTGGTTGCGGTTCTGGTGTTCCCACCCGCACCACCCGTGCGACTTTCGTCGTCGGGTGCGGGTGGCCCCTGTGGGGCGTTCTCGCCGTCGGCGGCCGCGGGTTCGTCGCCGGGGGTGGGTGCGGAAGCCTCCGGCGGTGCGGGTACGGATGCACGGGTCGGGGAGCCGGTCGCACAGTCGCCGCAGTGCGTACGGCCCAGCCAGCCCCTGATGGGGTGGCCCGCGGGGCATGCCGTGCGCCACTCCTCGCCCGCCGGGACCGAGAAGCGGTACGCGGCGCGGGGCAGCAGGGCGCCGGCCGTCGCGCCCCAGAGGGCGGCGACGGCCGGGAAGGCGAGGTCCAGGGCGGTCATCCGGTCGCGGCGGCGCCGTCGCGCCAGGTCGGCAGGAGTTCGTCCAGGAGGGCCTCGGTGCGCGGGGGCAGGCCGCGCGCGCCGCTGCGGGCGACGAGGTCGGCGGCGAGGGCGCGCAGCCGGTCCGGGTCGCCGGTGGCGTGCGTGGCACGCAGCAGCTCGTTCCAGAGGCGCTCGTCCGCCGCAGCGGTCTTCAGCGCCGCGCCGAGCGCCTCGATCGCCTTCTCCGCGCGGTCCTTCTCCAGGTGGAACGCGGACAGCGCGAGGCCGATGTCGGCGACGAGCAGCGGCAGCTGGGCGTCGATGATCTCGTGGGTGAGCCAGCGGTAGCGGCCCTCCGCGCGGTCGGCGAGCAGCGGGCCGCGCACCAGGACGAGCGCGTCGGTCAGGAGGCGGCCGCGGACCGCCCGGCTCTCGACACCCTTGCCCTGGGTGGCCTCGTGGTAGAGGGAGCGCAGGACATCCAGGTCGGAGACGACCGACTTGGCGAGCGTGAGACGGCCGGCCGCGTCGGCGCGCAGCCGGGCGCTGCCGTCGGGGTCGGTGCCGAGCCAGCCGCGCAGCCGCTCCAGGAGGGCGTCGCGGACGTCCTCGGTCACGCCCCGCGGCCACAGCGCGGACGACAGCACGCGCGGGTGCACGCCCTCGCGGTGCAGGAGGAGGAGAGCGAGGGCCTCGTGGAGGAGGGGACTGCGCTCGCCGTCGGGGGTGTCCAGGCCGATGATCTCGTACGGTCCGACGAGCCGCGCGTACACCGCGGGACGGCCCTGTTCGCTGATGTCGACGAGGAACGGCGGGGTGGTGGTGGGCCCGTCCGGGTCGCGCTCGGGGTCGGCCTCGACGAAGAGTTCGACGACCGCGCGCTGCTGGACGGCGGGCAGCAGCTGGGCCTGGAGTTCGAGGCCGAGGAGCGGGGCGAGGAGCCGGCCGTCCGGGGTGATCTCCATCGCCCAGGCGGCGCCCGGCAGGTCGTCGCTCTCGGAGCCGACCAGGTAGCCGATGCCCAGCCGGGCGGCGTCGGCGGCGAGTTCGGCCAGGCGCAGGGCGTCCTCGGCGGACGGCTGGGTGGCGAGCAGCACCAGGTTCGGCGCCCAGCGGGTGTGCTGGGCGGGCCCGGTCCGGCCGGTGAGGACCGAGTGGTGGTCGGCGGCGCCCAGCGCGCCGCGCCGCTGCCGGGTCTCCGCCTCCATCGTCTCGAACAGCGCCTCCACGTCGTCGAGATGGCGCAGCCGGTTGGGGGCGAGCGGGGTGAGGTCCGCGCCGAAGCCGACGAGGGTGATGGTCATGCGGTCCGACCAGCCGTTGGTGGCGAGTTCGGCGGCGACGGAGGAGAACACGGCGGCCCGGTCGGCCTCGCGGCCGCTCAGCGAGACGATGCCGGGCACGGCCTCCAGGTTGAGCAGCAGCCGCGAGTCGTCCATGGTGCCGAGGCTGACGAGCCCCGGGTACGGGGCGGCCGCGTCGGTGTCCTCGTAGTGCTCGGCGTCCGCGCGGGCCAGCGTCCAGAACGTCTGGTCCTGGCCGAGCTGCCAGGGCGCCGGGGGTTTGCCGGCCGGCTGGGCGAGCTGCAGATGCAGGTCGCCGTGGCTGAGCCAGGCCGCGTAGACGACGGGCAGCGAGCGGGATTCGGCGGTGAGGGCGGCGGCGAGTCCGCGCAGCGACCGGTCGAGCAGGCGTACGCCCTCCGGGTCGGCGCCGACCAGCAGCGCGTCCTGCACGTCCTGGGCGTCGCCGGTGGGGATCGGCGGTTCCATGCCGCGGCGGCCGCCGACGGCACCGAGCGCCGACTGCCACAGGGCCTGCCGGCGCCGGCGGCCGAGGGCGGCGAGCAGGCCCGCGGCCAGGAGGGGGGCGCCGAGGAGGGCCTCGGGCAGACCGAAGGAATGGGCCGAGGAGTGCGCGGAGGTCTCGTGCGCGGCGGGGGCGCCGGTGTCGCCGCTCTGTCGCGGGCTGGGCACGGTGATCTGGGCGGTGGCCCCGTCCTGGTCCGCGTGCTGCCCGCCGCCCTGCTGCTGGTGCTGCTGGTGCTGGGCGTGGTCGCCGGTCTTCGCGTAGTCGCCGATCTGCTGCTGGACCTCCGGCGAGGCGTGCGCGTCGGGGTTCTCGACGAGTTCGCCGCCGTGCGCGTCGCCGGGCATCTCCATGATCCAGCCGGGGCGGATCAGGCTGGCCTCGGAGAGCCGGGAGCCGTCGGGCTGGACGCGGTCCTTGTTGAGCTCGTAGATCTCCTTGTACCGGCGGCCGTCGCCGAGGTGGCGTTGCGCTATCTCCCACAGGGAGTCGTGGTGGCGGCCCTCGGGCGGCTGGATCCGGTAGTACTTCGTCGCGCCGTGGGTGGCGGTGGAGCCGTGCTCGGCCTGGGCGGAGACGTGACCGGCCTGTTCGGCGAGGGCGGCGGCGGTGCTCTTCGCCTGCTCCTGCTGCTGGGCGAGGATGCCGGGGGTCGCCTGGGCGGTGGCCACCGTACCCTTCTGGTTGCCCTCCAGGCTGTGGCCGAGCTGGGAGAGGCCCGGGGTGAAGCTGGCGGCGGTGGCGCCGACGAGCAGCAGCGCGGCCACGAGCTGGCGGGCGAGCAGCTGGCTGGGGCCGGAGCCGGGGACCCGGCCGGGCAGGCCGACACCGGAGACGGCGGCCTTGACCTCGACCAGCACGCAGGCCGTGAACTGGGCCCAGGCCAGCCACACGATGACCGTCAGGGTGTTCAGGAACACGTCGACGCCGATCGGCTGCGACAGCCAGTCCATGCTGGGCGCGCTGTGCGGCAGCGGCCAGCCGACGGTCACGGCGAGGGCGCCGGGGACACCGACCACCAGGACGAGCAGGACGACGAAGGCGAGGAACGCCTTGACGACGTCCCCGAAGGTGCGCCGACGCATCCGCACCGGCTGCGGGGTGCGGTTGCGCGGACCCGACGGAGCGGTCCCCGTCGCTCTTCCCGTCGAGCCTGATGTGCTGCGTCGCGCCATGGCGGGTGTCCCGGGGTCGTGTGCGGAAGGAGTGGGCCGGGGGTACGACGAGCCTGCCGAGGTCCCCTTGACGATCCTATTGACTGGCACCGACAGCGTCGAAGGGGTAGAACGACGAACGACCGCCCGAATTACCCCTTTTCGTCAACCGGTTCCCCATTGGCCGGAGTTACCGTCACCCGACCTGCACACACCCCCTCCACGCACCCCACACAGTCCGTCAGCCGCCGACCCGCAGCGAGGACAGCAGGAAGCGGGTGAGGGCGGAGGTCGGGAAGCTGATCGCCGCCACGCCCTCCTCCGCACGGAGTTCGACGACCGTGCGGGAGTCGCCGTACGGGCGTACGTGCACGTTGCCGAGCACGGCCGGCCCTTCCAGGCCCTCCTCCAGCAGGGCCCGCGCGAAGGTCCAGGTGACCTCCTCGCCGTCCAGGGAGATCCACGGCGGGAAGACGAAGTGCACGGCCTGCGGGTCGGCGGAGGTGTAGCGGAGCGTCGCGGGGACCGCCACCTCCTGTTCGTCGGCGGTGAGCAGGCGGGCGCCGGTGGGCTGCTCGAGCGTGATGGGCACGGGTGGTCTCCGGGGGTGCGGTGCGGTGGTGGGCCGTCGTACAAGTGAGAGCGCTTGGCGACGGGTTCATTACGCCGGAAACACAAGCGACTTGAGTGACATGTGTCACTTTCCGTTGGGCTTGAAACTTTGCTTGAAAGTTTCGTCATCTACTCTGACAAACCTTCTCCCGCCCCTGCGCCGGCAACTGGAGCGTTCCGCCATGCACGACGGTTCCTCTGCAGTGATCAGCACCACCGCCTACGCCCGGATCTACGAGGAACAGCAGCCGCGTCTCGTCGCGTACGCCCGCTCCCTCACCCGGAACGCCTGGGCGGCCGAAGACCTCGTCGCCGAGGCGCACTTCAGGGTCTGGCGGCGGCTGGCCGAGGGGCACGAGATCGACAACGTGTCGGCGTACCTGACGACGACCGTCCGGCACCTCGCGTACGCCGCGAGCAGCACCGCGCGCGAGATGCCCCGCGACCCGCACGACGACGAGCAGGCCGAGCCCGGCCGTCACGGCGACGACCCCGCCGAGCACGTCTCCTCCGTCGATCTGCTGGTGCGCGTACTGGCCCAGTTGCCCGAACGCTGGGTCAAGGCCCTCTGGCTGGCCGAGGCGGAGGGCCAGCCGCTGGCGCAGATCGGGCCGCAGCTGGGCACCAAGGAGGGCGCCACCGCGGTCCTGCTGCACCGCGCCCGGGAGGGGATGCGGCAGGCCTTCCTGCGCACCCAGACCGGGGCCCCCGACGACCCCGCCTGCCAGGTCCACTGGAGCCGGATGCCCGCATACGTGCGCGGCGCCGCGACGGAACGTCAGTCCGACCGGCTGCTCGGCCATGTGGACACCTGTGCGGACTGCCGGGCCCGGCTCGCCGCCCTGATGAGCGCCAACGACCGGCTCCCCGCCCTGGTCGGGCCGGCCCTGCTGGTGTTCGCGGTGGGCGGCACGGCCGGCAAGTTCCTGCTGGCCCTGACCGCCGCCGGGGCCTCGGCGGGCGGTCACGCGGGCGGGGGCGCGAACGGGCTGCTGCACGGCGTACGGCAGGCCACCGGTGTCGGCGGTGCGAAGGCGCCGTTGGCGGTCGCGGCGGGAGCGATGGCGGCCGGTGCGACGGCGCTGGTGCTGATACTCGGCCCCGGCCAGTCCGCCTCCGTCCCCGCCCTGCGGACACCGGTCGCCGACGCGCCGGTGACACAGATGCCGGTCGCCGAACAGCCGGTGGTCCCCGAGGACGCCCCCGCCACCGGCCCGACGGCGACACCCGGACAGGGCGAGGGGCAGCCGGTCCCGCAGCGGAACGCGGACGGCGGCGGTACCGACGCGGTCGCCGGGTCCCCGTCCGAGCCCGTGACACAGCCGCCGGCGTCGAGCGGCGGCAGTGGCGGTCGCGGTGACGGCGGCGACGGCTCGACGGCGGATCCCGGCGGGAACACCCCGGGGGACGGCGGGAACGGCGACGGGAACGGAGGCGGCACTCCGCCCGTGACCACCGAGCCGACACCGCCCGCCACGCCCACGGACCCGGCACCCACTCCCCCGACCCAGCCGACCGAGCCGACACCGCCCGCCGATCCCCCGACCGACCCGGTGTACCCGGCTCCCGTGGACCCCCCGCCCGCCACGGACCCCGCCCCGGCGCCGGCCGACCCGGATCCGGTCACCCCGCCCGACGACAACTGCCCACCCCGGCACGGCCATGGCAACGGGGGCGGCAACGGGAACGGCAACGGGGGCGGCCGTGGCAACGGGAACGGGAACGGGGACGGGGGCGGCAACGGGTACGGCGACGGCCATACTCACGGCGGCAAGGACCGCACCGCCCCCGGAAGCGCCTAGCCGACCTCGTTCTCGGCCGTCGCCTCGCCGTGCACCACGATCGCGCCGCCGTAGAACATGCCCGTGAAGACCGGTTCGTACGTCAACTGGACCTCGACCTGCACCTGTTGGGCGTCGGCGAAGATGCAGTGGGTGCCCGCGATGTCCGCGGTGGACATGTCCATCTCGCGGGCGAAGGTCTTCACCCGGGCGTCGCAGTCCTGGAAGTTGATCGGCGCATCGCCCTGGTTCTCGTACAGCTTGCCCAGGTCGATGTCCTGGGCCGCGTAACGGGCCGCCTGTTCCGCGATGTCGGCGGCCCGCTCGCGCTTGGAGATGGACAGGCCGCCGTCGATGACGAACGCGGACAGGGCGAGGAAGACCAGGGCGAAGATGATGACCGCACCCGCTCCCGAGCCCCGGTCGTCGAGACGGAGCCGGCGCGCGGTCCACCAACTGCGCAGCACCGCAAGGCTCATGCTGCCCTCCGGAACGGGTCCAGCGGTGACGAGAAGCTCGCGGTGAGTGTCGTCGGGATGTCCAGGCCGAGCATGGCCAGGCCCCGCACCTCGCAGCTCACCTCGACCGTGAAGATGGAGTCGGGCGCGAAGCCCGCGCTGGTCTGGACGACGGAGACCGGGCCGGAGCAGACGTCCGACAGGTCGGCCTCGGCGGCCTTCTTCGCCTCCGACATGGCCGTGGCGTGGTCCTTCTGGATGGACCCGGCACGGGCCGCGTCCCGCGCGGCGCCGTCGACCGCCCCACGCCCGTCGACGAGTTGGCCGAAGGCGACCAGCACGAGAATGAACAGGATCATGACCGGGGCGAGGATGACCACCTCGACGGTGGACAGCCCCCGGTCGTCGTCCCGGGCTCTTTTCGACACGTCCGTTGCAGAGGGCATCTAGTTCTTGTCCTCCACGAACCGCTCCACGGGCCCCGCGGACCGCGCGTGCACCTTCAGGTCAAGACCCGGGAACACCGTCGGGATGCGGGCCGTGATCTCGACGCCGACCGTGGTCTGCTCCGGCTGGAGCATCTTCACGTCGGGCGACAGCACCAGCTGCGGCCCGAGCTGGCTGATGTAGGAGTCGACCACGTCCTGGGCCTCGCCGCGCCAGGCGCCGGGCTCCGCGTCCGCGGTGGCGCGGGCCTTGCGGGCGCCGGCCTGGGCCGCGGCCTGGGCCACATGGTCGGCGAAGAAGTACAGCGCGAACTGCACCGTCGCGAAGATCATGAAGAACAGGACGGGGGTGAGGAACACGAACTCGATCGCCGTCATGCCCGAGTCACCGCGCGCGGCGGCGGCACGGCGGCGCAGCCATCCGTTCACATCCACACAGACCCCCGTCATCCCCGTTGCGTCTCTTCGTGCGCCTGCCGCCTGCTCAGCAGGTCTTGCTGTCGCTGGCACCCTGGATGCAGTTGCCGACCTTGGTGGCACCGCTCTGCAGCGCGTTGCTGATGATGGCGGCCACGACGCCGACGATCGCCACGACGACCGCGGAGATGATGACCCACTCGACGGCGGAGGCACCGCGGTCGAGTTCGCCGGAGCGGGCGCGCTGCACCCGGCCCTGGAAGAAGGTGACCAGGAAGTCCACCGCCGGGATCCCGGTGCTGAAGTTCCGTGTGTTCATGATGACTTGTCCTCTCGAAACAGCAGTTGGCGAAGGTTCTCGAACCGGCTCACATCAGCTCACACTCAGCTCACACCTGGAACACCCGCATCGCCGCCGGGAAGATCAGGAAAACCAGGAAGCCGGCGCACAGCAGCAGCTGGGCGACGAGCATCGACTGGGACTTCTCGCCCGCGCTGCCCTCGATCTCGGCGAGTTCGCGGTGCCGCATGGTCTCGGCGCGGGAGGCGAGGGACTCGCGGACCTTGGCGCCGTCGTCCGCGACCAGGGCGAGCGAGGCGGAGAGGTCCTTGAGCTCCTCCACGCCGAGTTCCTCGCCGAGCGCGCCCAGCGCCTGCCACTGGCTGACGCCGGTGATCCGGGCGTCGGCGAGAGCGTTGCGGATGCGCTGGTTGGCCCAGCCGTCGGAGATCTCGGCGGCCGCCATCAGGGCCTCGGGCAGGCCGCGGCCACCGGCCAGGCTCATCGACACCAGGTCGAGGTAGGCCCCGATGACCCGCCTGAGGTCCCGGCGCCGGTCGGCCGCGTCCCGTCGTACCTCCAGGTCGGGCAGGAAGAAGAACAGGGCCGCGCAGGCCAGGGCCAGCCAGACCGGGATGACCGGGTTGTGGCCGAAGCCCATCGTGTAGACGACGGCGAACAGGAACGGCCCGAAGACCAGGCCGCCGGCCGCGAGCAGCACCTTGGTCGCCAGGAACTTCTCCCAGCCGCGGTCCAGCACGGCGAGGTCGGCGCGGAGCGAGCGCTGTTCCCAGCCCTGCTGCCGGTAGAACTCGGCGACGCGCTCGCCGACTTCGGCGCGCAGCGAGCCGAACCGGCCGGTGTCCTGGGTCTGCCGCGCCGACTCGTAGGCCGCGCCGCGTGCCCGCATGGCGTCGATCCGGGCGACCTGCGCGACCGCGCTGCGCTGGGACGGCATCAGGGCGCGGATCAGGGCGTAGACGCCCAGTCCCAGGATCACGCCGACGATGATCGGCATGGTCAGGCTCATCGGCGTACTCCTTCCTCGTTGGGCAGCGGCTGCTGGCCGCCGGTGGGCTGCCCGGGGGCGGTGCGGGGCGGTCGTACGAACTGCACGGAGGACTGGTCGCGGACCAGGAAGCGCTCCGGGGTCTCGATGGTGGAGAGCTTGCGCAGCCACCAGAAGCCGAGCGCGAACAGCCCGCAGACCAGGGCGAGGACCAGCTGGCCGACGGCGGTGCCGTACGGCGCTACGAAGTCGCGGTTGAAGACGGCGAGGCCGAGGACGAACGCGACCGACACGGCGACGACGATCTGCACCGACCGCCGGGTGGAGGCGCGTTGGGCCATCACGCGCTGGCGCATGTCGACCTCCTCGCGCGATGACTTGGCCAGGGCGCCCAGTACCTGGCGCAGACCGGGGCCGCGCAGGCGGGCGTTGAGGATGAGCGCCGCCACGATGATGTCGGCGGACGCGTCGTCGATCTCGTCGGCGAGGTGCTGGAGCGCGTCGGGCAGCGGGGTCCGGGCCCGCAGCCGGTCGACGAGGGCGTCGAGATGCGGCCGCAGGATGGGGGCCGCGGCCCGCGCGGAGGCCGGGATGGCCTGCTCCAGGCCGACCGCGCCGGCGATGGTGTCGCGCAGTGACTCGGTCCAGGAAGCGAGGGCCTCCACGCGCTTCATCGCGGCCCGCTCCTCGCCGGCGCCGCCGAACAGCTTGTCCCAGAAGAAGACCAGGACACCGGCGGCGACACCGGCCACCGCCCAGCGGGTCAGCAGCAGGACGGCTAGGCCGATGATGGCCGCGAGGGAACCGCGCTGGCCGGCGAACCGGACGAGTTCGGCGGCCCGTTCGTTGGCCCTCTGCTTCTCGTGGTCGGGCTTGGCGGGCAGCCCGCGGACGGCCAGGACCAGCAGCGCGAGTCCGCCGCCGACGGCGACTCCGCAGCCGAGGGAGTAGAGGACCGAGGTGGAGAAGAGGCCGCCCATGGAGCCCAGGGAATCGAGGTTCATGTCACGTCACCCCCACGCCCCGTGCGGCTGGTAGCCGTAGGCCATCAGGTCCTCCAGGCAGGCTATGGGCGCATGCGGGACGATCCGGCCGTCGGGGGCCTCCGCGAACACCTCGCTGGACAGCACCCTGCCGTCCACGCCGTTGACCTCACGGACCGAGGTGACCATGCGCTGGAGGCGGCCGCCGGTCTGGTAGTCGTTGCGCCGCTGGATGAAGACGACGAAGTTCACCGCGCCCGCGATCAGCATCTGGCTGGCCTCGATGGGCAGTCGCTCGGAGGCCTGGAGCGCGTACGTCGAGATGCGGTTGAAGACTTCGCTGGAGCTGTTCGCGTGAATGGTGGACAGCGACCCGTCGTTGCCCTGCGACATCGCGTTGAGCATGGTGACGATCTCGTCGCCGAGGACCTCGCCGACGATGACCCGGGACGGGTTCATACGCAGCGAACGGCGGACCAGTTCGGCCATCGAAATGCTGCCCTGTCCCTCGGAGTTGGGCAGCCTTTCCTCGAACGCGACGACGTTGGGGTGCAGGTCGTGGAAGGTGTCGAGGCCGAGCTCCAGCGCGCGTTCGACGGTGATGAGCCGTTCGTGCGGGGGGATTTCATTGGCGAGGGCGCGCAGCAGGGTCGTCTTGCCGGCGTTGGTGGCCCCCGCGATCATGATGTTCTTGCGGGCGCGGACCGCGCAGGCCATGAAGTGCGCGACCTCGGGGGTCAGCGTGCCGTTGCCGACCAGGTCCGAGATGAAGACCTTGCCCATGCGGGCCCGGCGGATGGACAGCGCGGGCCGCCGGGTGACGTCCATGACGGCGGAGAGCCGGGAGCCGTCGGGCAGGCGCAGGTCGAGCTGCGGGTTGGCGGAGTCGAACGGACGGGACGACAGCCCGGAGTACGCGCCGAGCACCTGGATCAGCTCGATGAGCTCCTCGTCCGTCTCCGCGACGGGATCCCCGATGGCCTCCCGCCCGTCGCTGTACCCGACGAAGACCTGGTCGTACCCGTTGATGTCGATGTTCTCGACGTCCGGGTCGTCCAGCAGCGGCTGGAGCCGCCCCACGCCGAACAGCGCCGCGTGCACGGCGGCCGCGTACTGCTCCTCGGTCTCCGCGTCCAGCGGGGTGCGTCCGGCGTTGATCTCCGCGCGGGCGTACTCCTCCAGGATCTGGGCTATGACCGCGCGGGCGTAGTGGCGTTCGTCCTCGGTGGACATCGGAGTGACGCCGGACGCCTGGTCCTGGCGGCGCTGTTCGGCGATACGGTCGCCGGCGTCCTGCCGGAACCGCTTGACCAACTGGTGGTCGACAGCGGTCATCGGCCGGCCCCCGCGTGGGGCGCCTGCGTCGGTACGGACCAGGTGGCGCCGTACTGCTGGTGGAGGTCGGCGGTGACCTTGCGGGCCGAGCGGATGAGCAGGGACTTGTCCAGTCGCCCGCGCTTGCGGCCGGCCAACTGGTCGGCGCCGGCCGGGTCGTCGGCGATGGTGCCGACCACGCGGGCACCGGTCTGGGCGTGTACGAGCATGTCGTTGACCTGGTTGACCAGCTTGCCGGCACCGGCCGGGTCGGCGACCAGGACGACCCCGATCAGCGGGGTGGCGAGGGCGGCGGCACCGCGCGGGCCGCCGTGCAGCTTCTGCGAGAGGGCGGCGGCCCGGTCCCGGACCCGGGCGAGCGCCTCGGGCTCGGTGCGCGAGACCAGCAGCACGAGCGCCGCGTGCGGGAACATCTCCACGGCCGGGGTGTCGCCGCTGATCCGTCCGCAGTCGGCGATGACGTCGGCCGGGGCGTTCGGGGAGTCGGCGAGGGCGGCGAAGGCGTGGCCGAGGGTGGGCCACAGCCCGGCGAGCCCGGCGGCGTGCTCGGCTATACCGAGCCCGACGAGCACCTCCAGGCCGCCGCTCAACGGCTGCACGTGATCCCAGAGTTGATCCGGTACGAGCCCTCGTCGCGCCGTGGCGGCGATGGACAGCATGCCGGTGTTGGGGTTGAGCGGTCCGCCGTGCGCGGCGGCACTGCGGTAGACGAGGTCGCCGCCGGCCGGGTCGGCCTCGGCGAGCAGGACCCGGCGCGGCCAGACCGCGGCCAGTGCGACGGCCGTGGTGGTGACGCCGGGGGAACCCTTGTCGGCGGCGATTGCGATGAGCGCCATGGGGTGTGGGCCGCCTTCTAGTTGCCGGTGCCGGGCACGAGGACGAGGGCGACCTCGCCGTTGGACGCGGCCTCGGCCAGTTCGGCGGCCTTGTCGCTGTCGACGGTGAGCGTGATGGCGTAGCTGGTGCTGCTGACGAGATCCGAGCTGCTCTTGTCGTCCGGTACGGCGCTGACCTTGGCGTTGCCCGTGATCTGCGAGCCGCTGTCGTTTGAGGAGGGCGAACCGCCGGACGACGAACCGCCGGAGGACGAGGAGGCGCTGACGTGATAGGCGGCTACGGTGTCGCCGACCTCGATACCGCTCGGGTACTGACCCTCCTTGAGGGCCAGGCCGACGGTGGACTTGCCGGCGGGAAGCTTGCTGCTGTCGCCGAACATCTCACCGACGGCGACGGCACCGGCCGGGATGGTGCTGATGGCCTTCAGCTTCTTCAGGCTCGCCAGCTGGGACCACCTGACGTAGTGGATGCTGGAGTCGTCGGCGACCATGACGGAGGTCACGTTGCTGCCGCTCACGGACGAGCCGGCCGGAATGTCCTGCGTGATCTTTATGACCTCGATGCGCTTGCCGGCCTGGAGCACGAGCGTCGTCGCGCCCAGCGCACCCAGCAGGATCAGCAGCACCGCGAGCGCGGCCAGCGCGGGCTTGCGCTCACGGGGCGCGGTGGGAAGCCGGTCACCGACCGAAGGCTGAGCCGGACCCGCGGAACGACCGGCGCCCGCCCCCGTACGCTCTTGGATCTTCACGCAACCGCTCCCCGTTACAGCCAAGACATTCTCTGTCAAGAACCCTGAAAACCTGTCAACGCCCCTCGCCAGGCCTGCCGGCCAGCGAAAGCGGACACTCCACACGAATCACCCCGACTCGGCCGATTACTCCGCCGCGGGGTGAGTGTCAAGCGATCGCACCGTATCAGCCGCACATAAGCCCCTCAAGGCGCGCCCGGACTCCTTGACCTCACTGAAATCGTCGTTGCGATCTGCAACGACGGTGACCTGTGCGGCGGTTGAGAATACGGGGACTCGGCGGCGGGCCGAACTGTGCGCCGGCGAATCCAGAACACCCGGCTCACGCACGGCCCACGCCCGCGACCGTCACCACGCACCCATGAGGCCTGCACGAATTGCTCACGCGGGGCGGGCGGATTCGGACGCCGGCTGAGTAGGATCACCCGGCCGGGCGAGTGGTTCACCACCGTGAACGCCCGTGCCGACCGCCCGTGATGACCGCCCGTACGACCGCCCATGCCCACCGCCCCTGATGACCGCGAGGATGGCAGACCGTGACCGTGCCGCAGCGCCGATCCTGGCAGCCCCCGGCGGGTGAGGAGCTCGTGGCGCGCGCCCCGGTGTCCTTCGCGACCGGCTCGGCGCACCGGGTCAGGGGCCGGCGCTGGTTCCGGGACACGGAACGGCGCGACATACAGGGCGAGTTGCCGGATTGGCCGCCGGGCCCGGCATACCGGCTCAGATCGAGGACCGGCCCCGTGGTGTGGGCCGTGCTGACGGCCGCGTTCCTTCTCGGGGTGCTCGTCCTGGCCGTGCTCTCCGGGGGCAACGTGCCGCCGGGCAGCGGCCCGCGCGGTTCCGGCCCGCCGGGCAGGAGCGAGGAACCTGAGAACGAGGAGACGGACTTCCCGGTGCTGTGGGCGGCCCCCGGCACGATCGCCCGTACCCTCCCCTGGGAACTCGACCCGGCCCGCCGCCCCGACACGGACACCACGCACCTGGTCCTGACCGACCGCCGGCTACTGGTCCTGGGCGGACTTCAGGACCCCAGGGAACCCTGGGAGGAAGTCCTCTGGGAGACGGACCTGAGCGCTGTCGCCACGGTCGAGCGAAGGCCGTTCAGCGTCGGCGGACGGGACTTCAGGATCACCTTCACGGACGGCTCCTGGTGCCGCCTGACGTCGTTGGAGGGCGAGCCCCTCGTCCGTCACCTGACGGCGGCCTGACCGCTCCCCGCTCCCCGCTCCACCTGGTCCGTGACCCGGACGGTTCGTGCCAGTTCGTCGGTCAGCTCGCACAGGGCGTCCGTGTAGGCCAACTCCTTCCAGGACGTGAGCAGCACCAGCCCCCACGTCTCGTCGGCGCGGATGCCGTACGCGCACGTCTCCATCACCGTCCCCAGCCCGTCCCGGCCGACGTCCCGGACGTACGCGTGCCGGACGCGCACCGCAGGCCCGGCGGGCAGGGTACGAAGCTCGGCCTCGGGCGGACGGTAGGAGTCCGGAGTGGGGGCGGCGAGGAAGCGCTGGAGGAGTTCGACGGTCAGGACCGGGTGGGTGTCATCGGCGACCAGCGCCGACAGCTCGATCCGGGCGAGTTCCCCGAGACGCGGCTCCGGGACGTACGACAGCGCGGTGACCGGACCACGCTCACGGGAGTCGGCGGCGGCCTCGCGGAGTTCGGCGGCGAGGGCGCCGAGCAGCTTCGGCTCGTCGTCGTCCGGGCCGACGAGCCGCCGGGCGGCCTCCGCAGCCCACGCACGCAGCTCGACGGAGGACCGCACGGGCAGCGCGACGGCGTCCTCCGGTGTCCGCATACGAACGGTTGCGGCGGCGAACTCGGGCATCAGGCCATCCATTGCAGGGTGCGGGCGACGGAGTCGAACAGCGTGACCAGGGCCTCCACCAACGGCTCCAACGGCGGTGCCGTCGGCGTGGAGAAGGAGAGCAGCAGCCGCTGGCCGCTGTGCGGGACGGCGAGGTAGACGTCCAGGTGGGCGACGGCGAGCTTGTTGCCGTCGGGGTCGTCGGCGGCGGGCCGGCGGAGGTAGCGGTGGCGTACGGCGGGGCCGGCGGGGAGGTCGACGAGGGTGACGTCGTCGACACCGGCGGGACCGGCATCGCCGGCATCGGCCCGGAGGGCGAGGGAGCGGGCGATGTCGCCGAGGTCGCCGGGTTCGGTGCCGGGCGAGGGCCGCAGAACCGTCACGACCAGACCGGCGGAGACGGGTACCTGACCGAGGACCTGCTGGACGACGTACATCTCCACGCCACCGTTGGCCTGCGCAGCCTCGGCCTGCGCCCGCATCCGCTCCGCGAGCGCGGCCTCCAGCTGCGGGGTGGCCTCCGTCCGCCGCAGCCCCCGCTTCACCAGCTTGTCGATGCGATGGGTCCAGCGCTCGGGACTGTCCAGCACGATCCGCTCCCAGCCCTCGGGGACGGCGAGGCGGTAGTCGGAGGGGGGTGGGACGGGGGTGTCGGTGACGGCGCGGGTTTCGGTGTCGTCGGTCATGCGCCCGCCGTACCCGTCGCCCGGCCACCGCGTTTGCCCCGCTTCTCGTTCGCCCGGCTCATGACCGCGGCGGTCAGGGGGGCGAGGACGAGGACGGCAGCGGCACCGAGGCAGACGTAGCCGGCGGCGGTGCCGCCGATGTCGGACTTGTGACCCAGGAACGGCCGGTAGTGGCCCGAGGGATCGATCACCGCCGTCCGCTTGGTACCGACCATGACCTCGTCCGTACACCACTTGTCGTTCGAGAACGCCTGGCGTACAGACCCGTCGGGCAGCTTGACCCGGCAGGCCAGCGTGGTGACCCCGTGGGATCCCACATTCTCCGGTTTCTCATAGGTGACCGTAGCCACCTGCCCGCGCAAGTGCAGATACCACTCGTCGGCCGTATAGGAACCCACCCAGATCAGAACAAGGTACGCGGCCCCGATCAGGCCGCAGGCCACGAATCCACCACGCGACCATCGGGTCCTGAACGCGGCCCAGGCCACCGGGACGACGAGGGCCCCACCCACGAACAGCGCCTGGCCGTTGATCCAGTAGGTGGAGAGCAGGCACAGGGCGACGCTCGCCACAGCCACCAGGAGCAGCCGCAGCCACGGCCACACAGGCCCGCGGCGCCGTCCGTCGATGTCACCGCCGTACTCCCACCACCCGATGGGGTCCGAAGCAGACGGCGCGAACTCCGACAGGATGAGGCGCACGCGCTGCTCGCCACCCTCCTCCGACGCCAGCCGCCGCAGTTGGGGCAGTCCGAGCCCGTTCTCCTCAAGTGCGGTCTGCGCCGTCGGCGGGAGCCGGGCGAACTGTTCATCGACGGTGTCACCGTCGCCTTGTCGTGCCACGTGCCGTGTCCTCGTTCTCTCGTCAGCCCCGGGCGTCAGCCCTGGACGGTCAAATGCCCGTTGTAAAAGGGGATTCCGTTGGCGCCAAGGCCCGGCACACCCTTCTTGACACTGCTGAACAGGTCGGCCTCGGCGTACTTCTCCAAGCGTGTCGCGGGCGACAGATTCAGGACGCCGGCGACCGTCGGCCCGACCTGGCTCGCCCAGTAGAGGCGGTTGGCGGAACGGGCCATACCCTTGAACTCGGAGTCGGAGAGCATACGCAGTTTGGGCAGCTTGCCGTCGCGGACGATGCCCTTGCCGATGTCCTCGTTCTTGCCGATGGCGCGGAAGTACGACTTGATGTCGAAGGACTCCTTGACGACCGACCGCATCCTTGGCAGCAGACTCGTCGGCCCTTTTGCCAGCGCCTCCCCGATCTTGCCCGGTTTGACTCCCGACAGCGTCTCGGCGATCTCGGCCGCGAACTCCTTGCTCGCGCCCAGCTCACGGGCGGCCAGGACGTCCTTCGCCGCCGACGAACCGCGCGCCGCGAGGGCCGCCTCCTTGGCCGTCGTCCCCAGGATCCGCCCGGCCCCGAACGACAGTACGCCGACCACGTCGATGGCGACGTCCAACCATGTGCCCTTGCCGTCCAGGGCGGAGACGGTGTCGCAGACGAGAGCGACCACGGAGGCGACCAGGGCCACCGCGACGATCAAAGGGCCGATGATGGGAATCCAGCCGATGACGAGAGACAGCAGGCACAACGCACCGGCGACCACACCCGCCCAGTGACCGATGGTGGCGACCCAGTCCTTCCAGTTGTCCCACCAGTGGTGCTTGGGATCCTTCAGCCCGTCGTGGTCGATGGCGTCCCGTATCGCCTTGGCGGCGTACCCGGCCTGCGTGTCCCGGTAGTCGAGCGCGGCCCGGAGCTCCCGCTTCGCGGCGTCGAGCTCCCCGTCCGAGGCCTCTTTCTGCCGCTTGAGCTTCTGCTTGTCCGGGTGGTTGTCGTCACTCGACGGATGCTGATCGATCTGCTTCTGGTAGTTGGTGCTGTCGGTATCGGCCGCCGCAGCCTTCTTCAGCGCCGCGCGCACCCGGTTCTGGGCATGGTTGAGAGCGGTGGCCCAGTTCTCCCGCACCTGGTCGGCGATGGGCTCGTACGGCACAGAGGACCCGAGGGCCGCCCCGGCCGCCGCGTACCGCTGATGCGACTGACCGAGCAGCTTGACGGTGTCGCCGGTCTTCTTGGTGAACTCCCTCCCCGCATCGGAGTCCCACCCGTTCCCGTCGACCAGGTTGTTCAGCTTGCCGGCCTGCTCCTCGATCAGCTTGGCGGTGTCGGAGATCCGCTTGCCGAGCCGGGCGACTTCATACGGATCACCGGGAGCGAACTCCTTGTCGTCGTACCGGGCCGTCTGCCAGTCCACCCCGGAGAAGTCGTGATCGCTCACTTGTCCCCCGACTGGGCCTTGAGAAGCGCGTCGGCGAGATGCTGATCGACACCGTCGTAGGCCTTCGCCGCCTCGCCCGCGGTCTTCCCGAGGAACTCCAGCCCGTCACAGAGCTGTTTGCGCTTCTTCTTCCAGTCGTCCGCGAAGTCACCGAGCGCGCCGGCCACTTCACCAGACCCGATCTCGGACCCGTACGAGTCGACGAGATCCTTCGCATGTTCAAAGTTGGACTTCAACTTCGCGACAGACCGGCTGATCTCCCGCAACTCGCTCGTGGACACTTTGACGTGATCCGCCACCACTACCCCCGTGAACACCTACCTGCCCGGCCGCCCCGCGAGACGCAGGGGGCCAGGGTCACTGTGTGTCGAGGGTTTTCGGGGCTACAACCAACAGACTGCAAAGGGAGCCCAAAGGAGGAGGGCGGCACAGCAGGCCACACAGGCGTCCACGTCATGCCCGCGCAATCTTCACAATGCCCATGCGGCTGCCCCAGGGCAGGGAGCCAGCACGCCACCACCACAGGGCCATCGCCTGCGGGACACCTCGATTGTCCTCAATCATCACGTTTACAGCGATGTTCGCGGTGGCGAAACCCTGGATCCCACAGATACCGTTTGCAGTCTTGCCGAACTTCATTCTCACGGGGGAGTCCACAGTGAAGCGCCGCACCATGCCCGTTGCCGCCGCGCTCGCCGCGACCGCAGCTCTGCTACTGACGGCGTGCGGAGGCGGGGGCGACAGCTCCAAGGGCAACGACAAGATCGCCGGGGCCGGTGCCGGAGAGTCGGGCTCTCCGTCGCCTTCGGCCTCTGCTTCCGCATCGACCGACAAGAACGCACCGAGCTTCGACTTTCCGTCGGACATCAAGACGACCGTGGAGCGCCAGCCAACCGGGGACGCCGCGAAGGACGCCATTGCGCGGGACGTGGCGTACTCGGCCCAGGCCCGGCTGGAGGCCTTCGCCAAGGGTGAGGGCCAGACGGCCAACATGAGCCGCTACTTCGCCGCATCGGCCTTCACGTACTGGACTCAGCGAGTTGCGACGATCAGAAAGCAAGGTTTCACCGTCACCGGCGATTACCGCTTCTTCAACTTCGACGTCACGGACGTAGCGAACGCCAAGACGGCTGCCGTCCGTTACTGCGAGGACCAGAGCAAGGGCTACAGCAAAGAGATCAAATCCGGCAAGGTGCTACGCACCAAGCCAAGCGCCGATGACTTCATCCTCTACACGCTCCAGGCCGCGAAGGACTCCCGCGGCGATTGGCAAGTGACACAGCAGAACTGGAAGAAGGCGGACACGTCGTGCGTGCAGGGCTGAGGCCAGCAACCGCCCGTCCGGCTCTCGGGACGTTCGTCGCAACAGTTCTCGTCGTGGCCGTCGGGTCCCTGTCCCCCGCTTACGCAGGGGACATCCAGGTCGGCGGCAAGCAGGGCGGTACCAAGACCGATCAGCAGCCCAGCGGTTCCGGCGCGGACTCGGGTGCCGACTCCGGCGCCGGCACCATCGGCGCCCACATCCGTATCAAACAGAAAACGACCGGCTCATCCACCTCCACGGCGACTGCCACGTCCTCGAACGCCAACTGGAAGCCCCCCGTCTGCTGGTACGAACCGATGTACACGCCCGACGAGTACGAGGAGTTCATCAAGTCCTCGTACAAGGGCGCCCAGGAACCGGCCGCGAGCTACGCCAAGAAGCGCGCCGACGAGGACTACCACAAGGGCGACAAGGGCCTGTGGTGGCAGGTGCAGTTCCGCCACGACGACTACACCGACGCCTGTCCCGTGACCCCGGCCAACTGGGAGATCTGGGTCCCGCCCGCCCAGCCGAAGGCGGATCCGAACCAGCTGACTCCGAAGACCCTCTCCGAACTCGCGTACAACTCCACCAAGTTGCCCACCCCGCCCGTGGTCCTGAGCCCGAGCCCCGACCGGCTCAAGGTGAACCTCGGCACGCGCGTGAAGCTGGACGGCGACTTCGACCGCGTCTGGACGACCGCCAGCATCAACTACAAGGGCGTCGAGATGGCCGCGACGACCGTGGCGACCCCTGTGGCCCTCAAGGTCGACGCCGGTACCGCGGACGCCGACCCGCAGACGTGCACGTACGACCTGGTGAAGGGCGACAACGGGTACACGGTCGACAGCAAGGACGCGGCCTGCAACGTCACGTACCAGCGATCCTCCGGAAGCGGCACCTACCCCTTCAAGGCGTCGATCACCTGGAAGGTCACGTGGACGGACTCGGCCGACCCGGACGGGCCCGCCCAGCAGCCGGCTCTGCCGGACGGCCTGTCGACGTACGAGCAGGACGTGACCGTGAAGGAAATCCAGGCGGTCAACCGCTGATGAGATTGGGGCGGTCAGCGGGGTTCCCGCTACCGGCGGCCCCGGGAGTCCCGAAGAGAAACGGGGCCGGCGAGTAGCCCGAAGGACGCCCAGGGAGCAGAAGGAGCCGCGCACAACGCGCGGCTCCTTCATGTGTTCGGTCCGCTGTCTTCGGCCGGCTTGCTGGACGGCTCCTGGGCCTGCACGAACGTGCCCTTGATAGGCACAGTGATGACAAGACCCTGATCCCGAAGCTCGCGCACGGCCCGACGGGCAGTGTTGATGGCAACCGCGTACTGCTCGGCGAGATCACGTTCAGCCGGAAGCCGTGCGCCCACCGGCAGGCGTCCGGTGCGGATCTGCTCTGCGATGTGGTGTGCGACTTGCAGATACACGTAGACGGGACTTGTCGGGTCGGGCGTCCACCGATCGTTAGCCATAGCCGCACGCTAAGGCGGCTTGAAGCAAGGCACCACATGAGGGAACGTCCACATGCAACCTAATGCTTCCGGTTGCTACCTATCGCGTCCTAGGGCAAAGTGGTCAACAAAGACCCCGGCGAGGCGGCTACCTCCCGGGGCATGGCCAACGCTTACAAGGAGCGTCGACATGCACGACCTTATCCCCCGCGCCCTCCAATGGCTGCGCCTCCTCTTCGCCCCCGGCACCGGGAAACGGCGCCGCCGTGCTCACCGGCCTTCATTCCCCCACCTGCACCTCACCCTCGCACGCTGCCCCCTCAGCGCCGAGCCCTCGCCCCTCCCCAGCCACCGGTCGCCCTACGGCCTGGTCACCTTCCTCGACGGCACCGACTCCGCCCTGGTCCGCCCCTACCTCACCGCCTGCGAGGGCGAGGCCGCCCTCCAGCAGCGCCGCCGGCTCGCTCTCGTACTCGCCGCCGACTTCGGAATCGATCTCGACCAGCACGTGATCGGCACGCCAGAGGTGGCTGTGTGATGGAGCAGGGAAACAGCAACGCACACGCTCTGGCCTCCCGGCGTCTCCTCCCCTGGTCCACGCCCGAAGGCAAGCCCTGCTACCTGGACACGGACAACAACGGCGGCTATCTCTCCCGCCTAGCCGACAACCTGGAGGCCGCCCAACTCGCAACCGGCACCGATGTGCTTCGCCATGCCCGCCAGGTGCTGGACGATCCCATGTCGCCATATACCGAGGTCCGCTACGCCGGTATCCGTCTCGCCGAGTGCCTCACCGACGCGCTACGAGTCGCCGAGTCCCGGGGCGGGCGCCTGGTCGTACCGGACGACACAGAGGACCGCGAAGACACCGACCGAGTTCACCGGCCGTGACCGTCCAAGCCCCCGAACCGACACCGGCCGTCAGCCCCTGACCGACACGCTCTCCGCCTCCTCTACTGCACCGGCCAACGGTCCAGCCTCACCCTGCGCGTCTGCAAGCTCGGCACGCAGGGTGAGGACCTGTGGCACATCGGCACACCCGCCACGTGCCTGACCGAGATGCAAGGCACCTCGACAGCGGAACTGAACTCGTACCTCACGGCACTCCCACTTCGGACGCAGCACACGAACGTGCCTGAGGCCGTGGGCCGTTCAGGCACGATCAGGACACAGGTCACACCTGCACAGGAAAGTTCGCGCTGGCGAAACCGAGAACCTCCCCGATACCGTCAGATCTCTTGAACGGACTTTTGTCTCACGGGGAGTTCACTGTGAAGCGCCGTACTTTGCCCGCCGCTGCCGCGCTCGTCGCCTCCGCAGCCCTGCTCCTGACGGCTTGCGGCGGCGGGGACGCGGGTTCGAAAGCAAACGACAAGATCGCCGGGGCCGACAGCGGCAGTACGAAAGCGTCGGCTTCGCCGACCGAAAGTGCCGCCGCCGGCAGGCCCAAGATCACACTGCCAGGCGACCTGACCGACACCTTCGAAAGCTGGAAGACCGGCGACACGACCAAGGACGCGGTCCTCGGGGACGTGGCCCATCGGATCGATGCGACCAACTACGCCATCACGCAGGGCGATCCCGAACTGCCCGCGCTCAACTTCTACTACAGCGGTGGCGCACTGGCAGACGCCAAGGACTGGGTGGAGTCCATCGCGAAGGACGGTTACTCGATCACAGGCGTCAACCGCTACTACAACGCCAAGATCGACGTTTTCGACTCTACGTCGGCTGGAGTTGTGTACTGCGAGGACCAGAGCAAGGCCTTCGCGAAGGTCCGCAAGTCGGGCAAGGTCGTCAAGACCGCGGTGAACGATGACTCGTACGTCGTCTACACGACTCGTCTCGAAAAGAACAAGCAAGGCGTATGGCAGACGACGAAGCTCACTTCGCAGAGGGGCAGTAAGTCATGCACGCCGTGACGTCCAGCAGCCGATTCGCCTTGGCGGGGCTGCTCTCGGGGGCTCTTGTTCTCACCGCCGCAGGAACGGCGTCCGCGACCTGGCCGCCGAGCGAGGGCTCCCAGGGCAACACCAAGCAGAGCGGCAGCTCCAACGCCGGCACACTCGTTTCCAGAGTGACTTATTCCGGTTCGGTGCGCTCAAGGGGCAGCGGTACCGCCGTGCAGCCGGTCACGGACTGGACCCCGCCGGCGTGCTGGTACGAACCCCGTTCGGTGGCGGAGTTCAAGGACTACGTCGAGACGATGTACACGGACACGATCAACACTCCCGGCCAGGCCAACTACGCCAAGGCCGCAGTCGGTCAGTTCCGTGACATCTACAAGGATGGCAAGTACAAGAACTACAACGAGGACGAGGCCGACAAGGGGAACTGGTGGGTCGCGGTCCAGAACCCCGACCGCATGGACGACCCCGCCAGCTGGGAATGCAGCGACCTTCCCTTCTGGGTGGCGAACAACGACGACCCGGGAGTTCCGCAGGCCGTCACCCCGAAGATCCTGGCCGAAGCCGCCTACGACGCGATTCAGCTCCCCGACACCAAGGTGACCCTCGCCCCGGCGGACATCACCAAGGTCAACCTCGCCACCTGGGCGTGGCTGGACAAGGCCGAGTTCAAGCCGGTGTCGGTCACCGCGTCGCTCAACGCCGGCGGCCTCAACATCCAGGCGACGACCACCGCCAAGCCCGTCTCACTGAAACTCGAGCCGGGCACCGATGACGCCGAGACCTATCCGGCTTCCGGTGTGTGCACCCTGAACTCCGACGGCTCGATCGGCGAGCAGTACGCCAAGGGCAAAGCTCATCTGACCCCACCCTGCGGCATCAAGTACCTGCGCTCGTCGAGCGGCGGTGCTTACCACCTGAAGGCGACCATCACCTGGCAGATCGGCTGGTCGGGAACCGGGGGCGTGCGCGGCGACCTGCCGGACGGCACCTTCGGCACGACCCAGGACATCAAGGTCCAGGAAGCCCAAGCCGTGAACCGCTGACGGGAGGCATGTGCCCCGCAGAGCTTCCCTCCGCCGGTTCCGCGGAGCGCGCGCTGCGGGGTCAGCTCACCGTCCACAAGGCGAAATGCTCGTGTTCTTCACCCGCGCCCGGACGAGTGATCCTCACACGATCCACCGCAACGACTCCGCGATCGAGTCGCAGAGCCTGCGCATGGGACCGGTCGCTCCGCTGAGCGGCACCGCGAACGCCAGGGCCAGATAGCCGACGCCACCGGGCATCTGCACGTACAGGTCCAGCGTCGTCGGGCCGACGACTCGTACCGTCTCCCCTGCGGGAAGGGCGACGACCGAGAACTCCGCGAGGGAGGCGTTCTGCCTCTGCTTCGCTTCGAGCGTCGTCTGGAGGTCCCGGGGAGTCAGTCCACCGGTCCGGGGAATCAACGAGACGACCAGCGAAGCGGGCAGGATGCCGCCGCCTTCCAGCTCCGGCCTCAGGAAGAACTCCAGCGCACCGGTCCTGACCCCGGCCTCGGCGGTGTTGCGGAGGGTCGCCCAGGTCTCCCGCTTGGTCTCGGCCGGAACGTTCTTGCCTTCGGCCTGGTGGTCCACGAACGTCTTCAGCTGGGCACGCCAGCGGTCCTGGGTCAGGTCGATGCGGAACCAGTCCCGGGGAACCAGGAGCCGGTAGTCCTTGGGCGGTGCCATGGCGTCGGGCTTCGTGGTCATCCGGGCATCACCATCGGCTTGCCGGACTCGTTGAACAGGCGGACGCTCTTCACGACGCCCGCGAACATCGCCGAGAAGACGTCCCAGGCCTGGGGCGTGGGCGTGCCCATCTCCAGGACCAGAGCCGTCCCGTTGCTCAGCGGTATCTGGACCTGGATGAAGGAGGTCACCACCGGCTCATCGGCTCCGGACGCGGTGAGGCCGCCGGGCAGACTCCCCTTCCTGGTCCCGATGCAGGACACAGCCGGGCCGCACGGCAGCGCGACCTCGCTGACCTGTCCCAGGTTGAGATGACGCATCGTCGAGCCCAGGAACCCGACGGGATGGAGGCCGGCCCTCTCGTCCAGATCGATCATGCTGACGGTGACCGTCGCCGTACACCGCTCCCCGTCCACCTCCGTCATGACGAAGCCGGAGTACTGGATCCCGGCCTCGACAAAGGAGTCGTAGTGCGCGGCGACCATGACCGCCCACTCCAGCTGTACCTCGAAGGTGGCCTCCGGCATCACGGCACGGGCCAGTTCGACGAGTTGCTCGGCGGTCTCGTCCAGGCTCTCCGCATCCATCGGGATCTCGAAGAACCCCTCCGGCATGATCCAGCGGACCTCGATGCCCGGGCCGCCTATGGAGCCCTGGACGTTCTCCTCTGCTGTTACGGCGCTCACGACAGGCCTTCTCCATCGGTGGTTTCTGCCCGGTCCGCTTCGGGGCGGAAGGTGGCCGCGAACGGGTAGGGGCCGTAGTGGGGATAGTGAGGGGGAATGTCCGCCCCTTCCTTGCGTGCGAGATGCGCCAGTTCGCGGTATCCCCTGGCGCGGGCCCGGAGGTTCTGGCGAACGGGGTCGCCCCAGTGCACCGCGGCAGTGCGCGCGTAGACGGCAAGCAGGGTCAGTACGACGACGACGGCCGAGCCCGCAAAAGCGAGACGTGCCGCCTCCGACTCCCAGTACTGGACCACGCCGCCCCAGTACACGGCCGCGCCGAACCCGATGAGCGCCAGGGGAACACCGGTTCTGAACCCCGCGTTGAACATCGCCACCTCGTCCTGATGCCGGCGCCGGAGCATCCGCAGAACCGCCCGGTCGTCCAGAAAGTCGAAGCGGAGTTCCTCTCCCAGCCGCTCGGCTTCCGTCCTGGCCCTGGGGATCGCGGAGATCACCTCAGCGGGGACCATGCGCACCGGCTCTGTGCCCCGGCGGCCCACGAATTCCCATTCACCGAGGTCGGTCGTGTCATCCACCTGCGCCACCCTCCTTTCCCGCGGTCTCCGTCGCAGTCACAGCGCTGCGGCTACGCAGCCAGAGCCGCGTGGAACGGCTTCGGCGAGGGCTGAGGCGACGGGGCCGGAGTCTGGGTCTGGGTCGGCTCGGACGTTTCCGGCTCCTGGTAACCCGTGGTCCCACCGTTCTCACCGCTGAACATCCGGTGGAGGGCGCTGGCGAGGCCGTTCCCCTTGATGACCGCGGTGATCTGCTTTCCGCCGATGGGGGCGAACCGCTCCGGAAGACCGGCGACGTTGAGCCTCTGTCCGAGTTTGAGACCTTGGGAGAGGACCTTGTTCGTCAAGCCCACGCTCATGCCGTTGAGGAAGTTGTGCCCGATTCCGTCGAGTCCTCGAAGGCTTGCCTCTCCCCAGGTGCCGGCCTTGGAGAGGGCCCTGAGCTTGGCCAGTCCACTGAGCTTGCTCACGGCCTTGAAACCCTTGAGCGCACCGAGCCCGGGAAGAACTCCCAGAAAGTCCGTACCCAGCTTCAGCCAGTTGACCTTCCCGCCGCGCACCGACATGTCGTAGGCGTGGCCTGCCAAGGCCGCCGCGCTGGTGAGCACTGCGAGGGTGGCGAAGATGGGCACCAGGAACTGCAACGGCGGGATGAATGCGCAGACGACCGCCAGAACGGACAGGATCGCGGAGATGTTGGAGAACATGTCCGCCCAGTCGGCGAGCCAGTTCATGAATCCGCCCGGGTCGCGCACCGCATCATGGTGGACCACGTCCTTGATATGGCGGGCGGCGCGGTCTCCGGCGTCGTCGAAGATGTCCCGGGCGTCCTTGACTTCCTTGCGTGCCTGGCCGATACGGTGCAGCGCCTCGTCGCGCTTCTTCTCCCAGCGCTCGTACTCGGGCCTGTCCGCCTCGGGTATCTGACTGACGAGGTACTTGTCCGTGAACTTCTTCACCTCCCGGTCGGCGAGGTCGTGATCGGACTTGGCCTCACGGTAATCCGCCAAGGCCCTGTCGGCCTTCTTCTGAGCTCGGTGCAACTCTCCGGCGAATTCGCTCGATTCGCCTTCGGCCACCTTGGTACCCACCGCCTTGGCCGCCTCGTCGTACCGCTCGAACGCCTTCTTGAGCCGGTCTCCGGCGCCGTCGGCGATCTCGTTGAAAGCGCGGCCGGCATCGCTGTCCCAGCCCTCGACCGAGGACAGCGCCTTGATGACGCGTGCCTGCTCGTCGATCGTGTCGGCCATCTGCCGCAACTTCCGCCCGAGGGCGGCGACTTCGTCGGGATCGCCCGGTGTGGGATCTCCGTCCCACAGCGGCGGCCAATCGCTGGAGCGCCTGCTCACTTCTTGCCCTTCCCCGTGTTCTCGGCAATCGCCTTGGCCAACTCGTGGTCGACCTCTTCGTACTTCTGGGCCGCGGCTCCGGTGTAGTCGGCCAGCTTCTTGAGTTCCTTCGACAGTTTCTTGCGCGTCTTCTTCCAGGTGGTCCCGAACTCGTCGAAAGCGTCCTTCAGGCCACCGTGCCCCAGTTCGTCCTCATAGCCGTCCGCAGGGTTCCCGTGCTGATCAAACTCATTGTGGAGCTTGCCCAGAGTGCGCGAGCACCCCTTGATCATGTCGAGGTCGTATCTGATTCTGTCCGCCATTGAAAAAATCCCCCATCATGGACATGAGACACTGCCGCGAGACTTCCTTCGGCAAACAACATGGAAGGTGGGACGGGCTTTGTCCACGAGCACCGACCGCACCGTACGGGACCGACTCGGCGTCACACCCGACGCGGCCGCCTGGTGCACGATCGGCAAGATCCCCGAACCACCCGCCGAGGTCCAACGGGCAGCCGGATCGGGGCCTTTGCGCCCTGCCTCCATGCCGCCGCTCGGCATGCTCGGTGTCGCTCTGGGCACGCCCCTGCTGTTCATAGGGAAGTTGCTGGGCCTCCTCGGTGCGGCCGAGGAGGCGGTCAGGCGCATGCTGTCGACCACCGGAGAGCAGGAGCGTCACCGCGCCGCGCAGCTCGACAAGAAGCGGCGGGACGAGGCCATCGTCGAACTCGGCCTGGAGAAGACCTTCGACGGCGACTGGAACGGGGCGGCCGGCCGCCTCCTCTTGCAGTGGTACAGCCATTCCTCCCACCACCAACGCCTGGTCGCGCTTGCCGCGAACCGGATCCTGCTGGCCGCTCCGCCCAAGCGCGTGTCCGTCCGCCGGGACGCCCTCACGCAGGTCGTCGCCGAGATCCCGGCCGGGGACGCGGTCCTTGCGGACCCGCTCCCCGAGTTCGAGAACGACAGGCTGCTCCTGCGGTTCAAGGACGGCTCATGGCTCACGCTGACGACCGAGGAGCGGCGCAGCGAGCTGCACACGTACCTGGCGCGTCGTCCGCAACCGGGCGGGGCCGGAGCCACCGAGGCCTGACAGCCGGGTGCGACGGAGCACAGCTCGCGCTCCGTCGCACCCGGTCGCCCAACTGCCAGGACTTTACTAACCCTTGGCCTGCTTCGCCAGCGACTCGTCCAGCTGCTCGTACGCTTCCTTGGCCTTCTTCAGGAAGTCGGACAGACCGTGCAGGCCCTGGATCGTCTTCGTCGCGCCCTTGGTGAAGTCCTTCATGGAGTCGTCGTACGCTCCCGAGGCCTTCTGGGTGGTGAAGCCGTTCTCCACCAGGGCGGAGACGCGCTTCTCGACGTTCTTGATCTTGTCTTCCAGGTCGTGCATGTCCTTGATCAGGTCGCCGGCGACCTTCTCCATCTCCGCATATGTGAGATCCGTGTCTTTGCTGGCCATGACGGCTCCCTCCCGTTGGTGTGGCCTCAGGGCCTTCCCCCGTGGCACCCTTCGCGCGGATCCTTGGCCATGACATGGCCGTCCGCACGAGCAAAGATCCTACGGGGGTGACGCGTGCGACCGCACGGTGCTTGTGCGGCGGAATCGTGAACCGTGCAGATCCCGTTGCATCCGGGAAAGAGCGGGCGGCTAAGGTCACTTCCACTGTGTTGGGTGCTCTCGGTGTGTTGGGGGACGGAACGTGCGCCTGAGTCTGACCGTCGTCGACCCGGTCGGCGGTGCCACCGCCGACGTGGTGCTCGACGCAGATCCCGAGTCGACCGTCGGAGACGTCGCCAGGGAGTTGGCCCGGCAGGTCGGTCTGGGATATCCGGACGCCGGCGCGGGCGGCGCCCAGGTCATCCCCATCGGCGCGCACCGGCAACAGGCCGCCGCCGTCCAGGCCACCGGGCCGCACGCCTACGTCGACGGGTACGCCCTCGACCCCGCCGCCACCGTCGTCGGCTCGCCGCTGCGGGACGGTGTCGTCGTCAGCCTCCACGACCCCGCCGGGTGTCTGCTCGGCGAGCCCACCGGTGTCGTGGAGTTCCGGGTCGCCGGCGGTCCCGCCGCCGGCGCCGTGCACCGGCTCGGTGTCGGGCGGTACGACATCGGCACCGGGGCCGCCTCCCACCTCCGCGTCGAGGACCCCGAACTGCCCGCCCGCGCCGCCACCCTCACCATCGCCATCGACGGCACCTGCAAAGTGCAGACACATGTCGATGACGTGCGGTTGGACGGGGAGGAGTTCAAGGGGGACGGGGACTGGCCCCTCAACTCCCAGCTCGCAGTCGGCAACACTCTCCTCGAGATCACCGGGTACGCGCCGCCCAACGCCGCCCTCAAGTGGTCCGACGACGGTGCCGGGCTCGACTACAACCGGCCCCCGCGCCTGCGCCCCGCCGACCGGCAGACGCACTTCTCGCTGCCCAACCCGCCCGGCGACTACGAGGCCCGTCCGCTGCCCTGGCTGATGGCGGTGCTGCCGCTGGTCGGCGCGGTCGTGTCCGTCTTCATGTTCCATCGCTGGTACTACCTGATCATGGCCGTGATGAGCCCGATCATGCTCTTCGGCAACTACTTCATGGACAAGAAGCACGGCAGGAAGTCACACGCCAAGCAGCTCAAGGAGTACAAGGAGCACAAGGCGCGGATCGACGGGGAGGCGCAGGAGGCGCTGGTCGCGGAGCGGACCGAGCGGCGCGGCGCGGTGCCGGATCCGGCGGCCGTGCTGACGTACGGGACCGGGCCGCGGACCCGGCTGTGGGAGCGGCGGCGCACCGACGCCGACCATCTGCTGATCCGGTTCGGCACCGGGCGCGTGCCCTCCGAGGTCGAGCTGGACGACCCCGAGCAGGACGAGCACAAGCGCAAGGTCCGCTGGTACATCGAGGACGCCCCGGTCGGCCTGTCGCTGCGCGACCTCGGCGTGATCGGGGTCGCCGGGCCGGGGGATTCGGCGCATGCGCTGGGGCGTTGGGCCGTCGCCCAGACCGCCGTCCTGCACAGCCCCATGGACGTGCAGTTCTACGTCCTCACCGACAACGACGCCGGCACCCGCTGGGACTGGGTGCGCTGGCTGCCGCACTCCCGCCCGGCCGGCGGCCAGGACGTGAACGTCCTGATCGGCACCGACTCCGAGACCGTCGGCGCCCGCGTCGGCGAGCTCACCCAGCTCCTCGACGGCCGGCAGAAGGCCCTGCAACAGGGCGGGCGCAGCAAGATCGACGGGCCCGCCTTCTCCGACCCCGACATCGTGGTGATCTGGGACGGGTCGCGGCGGCTGCGGTCCATGCCCGGTGTCGTACGGCTGCTGAAGGAGGGGCCGGGCGTCGCCATCCGCTCCATCTGCCTCGACGAGGAGGAGCGCTTCCTTCCCGGGGAGTGCCAGGGCGTCGTGGTCGCCGAGCCGCGGGCCAGTAAGGAGGCGGCGGCAGCCCAGGCAACTCCCGTCCCGCAGCGTGCCGTCGGCGGCTTCCCGTCCTTCCAGGCCTGGCATCCCCAGCACGGCGCCGGCGAGGAACAGGCTCCGGAGGACCTGGAGTTGCGGCTGCGCGTCGAGCAGAGCGGGGCGCTGCGCAAGCTGAACGTACGGCCCGACTTCGTCTCCGCCGCCTGGTGCGGCCGGCTGGCCCGCTCGCTCTCCCCGCTCCGGGACATCAGCGGCGAGAGCGAGGACTCGGCCCTGCCCGGCTCGAGCCGGCTGCTCGACGTGCTCCAGCTGGAGCCGCCGACGCGGGACGCGATCGCCGCGCGGTGGCGGATGGGCGGGCAGTCGACGATGGCCGTCATCGGGGAGTCGTACGACGGCCCGTTCGGTATCGACCTGCGGCGGGACGGGCCGCACGGGCTCATCGCCGGTACCACCGGTTCCGGCAAGTCCGAGCTGCTGCAGACCATCGTGGCGGCGCTGGCCGTCGCCAACACCCCCGAGAACATGACCTTCGTGCTCGTCGACTACAAGGGTGGCTCGGCGTTCAAGGACTGCGTCAAGCTGCCGCACACCGTGGGCATGGTCACCGACCTCGACGCCCACCTCGTGGAGCGGGCCCTGGAGTCGCTGGGCGCGGAGCTCAAGCGGCGCGAGCACATCCTCGCCGCCGCCGACGCCAAGGACATCGAGGACTACCAGGACCTGGTGAAGCGGGATCCGTCGCGGGCGCCGGTGCCCCGACTGCTCATCGTCATCGACGAGTTCGCGTCGATGGTGCGTGATCTGCCCGACTTCGTCACGGGACTTGTCAATATCGCCCAGCGTGGGCGGTCGCTCGGGATTCACCTGCTGCTCGCCACCCAGCGGCCCTCCGGCGTCGTGTCGCCCGAGATCCGCGCCAACACCAACCTGCGGATCGCGCTGCGCGTGACCGACGCCGGTGAGTCGACCGACGTCATCGACGCGCCCGACGCCGGGCACATCGCGAAGAGCACGCCGGGCCGGGCGTACGTCCGGCTCGGGCACGCCTCGCTGGTCCCCTTCCAGTCGGGGCGGGTCGGAGGCAGGCGGCCAGGTGCCGCCGACCCGGCCACCCTCGCGCCCTGGGCCGGGGCGCTGTCCTGGCAGGACCTCGGGCGGGCCGCGCTGCGCAAGCCCAAGTCCGAGGCGAAGGAGGACGACGAGATCACCGACCTGAAGGTGCTCGTCGACGCCGTGCGCGAGGCCAACACCGCCCTCCGGATCCCGGCCCAGCACTCGCCGTGGCTGCCCGCCCTCGACGACATGCTGCTGCTCGACGACGTACCGGCCGTGCAGGCCCAGGGCTCGCTGCCCGCCGCCGCGTACGGTGTCGAGGACCTGCCCGCCGACCAGGCCCGCCGTGCGGTCGCCGTCGACTTCGCGACCTTCGGGCATCTGATCATCGCCGGTGCCCCGCGCACCGGACGGTCCCAGGTGCTGCGCACCATCGCCGGTTCGCTGGCCCGCACCAACTCCTGTGCGGACGTGCACCTGTACGGCATCGACTGCGGCAACGGCGCGCTGAACGCGCTGACCCGGCTGCCGCACTGCGGCGCCGTCGTCAGCCGCAACCAGACCGAGCGCGTCGAACGGCTCATGGCCCGCCTCTCCGGTGAACTGACCCGTCGTCAGGAGCTGCTCGCGGACCGGGGGTTCGCGGACATCGGCGAGCAGCGGGCGGCCGTGCCGGAGGCGGAGCGGCTGCCGCACATCGTGCTGCTCCTGGACCGCTGGGAGGGCTGGCTGCCCACCCTCGGCGAGCTGAACCACGGTGACCTCACCGACCGGATCATGGTGATGATGCGGGAGGGCGCGAGCGTCGGCATCCATCTCGTCCTCACCGGCGACCGGCAGATCCTGGCCGGCCGGATCTCCTCCCTCACCGAGGACAAGTACGGTCTGCGGCTCGCCGACCGCGCCGACTTCTCGATGCTGGACATCAACTCCCGCAAGGTTCCGGAGGAGATCCCGCCGGGTCGCGCCTTCCGCAGCGAGACGGCCGCCGAGACGCAGTTCGCGCTGCTCGCCGCGGACACCACCGGTCAGGGGCAGGCCGCCGCGATCGCCGCGATCGGCGAGGCGGCCGAGGTCCGGGACGCCCAGGTGCCGCGCTCCCGGCGGCCGTTCCGGGTCGACGTGCTGCCCGGCCGGATCTCCTTCGAGGACGCCTGGGCCATGCGCGACCCGGCCGCGGCGGCCTCCCCGCTGTGGGCCCTGGTGGGTGTCGGCGGCGACGAACTCACCGCCTTCGGGCCCGACCTGGCGCAGGGCGTGCCCGCCTTCGTGATCGGCGGCCCGGCCAAGTCCGGCCGCTCCACGACCCTGTTGGGCTTCGCCCGCTCCTATCTCGCCAACGGGGTCCGGATCGTGGTCGCCGCGCCCCGGCAGTCGCCGCTGCGCGAACTGGACGGCCAGGAAGGCGTGCTGAAGGTCTTCACCGGCCGGGACGTGGACGAGGACGAGCTGACGGAGGTGCTCGCGTCGGCGTCGCCGGCCGAGCCGATCGTGGTGCTGGTCGACGATGCCGAGGTGCTGGACGACTGCGACGCCGAGGGGGTCTTCAAGCGGATCGTGGAGAGCGGCACCGAGGAGGGGCTGGCCGTCGTCATCGCCGGTGACGAGGACGAGATCTGCGACGGCTTCTCCGGCTGGCAGGTCGACGCCAAGAAGGCCCGCCGCGGCATCCTGCTCTCCCCGCAGGAGTCCGGCTCCGGCGAGCTGATCGGCATCCGGACCACCCGGGCCATGGTGGGCGGGCCGATCCAGCCCGGCAAGGGCATGCTGCACCTGGGCAGCGGTGAGCACGTCACGGTGACGACCCCGCAGTAGTCGTACGACGGGGGACCCCGGGAGTCCTCAGTCCCCCGTCTTCGTCATCACCGCCACCGGGTTCCCCTCCGCCGAGCTGTCCGACGTGTAGACCAGGTCGCCGTGGCTCGGGGTCAGGTAGACCGTGTTGGTGCCGGGGTCGCAGCCGTCGTGGTTGCCCTCGGCGCCGGTCGAGGAGGCGACGAGCCTGGCGGCCGTCACCGACTTCAGGGTGAGGATGTCCGTGCAGACCCCGCCCAGCTGGTCGGTCTGCCGCAGCCGGCCCACCTCGGCGCCGACGGCGACCTGTTCCACGGTGACCCGGAAGGTGCCGATGGGCAGGTTGCCGGACAGCGCGGTGGCCGAGCCCTCCCAGGTGCCGAGGTAGGCGGCCGGGATCGCCCCGGCGCCGGAAGCCGCGGCGGATCCTGACGCCGAGGGCGACTTGGCGGCGGCCCCCGCGTCGCTGCTCGATCCGCCGCCGCCGGTCCCGAGGAACGGCTTCACCAGGAACCCCACCCCGACGGTGACCACCGCCAGCGCCCCGGCCACCGCGAGCGCGACCGTACAGCTCACCCGGCGCCCCCGCCCGCCCTCTCCCGGTACGGCGGTCGCGGCGACGCTCACGGACACCTTCCCGGGCGCCGTCGGCACGGCGTCCCGCGGTTCCGGTACGACCGCGGGCGGCGCCGTCGGCAACTCCGGTACGACCGCGGGCGGCACCGAAGGCAGCTCCGGTACGACCGTAGGCGGCACCGTCGGCGCCGGTCCGAACTCCCCGACCACCGACGGGGTGCTGAACCCCACCGGCCCGGACACCGGCACGGCCGGCGCCGCCGTTCCCGCGGCCTCCGCCACCTCCAGGTTCAGCACCTCCACGGCGCTCCGGCTCACCCGCTCCACCAGCGCCCCCGGCAGCCACCCGCCCGCCACCAGCCGCGCGGCCCCCTCCGGAGCCAGCCGCCGCGCCACCTGTGCCGGGCCGGGCCGCCGCCCCGCCTCCTTCGCCAGGCACGCCTCGGCCACCTCCCGCAACTCACCGCTCAGCGATCCGAGTTCGGGTTCCTCGTGGACGACCTTGTAGAGCAGCGCGGCCGAGGAGTCGCCCGGGAACGGCGGCTCCCCGTTCGCCGCGTACGCCAGCACCGCGCCCAGCGAGAACACGTCCGCGGCACCCGTGACGCCCTTGCCCAGGATCTGCTCGGGCGACATGTACCCCGGCGACCCGATCGAGACCCCCGACGACGTCAGCGAGGCGGTGCCGTCCGTGGCCCTGGCGATGCCGAAGTCGATGAGCAGCGGGCCGTCCAGGGTGAGCAGCACGTTCGACGGCTTCACGTCCCGGTGCACCAGGCCCAGTTCGTGCACCGCCGCCAGCGCCTCGGCCAGCCCCGCGGCCAGCGCCCGTACCGTGTGCGCGGGCAGCGGGCCGCCGTCGGTCACGGCGGCCGTCAGGGAGGGACCGGCCGCGTAGGCCGTGGCGACCCAGGGCACCGGTGCGTCCGGGTCGGCGTCCAGGACGGGGGCCGTCCAGGCACCGCCGACCCGCCGGGCGGCGGCCACCTCGCGGCGGAAGCGGGCGCGGAACTCCTCGTCCAGTGCGAGGTGCGGGTGCACGATCTTCACGGCGACGGTGCGGCCGCCGGCCGAACGGCCCAGATAGACGCGGCCCATGCCGCCGGAGCCGAGCCGGCCGAGCAGCCGGTACGGCCCGACGGCCGCAGGTTCGTCGCCCGCGAGCTGCTGCATGCGCCCCCACCCCCACAGAGTCCACGCAGCAGCCTAGGGCCTGCCCGGCGGATCACGCCGCCGACGCGGGTCAGGGGGCCAGCAGGTCGACCTTCACGTCCGCCGCGAACCCGGTCGTCGGGCCCACCCGGCGGGCGAACTCCGCCACCGCCGCCAGCTGCGGCGCGCCGAAGCTGAAGTCGAGGGTGGTGAAGTACTGGGCCAGGGTCGCCTCGTCGAAGGCCTCCCAGCGGGCGGCCTGTTCGGCGACCTTGGCGACCTCCTCCAGGGAGAGGTTGCGGGAGTCGAGGAAGGCGCTGTGCACCTCGCGGGTGATGTGCGGTTCGCGCTCCAGGTAGTCCCGGCGCGCCGCCCACACCGCGAAGACGAACGGCAGGCCCGTCCACTCCTTCCAGAGCGTGCCGAGGTCGTGGACCTCAAGGCCGTAGCGCGGGCCGTCCAGCAGGTTGGCGCGCAGGGCCGCGTCGCCGATCAGTACCGCCGCCTCCGCCTCCTGCATCATCAGGCTGAGGTCGGGCGGGCAGGTGTAGTAGTCGGGCTGGACGCCGTAGCGCTCGGCGAGCAGCAGCTGGGCGAGGCGGACCGAGGTGCGCGAGGTGGAGCCGAGGGCGACCCGGCGGCCGTCCAGCTGGTCCAGCGGCACCTGGGAGACGATCACGCAGGACATCACCGGGCCGTCGCAGCCGACGGCGATGTCCGGGAAGGCGACCAGGTCGTCGGCGTTGCGCAGGAACTCGACGAGGGTGATGGGCCCGATGTCCAGGTCGCCGCGCACCAGCTGCTCGCTGAGCTTCTCAGGGGTGTCCTTGGTCAGCTCGAAGTCGAGGAGGGTGCCGGTTCTCGCGAGGCCCCAGTAGAGGGGAAGGCAGTTCAGGAACTGGATGTGCCCGACGCGCGGCCGGGTGCGAGAATTGTCCACATCGCGAGACTAGACCCCGTGGGGTACGGTGCTGGGACCGCCCCCGCCGTCAAGGCACCCCAGCGTTCATTCAAACGTCCGGGTGACGTGATCTTGGCCTCTGTTGCTTTCCGCTGCCCACATGCTAGGCTCGCCGCAAGTTGCAGTTTGGTTTCCCTTGCAGTACAGAGCCTGCGGAGCATGTAACCGCGGGCTCTCGTCGTTTTCAGACATATGCAGTTGTGCGGCACTTAGTTTGTTTTCACACTTGCAGGTTCTGGAGCAGGGCGACCCTTTTGAGCCCAAGGAGGGCTTATGGCTACCGGAACCGTGAAGTGGTTCAACGCCGAAAAGGGCTTTGGCTTCATCGCCCAGGAAGGCGGCGGCCCCGACGTCTTCGTCCACTACTCCGCGATCAACGCCAGCGGGTTCCGCTCCCTCGAGGAGAACCAGCAGGTGAGCTTCGACGTCACGCAGGGCCCGAAGGGTCCGCAGGCGGAGAACGTCACCCCCGTCTGATCCCAGACAAACCAAGTCTGATCGCAGACTGAGTGCAGTACCCAAGGAGCCCCGCGCCGTAAGGCGACGGGGCTCCTGCCTTTGCCCGCCCGCCTATACGTGCTGCATCACCAGCACGAACGTGGTGCCCGGCACGAGCGCCTCGTAGGAATGCGGGACGTCCCCGCGATACGTCAGGTAGTCCCCGGGGTTCAATTCGACGGTTTCTCCGCGTGGCCCCGCCTTCACCTGCCCGCCGCATACGACGAGATGCTCGACCGTCCCCGGAATGTGCGGTTCGGACTCGCGCGCCGCGCCGGGTTCCATCCGCAGGTGGTAGACGTCCCGGCGGGCGCCGGGCGGGCAGGCCGACAGCAGGGTGGCGGCGAAGTCGGCCCGCTCCGACGCGACGGTGGGCCCCTCCCCCGCGCGGATCACCTGGACGCCGGGCGCCGGCGGTTCGACCAGGGCGCTGAACGGCACGCCCAGCGCCACGCCCAGCGACCACAGCGTCTCCACGCTCGGATTGCCGCTGCCCGCCTCCAGTTGGGACAGCGTGGACTTGGCGATACCGGCCCGCTTGGCCAGCTCGGACAGCGAGAGCCCGGCCCGGGCCCGCTCCCGCTTCAGCGAACCGGCGATCCACTCCATCGGAAGCCGGAGCTGGCGTCGGCGGGAGCGGTGGTCCTCCTGGTCGCGCTGCTCGCCACCGGCGCCCTGACCGAGCACGGGGGCTTCGCGGGCTGGGCCCGCCCTGCCGGGGTGCTGGTGGGCGGGGTGCTCGCCTGGCGGAAGGCGCCGTTCGTCGTGGTGGTCGTGGGGGCGGCGGCGGTGACGGCGCTGCTGCGGGCGACGGGCGTCACCTAGTTCCGTGCGGCCGCTGGTTCCGTGCGGCCGCCGGCGTCGGCGGAGTGGAGGCACTCACCGGTCGGTAACCATTGCCAAATGAGAAGAATTCTCATTCTGTTACGGTTGCCGCGTGGGGCTCCGGGAGAAGAAGGCACAGAAGGTCCGGGCGGCGATCTACGACGCCATGATCGCGCTGTCCGAGCGGGACGGGTACGAGGCGGCGACGCTGGAGCAGGTGGCGGAGCGGGCCGAGGTGGCGGTCTCCACGGTCTACCGGTACTTCGAGAACAAGGACGCGATCCTGCTCGCCCCCGTCGAGCGGACCGTCGGCGTGCTCGCCGGGATGCTCAGGACCCGGCCCGAGGGGGAGGACGTAGCCGTCTCCCTCGGGTGGACCGTGCGCGCCGTGCTGGACACGGGTCCGGAGGAGCTGGCCCGGCTGCGCCGGCTGCGCGCGCAGCTCGACCGCGCGCCCGGACCGCGGGCCCGGCTGTGGGACCTGGTGCACCGGGAGCGCCTGCTGCTGGAGGACGCGATCGCGGAGCGCAGCGGCCGGGACCAGCTGTGGAACGCGGCCGCCGCCCACCTCACGCTCATGATCGTCGGCATGGCGTACGACCACGACCGCGACAGCCTCGACACGACGGCACCGGCCGACTACGCGGACCGGATCATCACGATGCTGCACGACGGCGACGCCGGGACCCCGATCCCCCGCGTGCCGCGAGCGGACAGCCCCCAGGGGACCCGGCCATGACGGACGAACAGATCGACGTGGTGATCGCCGACGACCAGGAGCTGGTGCGGGCCGGTTTCGAGATGATCCTCGACGCCCAGGTGGGCATCCGGGTCGTGGGGGTGGCCCGCGACGGGGTCGAGTGCGTCGAGCTGGCCCGCCGGCTGACGCCCGATGTCGTGCTGGTCGACATCCGGATGCCCCGGCTGGACGGGCTGGAGGTCACCCGGACGCTGGCGGCCGGGCGGAGCGACGGCCACGGGCCGAACGTCGTCGTCATCACCACCTTCGACCAGGACGACTACGTACGGGACGCGCTGCGGTACGGCGCCTGCGGGTTCCTGCTCAAGGACGCGTCCCCGGAGCTGCTGGTGGAGGCGGTCCGGGCGGCCGCCCGCGGGGACGCCCTGGTCTCGCCCGCGGTCACCGTCCGTCTGCTGGGCGAGTTGCAGCGCGGTCCGCGCGGTGCGCGGGACGCGGAGGCGGCCGGGCTGAGCATCCGGGAGACGGAGATCGTGCGGCTGGTGGCCGTGGGCCGCACCAACCAGGAGATCGGCGAGGAGCTGTTCCTGTCGCTGTCGTCGGTGAAGACGTATCTGGCCCGGATCCAGGCGAAGACCGACGCCCGCAACCGGGTGGAGGTCGCCGCCTGGGCGTGGGAGCACGGCGTGGTCACCTCGCGGTCCTGAACGGCTCACGCGGCCGGCGTCCGCCGCAGCGGGCCCAGCGGGGAGTCCGCCGGGAAGCGGGGCACGCTGGCGCGGACCTCCCACTGGCCGGAGTGCACGGCACCGGCCGTGAACGTGCCGTCGAGTGCCTCGACACGCTCCCGCAGACCGATCAGCCCCAGGCCGCTCTGGCCGCCCGCGGGGCCGCCGGTGCGCCGGTGCATCCTGCTGTTGGCCACGCTGACGTGCAGCCAGTCCGGGTCGGCGTCCAGCCGTACGGTCACCCGCGCGCCGGGGGCGTGCCGGTGCACGTTGGTGAGGGCCTCCTGGACCACCCGGTACACGGACGTCTCGACCTCCGGGCCGAACCGGCTGGTCCGGGCCGTCGCGGAGGCTTCGAACCGGGCCGCGGGGGCGTCCGGCTGCCGGCGTGAGAAGTCGGCGACGAGATCCCCGAGCTCCGAGAGCAGGTCCCCCGGGCGCAGGGCCTGGTGGTCGTCCTCGCGCAGCACCCGTACCAGCCGCCGCATCGACTCCAGGGTCTCCGTCCCGGACCGGGCGATCGCCTCCAGGGCCGGCTCGACCTTCTCGGGGGCCGTCGCGTGCACCGTCCGGGCCGCGTTGGCCTGCACGATGATGCCCGTCATGTGGTGGGCGATGAGGTCGTGCAGGTCCCGGGCGAGGGCGAGCCGCTCGGCGTAGCGCACGTCCTGGACGGCGCGCCGCCTGCGGGTCTCCAGGGCGCGCAGGGAACAGCCGATGAGCACCGACAGCGCGAGGGCGACCGTCAGCACGTACTGCCCGGCCACGAGGCCGGACAGGGTACGGCCGCGCAGCGGCAGCGCCAGCACGGCGGCGACCAGAGCGGCGACGGTCCATGCCGTGGTGCGGTCGGAATCCGTCTCGGCGAGCACCCGGACGATCAGGAACAGCAGGGCGAGAGCCTCCAGGAGACCCCAGTCGCTCACCGGCCGCGAGTCGACCAGGCATACGCAGGTCAGCGCGGCGGACATGACGGCGACGCCCACCGACCGGGCCGTGAGCGAGGGCGACCAGCGGGTGTCGGGCAGCGCCAGCACGGCCAGCGGACCGGTGACGAACACCGGCAGCCAGCGGGTGGGCACGCTCGACTGTGCCGGCTGGAACACCGCGACGAGGTCGACCACCCAGGTGAGGGCCAGGGCCAGCAGGGCGGCGGCGGTGATGAGACGGCGCACACCGGGTGAAAACGGAAGTTTCCAGTCCACGCCTACCAGCGTAGGAAACCGGCCCGGTCCTGTGCTGTCGGCCGGATGACCGACACGGTCCGGCACCGCCCGTACCAGAGGCTGACGCGGCCCGGGTGCGGTCCCGCGCAGCATGGTTGCGGGGCACGGGCGTCTCCCCGGCGCCGGTGCCCCGGCCCCGAGCCTGTCGTCGTCGACGACGACAGGCCACGCATGCCCCGGAGCACCGCCCCGTGCGCTCGGCCCTCGACCGCCGACGCATGCGCCCCGCCTTCCCTCATCTCCCCTTCCGACGTACGGAGTCTGTTTTCGTCATGGCTACATTCCTGCACCGGATCGGCCGCCGCGCCTTCGAGCGCCGCCGGCTGGTTCTGCTGCTCTGGGCGGTCGTACTGGGTGTCGCGGGCGCCGCGGCGGCCGGCAGCAGCGGAGGCGGCAGTTCCAGCGTCACGCTGCCCGGCATCGAGGCACAGAAGGCCTACGACCTGCTCGGCGAGAAGTTCCCGGCCGCCAACGCGGAGGGGGCGAGCGCCCGGGTCGTCGTACGGGCGCCGGACGGGCAGAAGCTGACCGGCAGCGGGCCGCGGGCGGAGGTGAAGGCGCTGCTGAAGGACCTGAAGGGGTCCTCACCGCGGGTCGCGTCGGTCACCGACCCCTTCGCCGCGAAGACCGTCAGCGCCGACCGCACCACCGGCTACGCCCAGGTCACCTACTCCGCCAAGCCGGCCGACCTGACCGACACCGACCACCGGCACCTCGACAAGGTCCTCGGCGAGGCCCGCGACAAGGGCCTGACCGTCGAGGCGTCCGGCACCGCGCTGACGGCCACCGAAGCCGGCGGCTCCTCCGAGGCGGTCGGCTTCGTGCTCGCCGCGCTCGTCCTGGTCGTCACCTTCGGCTCGTTCGCCGCGGCCGGCATGCCGCTGGCGACCGCCGTGGTCGGCGTCGGGATCACCGTCTCCTCGGTGACCGCGCTGACCGCGGCCCTGAACCTCAACAGCAGCACCTCGGCGCTGGCCACCATGCTCGGCATCGCGGTGGGCATCGACTACGCCCTGTTCATCGTCTCGCGCTACCGCTCCGAACGAGCGGCGGGACACGACGCGCGCGAGGCCGCCGCGCGTGCCGACGGCACCGCCGGCTCCGCCGTGGTCTTCGCCGGACTGACCGTCGTCATCGCCCTGGTGGGCCTGGCCGTGGTCCGGCTGCCGATCCTCACCGCCATGGGCATGGCCGCGGCCGGCGCCGTGGTCGTCGCGGTCCTGGTCGCCGTCACCCTGGTCCCGGCCCTGCTCGCCCTCGCTCCCGAACGGGTCCTCGGCCGCGCGGGCCGCAGGCCGAAGGCCACCTCGAAGACGCCGCTGGGAGAGCGCTGGGCGGCCTTCGTGCTGCGCCGCCCCTGGAAGGTGCTGCTCGTCGCGTCCGCCGGCCTGGTCCTGGTCGCCCTGCCCGCCACCAGGCTCCAACTGGGCCTGCCCGACGACGGATCGAAGCCGCCCGCCACCACGGAGCGCAAGGCGTACGACATGCTCGCCGAGTCCTTCGGGCCCGGCTTCAACGGCCCGCTCACCGTCGTCGTCACCGACTCCGCCCCGGCGGCGACGAAGAAGGCCGTCGGCGAACTCACCGACGACATCACCGTCATGAAGGACGTGGCCACCGTGGCCCCGGCCGTCTACAACCCGGCCGGCGACACCGCGATCGTCACCGTCACGCCCGGCAGCGCGCCGACCAGCGAGGCGACCAAGACCCTCGTGCACGACATCCGTGACCGGACCGCGGACACCCGGGCCGCCACCGGCGCCGAGGGCCTGGTGACCGGCACCACCGCCCTGAACCTCGACGTCGCCGCGAAGTTCGCCCAGGCGATCGTCCCCTACCTGCTGCTCGTCGTCGGCCTGGCCTTCCTCGTCCTGATCCTCGTCTTCCGGTCCCTCCTGGTACCGCTGAAGGCGGCGCTCGGCTTCCTGCTGTCCGTCCTGGCCGCCTTCGGCGCCATGGTGGCGGTCTTCCAGTGGGGTTGGTTCAAGGACCTGTTCGGCCTCCAGACCACCGGCCCGATCATGAGCCTGGTGCCGATCCTCACGGTCGGCATCGTCTTCGGCCTCGCCATGGACTACCAGGTCTTCCTCGTCACCCGCATCCGCGAGTCCTACGTCCACGGCGCCGGCGCCCGCGAGGCGATCACCGACGGCTTCCGGCACAGCGGCAAGGTCGTCACCGCCGCCGCGCTCATCATGACGGGCGTCTTCGGCGGCTTCATCGGCGGCGACGACGCCATGATCAAGTCACTCGGTTTCGGCCTCGCCGCCGCCGTGCTCTTCGACGCGTTCGTGGTCCGCATGACCATCGTCCCGGCCGTCCTGGCCCTGCTCGGCGACCGCGCGTGGTCGCTCCCCGGCTGGATCGACCGCCGGCTCCCGCACGTCGACATCGAGGGCGAGAAGCTGGCCCGGGCGACCGCACCGGCCCCGGCGACCGCCGAGGCCGGTTTCACCCGGATCGGCTGAGGACGGGCATGCGCGGAACTCCCGCTCAGGAGGCGTCCGGACGCCCGCGGGTTCCGGACAGCTGCTGCCGCAGCAGCTCCCGCATGCCGACCGGTTCGCGGCCGATCAGCTTCGCCAGGGTGGGGTCGGGGGCCGCGAACTCGCCCTCGCGGGCGGCGGTGAAGATGCCCAGGAGCTGATCGGCCGTCTCCGCCGGGACGCCCCCGTCCACCAGGTGCGCGCGGAACGTGTCGTCCGGTGTGGTGGTCCTGCTGATCGTACGGCCCGTGAGCTCGGTCGCCAGGTCGGCGAGTTCGGCGAAGGTGAGCGCCCCGGAGCCGGTCAGCGAGGGCGTCGGCCCCTCGAAGCGGCCCTCGTCGGCCAGGATCACCGCCGCCGCCTCCGCCAGGTCGGCGTGGGCCGTCCAGCACACCGGGCCGTCGACGGGCAGGGCGACCTCTCCGGACTCCAGTCCCTCGGCGAGGAAGTGGAGCCCGCTGGCCGCGTGGAAGCCGTTGCGGAGAGAGGTCCAGGGGACGCCCGAGGCGGCGAGGGCCTCCTCCGTGGCCGCGTGGTCGCGGCAGGCCTGGAAGCGGGACGTGGGGCTCGCGCCCATCTGGGCGGTGTAGACGATGCGGCGGGCGCCGGCCGCGACGGCCGCGTCGATGGCGGTGCGGTGCTGCCGTACGGTCTCCTCGCCCATCCGGTCGACGGAGACGATCAGGATCTGGGTCGCGCCCTCGAAGGCGTGCGCCAGGCCCGCCGGTTCGGTGAAGCCGCCCTGCCGCACGCGCACGCCCCGGTCCGCGAGGGCCTGCGCCTGCGCCTTCTGCGGGTCGCGGACGCTGACGCCGACCCGGTCGGCCGGTATGCGGTCCAGCAGCCGCTCCACGATCCGGCTTCCGAGCTGTCCGGTGGCTCCGGTCACGACGATCACGATGCCCTCCAGCGATGGCGACGACATTGGCGATAACATTGGAAACACGAATACGATAACACCGATACTAACGATGGAATCAAGTGCGCGATACCGTTGATACATGCCATCGGGATCACGTGACACGAACGCCGCCACGGCCGCCGGCTCCGCCCCCGGCACCCGGCAGCGCGTCATCGACGCCGCCATCGGGCTGCTGGAGCGCGAGGGGCGGGACGCCATCACCACCCGCGCGGTCGCCGTCGCCGCGGGGCTCCAGCCCCCGGCCATCTACCGGCTGTTCGGTGACAAGGAGGGGCTCCTGGAAGCGGTGGCCGAGCACGGCTTCGCCACGTTCCTCGCGAGCAAGCGCGTCGTCCCGGATCCCGAGGACCCGATCCAGGACCTGCGGGACAGCTGGGACCTGGCGGTCCGGTTCGGGCTGGAGAACCCGGCGCTGTACGCGCTCATGTACGGCGACGTCTCACGCAGTGACTCGCCCGCCTTCCGGACCGGGCTGGAGATCCTGAAGGGCCGGGTCCGACGGCTCGCCGTCGGCGGCCGGCTGCGCGTCGGTGAGGCGCTCGCGGCCAACGTCATCCACGCCACGGCCCGCGGCGCCGTCCTCACCTGGTTGTCCATGCCGGAGGCCGAGCGTGACCCGGCCCTCCTGACCACCCTCCGCGAGGCGATGGTCACGGCCGTCACCACCGAGAAGCCCGCCGTACGCACCACCGGCCCCGCCGGCGCCGCCCGCGCCCTGCGTGCCTCCCTCCCCGACCAGACCACCCTCAGCGGCGCCGAACAACACCTGCTGAGGGAATGGCTGGACCGGCTGGCCACCGACGCCTGAGATACCGCCGCACGCCGTACGGACCGGTCGTACGGCCTACCAGGCCACCGGCAGCTCCAGCGGGAAGCGGCGGATGGTCTCGGTGTCCCAGCGGACGTCCTCCGGCCGCACCGCGAGGCGGAGCGAGGGGAAGCGGTCCAGGAGGCGGCCCACGGCGACCTCCAGTTCGGCCATCGCCAGGGGGACCGCGATGCACCGGTGGCCGCCCCAGCCGAAGGTCATGTGAGGGGCGCCGGCACGGTCGGGCACGATCTCGTGCGGGTCCGGGTAGCGGTCCGGGTCGCGGTTGGCCGTCAGGTACGAGACGTGCACGAAGTCGCCGCGCCGGATGACCACCCCGTCCAGCTCGACGTCCGCCAGCGCCACCCGGGGAATGCCCACGCCCTTGCGGAAGGGGATGTACCGGAGCAGTTCGTGGATGCAGTCCGTGAGGTTCTCCCGGTGCGCGCGGACGTACTCCGCGAGCTCCGGGCGGGTCAGCAGCAGGTACATGATGTTGCTGATCTGGCAGGTCGCCGTGTCCTGGCCGCTGAGCGTGAAGGTCAGTGCCAGGACGGCCAGTTCCCGGTCGTCGAGCTGGTCCTCGCCGTCCCGTGCCTCCGCGAGCACGCTGATGATGTCCGTACCGGGCTTGTTCCGGCGTTCGGCGACGAGCTCGGTGAAGTAGGCCGTCAGGTCCTCCTTGGCCGCCCGTGCGACGTCCCGGTTGCCCGCGCCGAGCACCAGCAGCCGGTGGACCTCCTCCTCCATCCGGGGCCACTCGGCGCGCTCGATGCCCAGCAGGTCCAGGATCGTGTGCTGCGGGAGGGTGTTGGACAGGTGCCGGACCAGGTCGGCCGGCGGGCCCTCCGCCTCCATCCCGTCCAGCAGCCGGTCCGCGAGGAGGGTGATGCGGCTCCGCATGCGGTCCACATGGCGCTCGGTGAAGGCCTGGGTGGCCAGGTGCCGGATCCGGCTGCTGTGCGGCGGGTCCATCACGTTGATCGACTCGGGGGAGACGATCGGCTCGGCCGTCAGCCGCGGATAGTCGTGCTCGATGATCCCGGCCCGGCTGAACCGGTGGTCCGTGGTCACCTGCTGCACCGACTCGAACCTGGTGACCAGCCAGGCGTCCGACTCGCCGTACGGCAGCCGGATCGTGCCGAGGGACTCACGCGCCATGAAGCCGGCCAGGGTCGGGTCGAAGTCGAGGGATTCGCTGAAACCGAAGGGGCAGTTGACCGCCTGCACGTTCTTCTCCTTCATCGGTCGGTCGCTCACGAGAACGGCACCACGTTCGTGGCGTGGACGGCGGCGCTCAGGTCCTTCACGAGCCGCAGGGCGTCGCCGATCGCCCAGTAGTGGAGGAAGAACAGGCGCGGCTCGTCGTAGAGGTTGTGGTGGTGGAGCTCCACCAGGCCGATCCCGCCCTTGCGCAGGATCTTCAGGACCGGCTGGACCTCGCCCGCGGTCATCACGAAGTCACCGTTGACCGCGGCCTTCCCCCTGCCCAGCGGCTGGAAGTTGACGGTGGTCGTCGAGCCGAGGCCGGGCGGCAGGATCATGTCGCCGTCCGCGATCCGCTCCACACGTGCCCAGACGCTCTTGTAGATGCCCTCGTCCTGGACGCCCTTGCTGCCGAGCGCGCTGTCGAGGCCCTTGGTGTCCAGGTCGAGGGTCGGGGTGGCGGGCGGCTGGTCGGGCGGGGTGCCGGTGCGGTCGAAGGCCGCGCGCAGCCCCTGGGCGACGGATACCGGGTCGTGGGCGTGGGCGTGGAGATGCAGCCACCACAGGGCGGGCTGGTGGGCGAGCAGATGCTTGTGTACGGCGTTGATCCCGATTCCGTGCTCCAGGATGGCGTCGCTGAAGCCGTCCAGTTCGTGCTCGGTGACCACGGCGTCGCCCATCAGCAGATGGGCGCCGTCCTTGTAGCGGACGAAGGCGACGTGGGTGCCGAGGGCCAGCGAGGTCTCGATCCGCACACCCCGGGAGACCACCTTGAGGTCCCGGCGGGGCAGGCCGGTGTGGTACATGTACCGCTTCATGTCACCCGGCCGTCCCAGTGCCTTGGCCACGTCCGTCCAGTAGGCGAGGTCGGTCATCTCGGGTTCGACCAGGGTGCGCGGGCGTTCGCGGGAGAGCGCGTGGGCGGTCGGGGTCGCCGCGCCTGCGAGGACGGGGGCCACAGCACCCGCGGCAAGCACGCGGCGCCGGGTGGTGGACGGTCGAGGGTGGGTGCCCTGCTGCCGGTCGTCGGCCATGGTGTACCTCCTGGCGCGATGGAATCACGGGTCCTGGACGGTCCCTGTGACGCCATCGCGCCAGGTGGGCCAGGTGGCCCAACGCAAACCACCGGACACCGAGGCCGCGGACCGCTTCGCGGGACGGCCACAGACCACTACGCACGACAGCCACGGACCACCGCGAGAGACGACCGCGGATCACTGCGCGCGACGGCCGCGGATCATTTCGCGTACAGGCCCTCGACCTCCGCCGCGAAGTCCTTCATGATCGCCTCGCGGCGCAGCTTCATCGAGGGGGTCAGATGCCCCGCCTCCTCGGTGAAGTCGACGCCGAGCATCTCGAAGCGGCGGATGGACTCGGGGCGGGAGACCAGTTTGTTGGCCTCGTCGACGGCGCGTTGCAGAACGGCCCGCAACTCGGCGTCGTCCAGCAGGAGTTCCGGCGGCACGGGGTGCTTGCCGTTCATCTGGCGCCAGTGGGTGAGGCCGTCCCGGTCGAGGGTGACCAGGGCGCTGACGTACGGCAGCCCGTCGCCGACCAGCATCACCTGGGAGATGAGGGGGTGCGAGCGCAGCCAGTTCTCCAGCGGGGCCGGGGCCACCGACTTGCCGCCGGCCGTGATCAGCATCTCCTTCTTGCGGCCGGTGATGGTGAGGTAGCCCTCGTCGTCCAGTTCGCCGAGGTCGCCGGTGGCCAGCCAGCCGTCCCGGGTCGCCGGGACGACCCCGCCGGCCGCCGGGTCCCAGTAGCCGCGCAGCACGTGCTCGCCGGCGACCAGGATCTCGCCGTCGGCGGCGATCCGGACCTTGGTGCCGGGCATCGGCCAGCCCACCGTGCCGAGGCGGGGCTTGAGGGGCGGGGTGCAGGTGGCGGCGGCGGTGGTCTCGGTCAGGCCGTAGCCCTCGTAGATCTCGATGCCGGCCCCGGCGTAGAACGCGGCGAGGCGGCGGCCCAGCGGGGAGCCGCCGCAGATGATGTGGCGGACCTTGCCGCCCATGGCGGTGCGGATACGGCGGTAGACGAGCGGGTCGTAGAAGGTGCGGGCGGTCTTCAGGGCGCGGCCGGGCCCGCTGCCGGTGCCGGTCTGTTTGGCCTCCAGGGCCTCGCCGTAGCGCTGGGCGACCCCGGTGGCCCGGTCGAAGACCGAGACCCGGCCGCCCGCCTCCGCCTTCGCGCGCGCGGTGTTGAAGACCTTCTCCAGCATGTAGGGGATGGTGAGGAGACAGGTCGGCCTGAAGGCGGCGAGGTCCGGGAGCAGGTCCTCGGCCTTGAGGCTGGGGGCGTGGCCGAGGCGGACCCCGGCGCGGATGCAGGCGATCGCCACCATGCGGCCGAAGACGTGGGACATGGGCAGGAAGAGGAGGATGGAGACCTCCTCGTCGTTGCGCGACTTGAAGATCGGGTAGAGGAGTTCGATCGCGTTGTCGACCTCGGCGAAGAAGTTGCCGTGCGAGAGGGCGCAGCCCTTGGGGCGGCCGGTGGTGCCCGAGGTGTAGATGAGGGTGGCGAGGGTGTCGGGGCCCAGCATCCCGCGGCGTACGCCCACCTCGGCGTCCGGCACCTGGGCGCCGGCCTCCGCCAGCCGGTCCACGTGCCCCTTCTCCATCACCCACAGGTGCCTGAGGTCGGGCAGCCGGTCGAGTTCGGGGCCCAGCGCGGCGGCCTGCGCGCTGGTCTCGGTGACCAGGGCGACGGCGCCCGAGTCGTGCATGATCCAGCGGGTCTGGAAGACCGACGAGGTCGGGTAGACCGGCACGGTCACCAGGCCGGCCGCCCAGGCGCCGAAGTCGAGGAGCGTCCACTCGTACGTCGTCCGGGCCATGATCGCGATCCGGTCGCCCGGCATCAGCCCCTCGGCGATCAGGCCCTTCGCCACGGCCAGCACCTGCTCGGCGAACTGAGCCGCCGTCACATGCTCCCAACGGTCGTCTTCCGCGGCCGACTTGCGGCTGAGCACCACGGCGCCGGGCTCCGCCTCCGCGTTCTCGAACGGCAGGTCGGCGAGCGAACCGTGCCGTACCGGCGGCGCGAACGGCGGTACGTACGCCTCCCGCACCACCCCGTCCAGCCGCTGGACGAAGGGCTCGACCAGGATCGGCTTCCCGTCGTAGTCCGTGGCCTGGATCGCCGCGCCGGAGGAGACGGGGGCGGCGTTCGGATAAGAGGACGTGGACACGGGGCGGCTCCTCGGGCGCGCAGCGGTGAACTGCTTGCTGCATGACGTACGTGCCTCGCGCACCGAGGCGTTCACCGGCACCGGCCCTCGGAAAGGGGTTACCGGCGGTTCAGGCTGGAGATCGTACGGGGCCGCTGTGGCGGGCTTGTGGGTTTTCGGGGGTTGTCCGGGGACGGGCCTGTGCAATCCCGGAGGTTACGTGAGGGTCCTTCACGTTCGGCCCGTTTCCGGGTGGTTGACAGCTGCGACATAGGCTTACCTACGGTAACCTTACTCCAGAGTCAGGACTTGGGCGACATGGGGGAGAGTTTTTCTGGGGGGCGTGAGCGCCGTTTCAACGTGCGGGTCGTGTGTGGCTGGTCGCGCAGTTCCCCGCGCCCCTGACGGGGCGCTTTCGTCGCCGGAATTGAAAGGTGAACCTCTGTGATCGTCCTTGACCGGGCCCCCTCTCTCGGCCCGCTGCTCGCCGTCGGCGCGCTGCGGTCGCCCTTCAAGAGGCCGGGTGCCGGTGCCTCGTTCCCCTGTACCCGTCTCCTCCTTCCCGGCGTCCGGCCCGACCTCGACAAGCTCGCCGCCTACGAGCGCGTCTGCGGTTTCGCCACCGGTGATGACGGGCTGCCGGTCACCTATCCGCATGTGCTCGGGTTTCCGCTGGCCATGCGGCTCATGAGTGCGCGGGAGTTTCCGTTGCCGTTGCTGGGGCTGGTGCACACCTCCATCGAGATCGAGCGGTATGCCGAGCTGCCCGCGGACGGGACGTACGACATGGCCGTCCATGTGGAGAAGCTGAGCCCGCACCGGCGGGGCACCGAGGCCACCGTGGTGACCGGGGTCCGGGTCGGCGAGGACGTCGTATGGGAGTCGCGGAGCACGTATCTGGCGCGGCATCGCACCCAGTACACCGGTGAGAGGGCCGGGAGCGAGCCGCCGGAACCGCTGCCCGTCGTCGAGGAGTGGCGGATCGCGGGAGACGTCGGCCGGCGGTACGGGGCCGCCTCCGGGGACCGCAACCCCATTCATCTGCACCCGCTCACCGCCCGCCTCTTCGGCTTCCCCCGGGCCATCGCGCACGGCATGTGGACGGTGGCCCGGTGTCTCGCCGCGCACGGGGTGCCGGAGGCGGCCGAGGTACGGGCGGAGTTCCGGGCACCGGTACTGCTGCCGGGCACGGTCGAATACGCCGCCGAGGGCGGTCGTTTTCAATTGCGGAGCGGGAACCGGGTGCATGTGGAGGGCGTCGTCGGCCCTCGCGTTGCCCGGCGATCCGCCAAAAACACATAAAGACTGTGTTTCGCCCTTCTGTGCGGATCCTGTCATGCCGTTGCGGATCCGCAGGTGGCAGGGGTGGCCGGGGCTTTCCTCACACGGGACACCCAGGCTGTCCAAGGATCCGTGAAGGAATCCCTAATGCTGCGCCAAGAATGCGTCCTTAGCCTCTGCTCACTTTATGTGATCCATTGTACGAAGGGCACCGAGCATGCCTCCCAGACGCGTCGCAGTAATCGCCGACTCGGACACCCGCTGGAAATGGGGTGCATCGGTGGCCCGGCAGATCGCCCCCGAGCACGCGCTGGACGCGTACTTCCTGCGGGGCCGGTCCACGCCCACCCAACGGCAGCTCGCCGAGATCGGCATCGAGCCCGACACCCGGCGCGAGGTACGCGCCGCCGAACTGGTCGACGACGAGGAGCTGGCCGACGCCGACATCGTCGTCCTGGCGGTCCTCGGCGGCACGGTCCTGGCGCTCGTCCACAGCCTTGGGCTCGCCTGGGAGGGCCGGCGGCGCCGGCCGGTCACGGTCAGCGGGTACGTCGGCGTGGTCTACGAGAAGATGGTCGACGGTCTCATGACCCGGGCCGGCACGGATCTCGTGCTCGCCAACTCCGGCCACGACACGCAGCGCTTCCGTTCCGTCTTCGCGAGCGTCGACGTCGACCCCGGCTCGGTGGTCGAGTGCGCCCTGCCGTTCCTCGGCGGCGACCCCTACCGGCCCTCGGCCGACCGGCCGTTCACCGTCACCTTCGCCGCCCAGCCGTCCGTGCCCAAGGACCGCGCGTCCCGGCTCAGGCTCCTGGAGCGCGCCGCCGCCCACGCCCGCCTCCAGCCGGACCGGCTCGTGCTGGTCAAGCTGCGCAGCCGGCCCGGCGAGCAGACCACCCACGAGGAGCGGGACCCGTACCAGAAGCTGGTCGACAGCCTCGCCGAACCCGTGCCCGCGAACCTCCAGCTCGTCTACGGCAACATGGCCGAGGTGCTGGACCGCACCGACCTGCTGGTCACGGTGAGTTCGACGGCCGCCCTGGAGGCGATGCACCGGCGGATACCCACCGCGATCCTCACCGACTTCGGCGTCCGCGAGGCGCACGGCAACCACTACTTCGTGCACTCCGGCTGCCTGGCCTCCTGGGACGACATCGACGCGGGCGCGCTCCCGCAGCCCGACCCGGAATGGGCGGCGGCACACGGCATCGGCAAGACCGACCCGTACACCGCGGCCCGCGCCCGCATCGCCGCGCTGCGCGCCGCCGACCCGCTGCAGCCCCTGCCGCCGCTGCGCCCGTACTACACACCGCAGAACGCCGGCATCTACCTCGGCGGCATCCTCCGCAACAACGGCTTCGACGAGCAGGGCCGCCCGCTGCCCGTGCCGCCGGGCGGCGGCGGGACGGGACGGGTGAAGAAGGCCGTACGGGCGGTCACCAGGCGGGGTGCCAAGAAGCTGTACCGCGTGGGCCATCAGCGGCTGGCGCCGGCCCTGCGCCGCTGGGGTTCCGTCTGACGGGGCGGCCCGGTCACGGCGGGGACCACGGCCGGCCCTCCATCAGGCTGCCCAGGCCCGCCCAGGCGAAGTTCATCAGGGTCGCGGCCGCCTGACGTGCCGTCACTCCCGGGGTGGCGTTGGCCCAGGCCGCGAGGGACTCGGCGGCGCCCACCAGGGCCTCGGCGAGGCCCGCCACCTCGCCCTCCCCCAGGTCGGGATCGCGGTGCGCGGCGCGGGCGGCGGCGACGATGAGCTGGGTCACGAACGCGACGATCTCCTCGCGCATCGCCGCGACCTCCGAGGCGAACCGCTCGCCGTGGGTCCGGGCCTGGATGTGCAGCACCGACCAGCCGTCGGGGTGGTCGGCGGTGTACGTGAAGAACGCCCCGAGTCCGTCCCAGAGCTGCCGGTCGGCGGGCAGTTCGCGGTCGACGCCGGCCCGGACCGCCTCGGTCAGGGCGGCGGCCTCGCGGCGGATGCACGCCGCGAACAGGTCTTCCTTCGAGTTGAGGTACAGGTACACCAACGGCTTGGAGACACCGGCGAGTTCGGCGATCTCGTCCATCGACGCGGCCATGTAGCCGCGCTGGCCGAAGGTCCGCACGGCGGCGTCCAGCATCTGCTGCTCACGTACCGCGCGCGGCATCCGCTTGGTCTTGACGGTCCCCATGGGGCAAAGCCTAGTTGGGGCCGCGGGCGCGGGAGCCGATCAGGAGGAGGCCTGGGCCTGTCCCGAGGCCTGGGGCTGGGCCTGGGACTGCTCCGCCTCGTCGACCGCCTCGTCCTCCTGGCTGCGGTTGGCCTCGATGTTGGCCTTCATCCGCTCGACCCGCTGCGAGACCTGCACGGAGGCGCGGTCCCGTTCCCTGCGCAGCACGACGAAGCTGATCGGCGCCGACAGGACGAGGGAGAGGAGCAGGACCCACAGGAGGTTGGAGTCGCCGAAGCCACGCGGGAACGCGCCGGCGTAGACGAGGCCCCAGACGACGAGAAGGCAGCCCGCGAAGATACCGAGGCGCATCAGCGTGTAGCGGAGCATCTCAATCCAGTCTTCCGATGACGAAAAGGGGCACCGACCAGTGAAGCACGCCGTGCCGCCGATCTTGCAGCGGGGTCAGGTCGGGCGGTCAGGTCAGACGGTCAGGTCAGCGGGAGCAGCATGGTGATGTCGTCGCGGTCGTCGCCGGGGGCGACGCGGATCGCGGCGGGGACCCGGCCGACCTCCTTGTATCCGCAGGAGCCGTAGAAGTCCTCCAGGCCGAGGCCGCCGCGGCAGCCGAGCCGTATCGCGTCGATGCCGTCGAAACCGCGGGCGGCGTCGGCGGCGGCCGCGAGCAGGTCGCGGCCGTGTCCCTGTCCCTGGTGCCTCGGGTGCACCATCACCGTGTACAGCCACACCCAGTGCTTCATCAGGCGGTGCGTGTTGAAGGAGAAGAACGCGGTGGCGGCGACCTCGCCGGCCGCGTCGTGCCCGACGAGGAGCCGGTGACGGCCTTCGGCCATGGCGGCGAGATGCCTGACCAGCTCCGGCCGGACGTCCTCGCTGCTCACGGGGGCGACGAAGCCGACGGCGCCTCCGGCATTCGTCACGTCCGTCCACAGCCCGAGGACACCGTCGCGGAGGGCGGGGGTGACGGCGGGGTCGAGGGTGAAGGTAAGGGGCATGGGTGGATGGTATCTATTACGGCGAGGGGTGTGGAGTCACTTTCCGCCGTAGGCCCGCGGACCGGTTGCCGACTGCGGGCCGGCGAGGGTCGATCGCGCCCACGCGGCGGAGCCGCAAATCAATACAGCCCCGCGCCCCTGACGGGGCGCTTCGCCGACCGCTTCTTCCCAGCCTGGGGGGGCCGACGGTGGGTCGTCGGCTGCGGCGCCGTCGTGGCTGGTCGCGCAGTTCCCCGCGCCCCTAAAAGAACGGGCGCTCCCCTGCTTTTCAGGGGCGCGGGGAACTGCGCGAGCAACCCCCACGCACCCGCAGCAGAAGTACGACCCCCAGCAAACCTTCTCTTCTCCCCTGATCACGGCAGCCTCGCCCTGCGGACGCCGGGGAGCGTGCCCACCCTGCGGCCACCTTTTTGCCTGCCGAGTCGGGTGGTGGGTGGGCAAGGGGCCGTGCCTCAGACGCGCATCGGCTGCGGGGACTCCCTGCGCTCCGGGTCTGGGCCGGCGTACTCGCGGATGATCTCGTAGCGCGTGTTCCGCTCCACCGGGCGGAAGCCCGCGTCGCGGATGAGGTCGAGGAGGTCCTCGCGGGTCAGCTTGTTCGGCGTGCCGTAGTTGTCCGCGTCGTGCGTGATCTTGTACTCGACGACCGACCCGTCCATGTCGTCGGCCCCGTGCTGCAACGCCAGCTGTGCCGTCTGGACGCCGTGCATGACCCAGAAGACCTTGACGTGCGGGACGTTGTCGAAGAGGAGCCGGGAGACGGCGAAGGTCTTGAGGGCCTCCGCGCCGGTCGCCATCTGGGTCCGGGCCTGGAGCCGGTTCCGGACCTTCCCGTCCTTCATGTCCACGAAGTCGTGCTGGTAGCGCAGCGGGATGAAGACCTGGAAGCCGTTCGTCTCGTCCTGGAGTTCGCGGAGGCGCAGGACGTGGTCGACCCGGTGACGCGGTTCCTCGATGTGGCCGTAGAGCATCGTGCAGGGCGTCTTGAGGCCCTTCTCGTGCGCCAGGCGGTGGATCCGGGACCAGTCCTCCCAGTGGGTGCGGTGGTCCACGATGTGCTGCCGGACCTCCCAGTCGAAGATCTCCGCACCGCCGCCGGTGAGGGACTCCAGCCCCGCGTCGATCAGCTCGTCGAGGATCTCGGAGGCCGAGAGACCGGAGATCGTCTCGAAGTGGTGGATCTCGGTGGCCGTGAAGGCCTTGAGCGAGACGCTCGGCAGGGCCGCCTTCAGTTCGCGCAGCGAGCGCGGGTAGTAGCGCCACGGCAGGTTCGGGTGCAGGCCGTTGACGATGTGGAGTTCCGTGAGGTTCTCGCCCTCCATCGCCTTGGCGAGCTTCACCGCCTCCTCGATGCGCATCGTGTACGCGTCCTTCTCGCCCGGCTTGCGCTGGAACGAGCAGTACGCGCAGGACGCGGTGCACACGTTCGTCATGTTGAGGTGGCGGTTGACGTTGAAGTGGACGACGTCGCCGTTCTTCCGCGTCCGCACCTCGTGGGCGAGGCCGCCGAGCCACGCCAGGTCGTCCGACTCGTACAGCGCGATGCCGTCCTCGCGGGTCAGCCGCTCACCGGCCCTGACCTTCTCCTCCAGCTCACGCTTGAGCCCGACGTCCATACCCTCACAGCCCTTTCTACGACAGCCTGCCCAACCGTACGCCTAGACCTCTTCCGGAAGTTCCCCCACCCGGTTCTCCCACTTCGTGGACAGCACGATCGTGGTACGGGTCCGGGAGACGCCCTTGGTCCCGGACAGCCGCCGGATGGTCTTCTCCAGGCCGTCCACGTCCGTGGAGCGCACCTTGAGCATGAAGGAGTCGTCGCCGGCGATGAACCAGCAGTCCTCGATCTCCGGCAGGTCCCGCAGCCGCTGTGCCACGTCCTCGTGGTCGGCCGCGTCGGAGAGGGAGATGCCGATGAGGGCGATGACGCCGAGGCCGAGCGAGGCCGCGTCGACGGTGGCGCGGTAGCCGGTGATGACCCCGGCCGCCTCCAGCCGGTTGATGCGGTCGGTGACGCTGGGTCCCGACAGTCCGACGAGACGGCCCAGCTCCGCGTACGAGGCCCGGCCGTTCTCCCTCAGGGCCTGGATGAGCTGCCTGTCCACGGCGTCCATGCGATCGAAGCCTTCCGCTGAAATTTCCCGAAGTAGATGAGAGGTGGTGCAGAGGTGGTGCCGAGGTGGTACCGGGGTGGCACCGGGAGGGGTGGTGCTACTTGCTTCCGCCGCCGAGGTCCCCTTCCCAGCGGCGGTAGAGCCGGTGCCGGACGCCTGCCGCGTCCAGCACCCGTCCGGCGACGAAGTCCACCAGGTCCTGGATGTGGGTCGCGCCCGCGTAGAAGGCGGGTGAGGCGGGGACGACGACCGCCCCGAGGTCGTCCAGGGCGACCAGGTGGCGCAGGGTCTGGCCGTTCAGCGGGGTCTCGCGGACGGCGACGACGAGGGGGCGGCGCTCCTTCAGGGTGACACCGGCCGCCCGCTGGAGCAGGTCCTTGGAGAGGCCGAGGGCGACCCCGGCGACGGCGGCGGTGGACGCCGGCACGATCAGCATGCCCTTCGTCGGGTACGACCCGGAGGACGGCCCGGCGGCCAGGTCCCCGGCGCTCCAGTACCGCACCCGTGCGAGGTCGGTCCGGAAGGTCCCCGGCTTGCCGTCGGCCCCCCGAGCCAGCCATTCCCCCAGGTCGTCCTTCCAGTGCGCGTCCCGGAAGGAGATCCCGGTCTCGTCCAGCAGGGTGAGCCGCGAGGCCCGGCTGACCACCAGGTCGACGCTCTCCCCCGCGTCCAGCAGGGCACGCAGCACAGCAGCGGCATACGGCGTTCCGGACGCCCCGGACACCCCCACGATCCAAGGCACGCGCTGCTTTTCTCCTGCGTTCACATCTTGAGCGTACCGGCGCGACCCGGCGAGTTCAGGACGGGTCCGCGGTGACCGACGGTACTCAGACGCTCAGGCCCCGGACCAGCAGGTCCAGCAGTGCGCACACGAAGAGGGCAATGCCGATGAACCCGTTGACGCTGAAGAAGGCGCGGTTGAGGCGGGAGAGGTCGTGCGGGCGGACGATGTTGTGCTCGTACACGAAGGCGCCTGCCACGATCACCAGCCCCAGCCAGAAGAACGCGCCGGCGTGGGTGGCCAAGGCGTACCAGACGAACAGCGCCGTCGTCGCCGCGTGGCACACCCGGGCGCCCCAGATCGCCGCCGGGATGCCGAAGCGGGCCGGGACCGACATGACGCCGATCTCGCGGTCGGTGTCGACGTCCTGGCAGGCGTAGATCAGGTCGAAGCCGCCGATCCAGATGCCGACGGCGAGGCCGAGGATCACCGCGTCCCAGGACCACTCGCCGGTGATCGCCAGCCAGCCGCCGATCGGGCCCATGGCCTGGGCGAGGCCGAGGATGGCCTGGGGGAAGTTCGTGAACCGCTTCCCGTAGGGGTAGACCACCATCGGGATCACGGCGACGGGCGCGAGCGCCAGGCAGAGGGGGTTCAGCAGGGCCGCCGAGCCCAGGAACACCGCCACCGCGATCAGCGCGCCGGTCCAGGCGTGCTTCACGCTCATCGCACCGGTGACCAGCTCCCGGTGGGCCGTGCGCGGGTTCCGGGCGTCGATCTCGCGGTCGATGATCCGGTTGACGGCCATCGCGAAGGTGCGCAGGCCGACCATGCAGATCGTGACGAGGAGCAGCCGGCCCCAGTGGACGTTCTTGTCCAGCTCGAACATCGCGGTCAGCGCGGCGATGTACGCGAAGGGCAGCGCGAAGACCGAGTGCTCGATCATCACCAGGCGCAGGAAGGCTTTCGTCCGTCCCGGTTGCGGGAGGGCTGCGGAGGCGGAACTCACAGGCCGTACTCCTTCCAGCGGCGGTCGACCTTCGCCGCCGTATCCGGGTCCGACAGGACCATCTCCGGCCAGCCCCCGTCCCTGGTGTAGCCCTCCTCGGGCCACTTCTTCGTCGCGTCGATGCCCGCCTTGCCGCCCCAGAACTGCTGGTAGGAGGCGTGGTCGAGGTGGTCGACGGGACCTTCGACGACCGCGAGGTCACGGGCGTAGTCGGTGTTGCCGAGGGCCCGCCAGGCGACCTCGTGCAGGTCGTGGACGTCGCAGTCGGAGTCGACGACCACGATCAGTTTGGTGAGGGACATCATGTGCGCCCCCCAGATCGCGTGCATGACCTTCTGCGCGTGCTTCGGGTACTTCTTGTCGATCGAGACGATCGCGCAGTTGTGGAAGCCGCCGGCCTCGGGGAGGTGGTAGTCCACGATGTCCGGGACGATGATCTTCAGGAGCGGGAGGAAGAAGCGCTCGGTGGCGCGGCCGAGGGGGCCGTCCTCCGTCGGGGGGCGGCCGACGACGATCGACTGGAGCAGCGGGCGCTTGCGCATCGTCACGCAGTCGATGGTCAGCGCCGGGAACGGCTCCTGCGGGGTGTAGAAGCCGGTGTGGTCGCCGAAGGGGCCCTCGGGGAGCATCTCGCCCGGCTCCAGCCAGCCCTCCAGGACGACCTCGGCGTTCGCCGGGACCTGGAGCGGAACGGTCTTGCAGTCGACCATCTCGATCCGCCTGCCCGCGATGAACCCGGCGAAGAGGTACTCGTCGATGTCGCCGGGGAGCGGGGCGGTGGAGGCGTAGGTGACGGCGGGCGGGCAGCCGAAGGCGATCGCGACCGGGAGCCGCTCTCCCCTGCGTGCCGCCACCTGGTAGTGGTTGCGGCTGTCCTTGTGGATCTGCCAGTGCATGCCGATGGTGCGCCTGTCGTGGCGCTGGAGCCGGTAGAGGCCCAGATTCCGGATGCCGGTCTCGGGGTCCTTGGTGTGGGTGAGTCCCAGGTTGAAGAAGGAGCCGCCGTCCTGCGGCCAGGTGAACAGCGCCGGGAGCTGGTCGAGGTCGACGTCGTCGCCGGTCAGGACGACCTCCTGCACCGGAGCGTCCTTGATCTTCTTCGGCGGTACGTGCGTCATCGCGCCGAGCTTCCCGAACGCCTCGCGCACGCCGACGAAGCCGTGCGGCAGCTCGGGGCGCAGCAGGCCGCCGATCTTCTCGGAGATCTCGCCGTACGACTTCAGGTCCAGGGCCTTCAGCAGCCGCCGGTCGGTGCCGAACACGTTCATCGCGAGGGGCATGCTCGACCCCTTCACGTTCTCGAAGAGCAGGGCCGGTCCGCCGGCCTTCTGCACCCGGTCGACGATCTCCCCGACCTCCAGATACGGGTCGACCTCGGCCTTGACACGCTTGAGGTCTCCCTCGCGCTCCAGTGCCCGGAGCAGGGAGCGAAGATCGTCGTAAGCCATGTGTCCCAGTATCGGCCACCCGGGGTCCGGGCCCGGTCACCGCCCCCTGCATACTCGTCGGCCGTGAGACGTCATCGCCGGTTACCGCTGCTCGCCCTGCTTCTCCTGACTGCGCTCGCCGCCTGTGCGCCGCCGCGGGAGGCCGGCGGCTCGCCCGTCTCCCCGCTGACCCGGGTGCCGGCCGCCGACCGGAAGGCGGCGCCCGACCTCACCGGCAGCAGCCTCGACGGCAGGGCGGTGAGCCTCGCCGGCTACCGCGGCAAGGTCGTCGTGCTGAACGTCTGGGCGTCCTGGTGCGGGCCCTGCCGGGCGGAGGCGCCGCAACTGTCCAAGGCGCAGCGGGAGTTGGCAGCGAAGGGGGTCCAGGTCCTCGGGGTGGACACGGATGCCCGGCGGGACAGCGGGCGCGCGTTCCAGGACCAGCACGCCCTGTCCTATCCGAGCCTGCACGATCCCGGCAGCCGCAAGCTGGTCCGGCTGCCGAAGGGGTACCTGCCGCAGGCGCTGCCGTACACCCTCTTCATCGACCGGGACGGGAAGATCGCCGCGACGTACCTGAGTCCGCTGACCGAGGCCGACGTCCGCACCATCACCCGGCCGCTGCTGGCGGAGTAGCACGCCCGAGGGGCGGGGCGGTTCCGTACGACGGCGACTGCCGGTGGTCCGTGGCTCGTCGCGCCCACGCGGCGGAGCCGCATATGGATACAGCCCCGCGCCCCTGAAGGGGCGCTACGGCAACGTGCCTTTGTGGCGCGCCCGGTCAACGACCGTTGTCCGCAAGGCACTCGGCTCCCTCCCGGATGGGCGCCACCAGGTGGCTCAGGTCCACGAGGACCGCGTCGAGGCCCGCCACGGAGTCACTCACCGAGACCTCCACGGCGGGGCTGCGGCCGTAGGTGACCAGTTTCTTGCGGCCGTCCCCCGCCGTCTCCCGCCACACCCAGTCGACGCCGTCCACGCTGACGCAGGCGTCCGTGGTCGGTCCCGGCGGGTTCACTCCGCAGCGCAGCTCCACGGTCCCGTGGCCCCACACCGCGAGCCCCGCGAACGACACCCGGTCACGCGTGGCGCCCCCGAGCCGGTCGGGGTACCGGTCGGCCAGCCGCCCGCACCCCGGGTCCTTCGCGAACGGCCCCTGCGCCAGCCCGAACACCGGCGAGTCCAGCGACCCGGCCACCAGTCCGGCACCGGCCAGCACCCCACCCGCGGCGAGCGCGACCGCCGCCACCCGCCTCCTGCGCGATCGCCCCGCCACCGCCGGCCCCCTCCCGTACGAGGAGAACCATGATGCCGCCCGGCTGCCGATGGACGGCCCCGGGCACCCGCTAGTCTGGCCGCCATGCTCAGGTATCTGCCCTACTTGCTGGTCCTCGCGCTGTGGATCTACGCCTTCGTGGACTGCCTGAACACCCCCGAGGGCGAGGTCCGCGCGCTGCCGAAGCTGGCGTGGGTGTTCGTCATCCTGCTCTTCGGCGAGGTCCTGGTCGGTCCGGTGGCCTGGCTGATCGCGGGCAGGAGCCGGCAGCCGCGCGAGCAGTGGGTCGCGCCGGACGACAACCCGGAGTTCCTGAAGTCCCTGAAGCCGGAGGACCCGCGCACCGACTGACCGGACCACGGCCCGGCCGCTACAGCAGCGCCTTGACCTGTGCCGCGGTCAGCGTCCGCTGGAACACCTGGACCTGCTTGATCGAGCCGGGGAACCAGTCGGCGGGAACGCCGCCGGTGGTGGCGCGGCCGATCACCAGGGGGCCGTGCGCGGCGACGGGGTTGCTGTCGTTGATACCGGCCTCCTGAACGCCGTCGACATACAGGAGAAGCTGGTTGCGGACGCCCTCGTAGACGCCGACCAGGTGGGTCCAGACGTCCGGCTTCGGGACGCTGTACGACAGGGCGCGCAGGCCCGGGCGGGCGAAGGCCCAGCGGTTCTCGGCGGGCGAGTACTGGAGGTAGAAGCCGCTGGCCGCCCCCGCGTCCTGGCTGACGGCGGTGGCGAAGGACGACGGCACGCTGCTCAGGGCCACCCACGCCGAGACGGTGAAGCTGCGGCCCTCGGCGGTCCGGAGCACCGGCCCAGCGGTCATGATCTGGCTGGTGCCGCCGTCGAACAGCGCGGCCCCGTCCTTGCCCCGCCCCCAGCCGACCGCGGTGGCCGTGCCGTCGTACCGGCCGGTGTCGTCGGCGGCGACCGCGCCCGAGGTCTCGTCCAGCGGCCAGGCGTCGAGCGGCGAGGGGACGGAGACGGAACCGCCGGAGTGCTGCGGGGACTTCTCGGCCCCGCCCCGGTTGACGAGGTGTGCGACCGGCACGGCCGCGAGCGCGGCTACGGCGAGGGCTCCCCCGGAGACGAGCAGGGTACGGCGGCTCATGCCCGGGTCCCGCTGGTACGACACCGGCTGCGGCACCGGGTCGAGCCGGGTGACCGGTCGGGTCGCGGCGGGCTGCGGGGCCGGGCGCGTGAAGTCGGCCCGGGGGTCGGCGGCGGGCCGTGCGAGGAAGGCGGTGGCGTCGGCCGTGGGCCCGATCCGGGTCAGGATCTCGCGCGGGGTGGGCCGGTCGGCCGGGTCCTTCGCCAGGCAGTGCGCGATGAGGGCGGCGAGGGCGGGATCGGTGACGGCGCTGATGTCGGGTTCGTCGTGCACGACCCGGTAGAGCAGGGCGGGGGTCGGCCCGTCGCCGAAGGGGTTGCCGCCCGTCGCCGCGTACGTCAGGACCGCGCCCAGCGCGAACACGTCGCTCGCGCCGGTCACTTCGCCGCCCGCCACCTGCTCCGGCGACATGAACCCCGGCGAGCCGACCATCAGCCCGGCCAGTGTGATGGTGACCGACTCGACGCTGCGGGCGATGCCGAAGTCGATGACCCGCGGCCCGTCCTCGGCGAGCAGCACGTTCGACGGCTTGAGATCCCGGTGCACCAGTTTGGCGGCGTGGATCGAGGTGAGCGCCTCCGCCAGTCCCGCGGCGAGCGCGAGCACGTCCGCACCAGGCAGCGGCCCCCGCTCGGCCACCGCCTCCTGCAACGAGGGCCCGGCGATGTAGCTGGTGACCAGCCACGGCAGCTCGGCGTCCGGATCGGCGTCCACGACCGGCGCCGTGAACGCACCGCTGACCTTGCGCGCGGCCGCCACCTCACGGCGGAAACGGGACCGGAACTCCGGTTGCCCCGCGACCAGTTCGGCGTGCACGACCTTCACGGCGACGGCCCGCCCACCGGGCGAGCGCCCCAGATAGACCCGGCCCATCCCGCCCGCGCCGAGCCGCCTCAGCAGCTGGTACTCCCCGACGGAGCGCGGATCGCCCGGCTCCAGAGCTGCCACGATCCCTCCCGCGCCGCTTGCTCCCCAAGACGCGGTCAGCATAGGACCGGGACGCCGGACGGATGACCAAATCCCGCCCCGGTACGGCAAGTTGCCCCGCGGTCTGCCCTTCGGGACGCCCTCCGGCCGTAAATCGCACCATTTAACACGTGTTGGTGAAAACATGACGTAAGTGCGTAATGCCGGGTTCATATGCCAAAGATCCCCCCGGAACCGCTCCGGCAGTACGGAAAGGGATGATCGTGGCAGACAGCAAGGTCGGGAAGGCGAAGCAGGCCGCCGGGTCCATCGGGCTCGTGACCCCGGCGGGCGCGCGGCCGACCGCGCAGGCGCCCTCGGCCGACGAGCAGTGGCAACTGCCGGGCGGCAGCGCCCGGGTGTACTACGGGGAGGGCCGGAAGGGCGTGGTCAGACCGGTCGTCCTGGCCGACGGGTTCAACCTCGGACCGACCGACTACGACTGGCTCTGGAACGGGCTGGAGAACGGCCGGTACCCGTTCGTCAGCGAACTGCGGCGCCGCGGACGCACCCTGGTCCTCGTCGGGTTCGACGAACGCAGCGAGTCGATCCTCCGCAACGCCGAGACGGTGTTCGCCGCCGTCCTGCGGACCATCGCGGAACAGCTGGGCGACGCCCGCCTGCTCGTCGGCGGGTTCAGCATGGGCGGCCTGGTCACCCGGTACGCGCTGGCCAGGATGGAGACGCAGCGCATCGACCACCGGGTCGGCGTCCACCTGTCGTTCGACAGCCCGCACCGGGGCGCCTGGCTGCCCGTCGGTCTCCAGGCCTTCGCGCACTACCTCGCCCCGTACGACGACACCTACCTGCGGCAGATCAGCAGCCCGGCCGCACAGCAGATGCTCTGGCGCCACCTGGACGGCCTGACCGGCACGCCCAAGGAGAGCCCGCTGCGGACCGCGTTCAAGGAACAGCTCCGGCAGGTCGGCGACTGGCCCCGCATCCCGCGCCTGCTCGCGGTGTCCAGCGGACGCGGCGACGGCACCGGCAACGGCGTCCGCGCCGGCGCGAAGACGCTCAGCTGCGCCGGTCCGCTCTTCGACGGCACCCGCTTCCTCGCCCAGGCACAGGGCCAGAAGACGGAGGTCGCCACCCTGAACGGCATCCTCGGCGGACCCCACCCGGTCACCACGAACAGCTTCCCCGAACTCGACGGCGCACCGGGCGGCACGCTGGAGTCCTTCGGCCTCCTCGCCGACGCGCTCAAGGCGACCGGCGAGGACACCGACATCGCCCACCGGAGCGCGTGCTTCGTGCCGTCCGTCAGCGCGGTCTCCATCCGCGACCTGGACCAGCAGGACGACCTGTACGCCGACGTCTACGACCTCCCGCCGGAGGACTCGGACGTCGACGACTTCCTGCTCTCCTCGACCAACGAGGCGCACGCCCTGATGACCCCGGAACTCGCCGAGTGGGTCCTGGACCGGCTCCCCGACTGACCACGCGCTACTTCAGAGAGCCGACAAAGGCGGCCCACGCACCGCGCCGCACCAGCAGCACCGGGCCGCCGGGGTTCTTGCTGTCACGGACGGGGAGGGCGGCGACGGAGGTGAACTCGGGGGCGATTTCGAGGCAGTTGCCGCCGTTGTCGCCGCTGTAGCTGCTCTTGATCCAAATGACCGCGCTCAGCTGCTGCTGGTTCATCGTCGCCGTACTCCTCCATCAAGTTGCCGATCAGAGCGGCTGATTCGCGAGCCGACAGGGTGTCCGCCCTGAGCACATCATAGGTTCGGCTCACCTCGGCGTATGCGTCCGGATCGTTGTTGAAGTGGCCCCGGGTCAGCGACTCCGAGTAGATCCAGCGCTCGCCGTCGGGCAGCGTGATCAGCAACATCGACGTGTTGGGATGCGTGAGTTCGAAGTGACTCGCCGGAGCCACGTGGATCCGGATGTTCGGGAGTCGCCCCACACTCAGCAGATGCGCGCACTGATTCCGCATCACGGCGGGACTGCCCACCGCATGGCGCAGACAGCTCTCGTCCAGCACCGCAATGTACGTGGGTCCACCTTCGGCGAGGAAGCGCGGCTGTCGGCTCAGGCAGGCCCTGACCCGGTTTTCAAGCAGCTCACCGCTGGCTCGCCGGGAGATCAGTGCCCGCGCGTAGTCCTGCGTCTGCAACAAACCGGGGACGACCATGACCTGGTACTCGTACAGCGTGACGGCCTTCGCCTCCATGTCCACCCAGCGCTGGAACCAGTCCGGATGCTCCACGTCCGGATACCAGTCCACCCGCCCCCACAACCGCCCCAACACCCCACCCGCACCCAGCACTTCGTCGCACTTCTTCGCGAACGTGTCCTGCGGGACCCGCGTCCCCGCCTCCACCCGCGCCACCAGCGACCGGTCGCAGGGAATCTGCTTCGCCAGCGCGTCCTGAGTGAGCAACGCACTCTCCCTGAAGTGCCGAAGCAACTCCCCAAAGAACTCGGCGTTGGTGGTCATCGTCGTCCGGCCCCCTCGGTGACAGGTGCCCGTGGCACACGTCGGGCATTGATACGCCCCGTTCCCGTCCGCCACCCTCAATACACCCAGAGTCACCAAATGGCGTCGGAGCGCACATGGCTGAGCACACCGAAGAGGAAATCGAAACGGGAACGGTCGTCTACGACCCCCGTACCGACAAGGTCGGCGAATACCGGGGCACCGCAGGCCCTTACGCCCTGCTCCGGCCCCTCGGCGGTGGCCGCGAGTGGGAGGCGCGGGCGGATTCGCTCCGCCCCGCCACCGCCGAGGAACGGCTGAGCGCGGAGGTACGAGCCGTCAACCGCCGCTCCACCACGTTCAGTTACCCGGTGATGGACATCCCGGCCCCGGACCCGGTCCCCGCCTGCGCGACCTGCACGGAGTTCGCCGCACAGCGGGCGGCGGCCGAAGCAAGATTCGACGCAAGCGCAGCCACCGACACCGACGTCCTACTGCGCAGGCACCTACGCCAGGACCACTGGGGCACCCTGAGCGCCCCGTAGGGGCGTGGGGAACTGCGCGACCAGCCCCCACCGGCCCGCAGACAACCGACGACCCATCGCCGCCCCACCAAGCGCAGCGCTCAGCAGGCCGATTCCGGCAAGTGCTGCCGCGCCCACTCCCCCAGCGTCTTCAGCGACGGCTCCAACGCCGCCCCCGCCGCGGTGAGCCGGTACGACACCCGCAGTGGCGGGCCTTCGTCGACCTCGCGGACCACGAGCCCGGCGGCACCCAGTTCGGCCAGCCGGTCGGAGAGCATCCGCTCGCTGATGCCGGGGATGGCGCGGCGCAGGTTGGCGAAGTGCGTGGGCTGGTCCATCAGGACGGACAGGATCGGGCCGTTCCAGCGCTTGCCGAGCACCTGGAAGACGCGCGTGATCCCGGCGTCCACGCCTTTGCACGCTTCCGGGTCATGGGCCTGCTCCACCGCCATGGGATCAGGGTACAGGTCCACGACAGAAGGGGGCTGAAAAAAAGTAAGCACCTGTGTTATCTATAGCTGAGTACAAAACCTCAGCCCCCGCGGCCCTGCCCAGGGCCCGTGTATCCGGAGATCTCTCATGGCCACCCTGCTCCACATCGACTCGTCCCTGCTCCCCGGCGAGGCCTCCTCCTCCCGCGCCGTCACCGACGCCTTCCGCACGGCCTGGCTGGCGCAGCACCCCGACGGCACGGTGGTCTACCGCGACCTGGCGGCCGCCCCGGTGCCGCACCTGAGCGCGGCCGCCCACACCGCCGGTTTCGCCGACCCCGCCACGCACAGCCCCGAGCAGGCGGAGGCCTTCGCGGCCCGCGTGCGGCTGATCGAGGAGCTGGAGCAGGCGGACGCGGTGCTGATAGGCGCCCCGATGTACAACTTCACGATCCCGTCGACGCTCAAGGCGTGGCTGGACAACGTGGTCCTGTTCGGCCGCACGATGGGCGAGACGCCGTCCGCCAAGGGCACCCCGGTCACCGTGGTCGCCAGCCGCGGCGGCTCGTACGCGCCGGGCACCCCGCGGGAGCCGTACGAGTACGTCCAGAACTACCTGACCGCGCTGCTCTCGGACGGTCTCGGCCTGGAGGTCGACTTCATCGTTCCGGAGCTGACCATGGCCCCGCAGAACCCGGCGATGGCCGAGCTCGTGCCGCTCTACGAGGCCTCCCGCGACCGCGCCCTCCAGGACGCGGCCGTCAAGGCGAAGGAGTTGGCGGACCGCCTCGCCGCGTGACGCACGCACCGGCGTCCGGGCCCCGTTCGGGGGCCGGTTGCGCCGATCGGCCCAGCAGCGCATGCGGGATCCGGTGGCGGGCGGTTGTGATGGACGCGTTCTGACATCCAGACACCTTGGAGACTGGCATGCGCATCCGTTCCCTCGCCGTCACCGGCGCCCTCGCCGCCACCCTCGCCCTCGCCGGCGGCACCGCCGCATTCGCCGACAACGGCGCCAACGCCACCGGTACCGCGTCCAACAGCCCGGGTGTGGTGTCGGGCAATGTCATCGAGGTCCCGGTCAGCATCCCGGTGAACCTGTGCGGCGACACCGTCGACGTCATCGGCCTGCTGAACCCGGCGGCCGCGAACGCCTGCACCAGCGGCTGACCCGGGCCGCTCCGCAGGTATCGTCCGAGGAACTTCCGGAGGCACCGAGTCTCCGGAAGTCCTCGCATGCGTGCAGGTTGTACGCCGGTGAGCCGCCCGAAGCGGACAGTGCGCCCCTGGGCCGCACCGGGAGCGATCCCGACACTTACCTCGTATGACGACTGCTCCCGCCGGTTCCACCACCAGCATCGCGCCCGAGTACGGCGACCGGGTCATCGCCGTGGAAGCGGCGGGCTCGGAACCCATCCCCGACGCCGAACGCCACGGCAGCCCGCTCCAGCTCCTGTGGACCTGGGCGTCCCCCAACATCGAGTTCGCGACCGTCTACATCGGCGTGATCGCGGTCCTCTTCTTCGGCCTGGACTTCTGGACGGCGACCGCCGCGATCCTGCTGGGCACCGCGCTCGGCGCGCTCACCCAGGGCGTGCTGTCGCTGGACGGGCCGCGGTTCGGCGTCCCGCAGATGGTGATCGGCCGGTTCTCCTTCGGCTACCTGGGCAACATCCTGCCCTCCGCCGCCAACGGCCTGCTCGCGGGCGTCGGCTGGTTCGCCGTGAACAGCGTCAGCGCGGCCTTCGCCCTGAACACGCTGACCGGCCTGCGGCCCCTGCCCTCCCTGCTCCTCGTCGTGGTCGCCGAGATCCTGATCGGCTTCATCGGCCACAACTTCGTGCACACCTTCGAGAAGTACGCGTTCCCGGCGCTCGCGGTGGTCTTCCTGCTGGCCGGGGTCTGGACCTTCAAGGACGCGGACCTCGGCGCAGCGGGCTCGGGCGGCGGCGTCGGCGGCTTCCTGCTCGCGTTCAGCGCGGCCTGGGGGTACGCGGCCGGCTGGAACCCGTACGCCACCGACTACTCCCGCTACCTGCCGCGCACCGCGGACAAGGTGAAGACCGTGCTGTGGCCGGCCGTCGGCCTGTTCGTGTCGGTCTCGATCGTCGCCGTCATCGGCGCGGCCTCCGCCACCATCATCGCCCCGAAGGACGCCACCCCGACGGCCGCCTTCACCGGCCACCTCCCCGGCTGGCTCGGTGACCTCGTGCTGCTGGCCATCATGCTCGGCGGGGTCTCGGCGAACGCCCTCAACGTGTACTCCGGCGCGATCTCCATCGCCTCCTTCGGCCTGAAGCTCCCCACCTGGCTGAGCCGCAGCGCCCTGGTCGTGGTGTCGGGCATCGCCGGTACGGCGGCCGCCTGGGCCTCGCTGGACGACGCGGGCGCGGCCTACGAGGCGTTCCTGCTGGTCATCGCGTACTGGGTGGCGCCCTGGCTGGGCGTCGTCCTGGTGGAGCGGTGGCTCCAGCGCCGTACGGCGACGGACGAGGAACTCTCCGCCCGCCTCACCGACCGCTCCTTCACCAACTGGCCCGGTCTCGCGGCCCTGTTGATCGGCGTCGCGGTCTCCGTCCCGCTCTTCTCCAACCAGGAGGACTACGTGGGCTGGGTACCGAAGCACCACCCCGCCTTCGGCGACATCACCCCGGTGGTCGGCTTCGCGGTCAGCGCCCTCCTCTACACGGCCCTCCGAAAGCGCACGCGCTAGCAACACCCCCGCCAGTAGCGCCCCAAAGGGGCGCGGGGAACTGCGCGAGAAACCACAACGCGCCCGCAGACAACCGACGACACACATCGGCCCTACCAGCGCAGCGCCTAGTCGTCGTCCCGCAGCCGCCGCCAGATCCGGCTGCGGTGCAGCAGGAACAGCGAGCCGACCACGGCGACCAGCTGGAGTCCGACGGCGAGCAGCCAGAACACCGCCCGGCTCTCCAGCTCGTCCGTCAGGAAGGTGAAGTTCATGCCGAAGAACCCGGTCAGGAACGACAGCGGCAGGAAGATCACCGACACGATCGCCAACCGGTTGATGACGCCGTTCTGTTCGCCCGCGACCAGCGAGCCGTAGCTGGCGAAGGCCCGGCGGGCGGCGTCCTGGAGGGACTCGATGTCCGCGAGGACCAGCCGCGCCGCCCGCTGGAACTCACGGGCGAGCCGCTGCCGTTCCGCCGGGAAGTCGGGGCTCATCATCCTGCGGGTGACCACCTCCTCGACCGCCTGGAGGTAGGGCAGCAGCGAGTGGTGCAGCAGGGCGGACCAGCGGCGCTGCTGGGACAGCAGATAGATCTGCTCGGGCCGCCGTCCCTCGAACATGTCGTCCTCCAGCTCCTCCACCTGGAGCAGCGCCCGCACCGCGGCCCGGCGGAACGTCGCCAGCGCCTCCTGGAGCAGCAGGAACAGGGTGGCCACGGCGTCGTGCGGCCGCTCCCGCCGCAGTTGCTCGGTGATCTCCGAGGCGAGGGCGGCCCGGCCCCAGTGGACGACCACCAGGAAACGGTCGCCGGCCAGCGCGTGCACATGGGCGACCTCGCGGTCATGGACCACCGGTACGACGAACCCGGCGACCTCCCCCAGGAAGTCGGCCCGCGCGGACTCCCCGCGCCTGCCGAACCACTCCAGCTCCGCGTAGTCCAGCCCGAGCCGCCGGACCACCGGCTCCTCCCGCTCCTCCCGCTCCTCCCGCTCTTCCTCTTCCTCCTGCTCCTCCTGGTCCGGGAGCTCGATGCGGAGGAAGAGAAAGGGGTCGGTGGCGAGCCGCCGCCGCGCCTCCGGCACGGAGACCGTCGTCGTACCCCCGTCCGGCACCGACACCACCGTCACGATCATCGCCACGCTTTCAGCCTGGGTGCGGCCCGCGGTACGCGCACGCGCTGCCGCCGACCAGGTGCGGGCCGTCCGGGCGAGGGGGCGGGCCGGTCACGCGCCGACGAGGCGCCGGTGGCGACGCAGACGCAGGGCGGACGCGGTGACGGCCGCCGCGGTGCCCAGGACCGCGTAGCCGGCGAGCACCCACAGGGGCCGGGCGATCGCGTGGGCGGAGAAGTAGACCGTGTTGCGTACGGCGGTGGTGCCGGCGCCCGGCGGGAGCCACTGGCCGACCGTCCGCCAGAACGGCGGCAGCAGGGTGGCTGGATAGGCGCCGCCGGCGCTGGGGTTGCCCATCACGACGAAGAGGACGATGGTCACCCCGATACCGATGACGCCCCACAGCACCTGGAAGGCGACGGTGGTGGCGGCCGCGGCGAAGACGACCAGCGCGCCCAGCGCCCACAGCGCGGCGAAGTGACCGTGCAGAGCGCCCAGGAGGGGTCCGGCGATGAGGGCTCCGCCCAGGCCCGAGGCGATGGCGTAGAGGGCCAGGGAGCCGAGCCGGATGGTGGTGCGGTGGAGGTTGGCCGGGCGCGCTCCGCCGGCCATGCCGAGGATGGTGGCGGCCATGTAGCCGCCGACGATCCAGCCGATCACGAGGTAGAAGGAGGACATGCCGCGGCCGTCGCCGGCGGCGGGCGGGCGGATGTCGGTGATCGTCACCTGGCGGTGGCGGCCGGTCTCGATGGCCTGGGCGATCTGCTGGGCGGTGGAGGACACGGCGGGGCCGCCTGCCGAAGCCACCAGCAGGGTGTCGGTGCGGCCCTTCGGGTGGACGAGGATCGCCGCGTCGACGGTGCGGTCGAGGATCAGGGCGCGGGCCTGCTTCGCGGTGGCGGCGGGGCGGGCGTCCAGGGGGTCGCTCCGCAGGGCGTCGAGCTGCTTCACGACCTGGCCGGACACCTGCGCGGGGGCGACGACGGCCACGGGAATGTGGTGGGGCTTGGGCGCGTGGAAGGCGCCGATGTAGGAGAGGACGAAGCCCAGCTGGAGGGCGAAGACACCGACGATCAGCAGGACACCGCGCAGGTTGAGGGCATCACGCAGTTCGGCGGCGAAGCCCCGTGCTGCGGGGGCGGGAGGCTGGTCCTGGTCCGGGGCGGCGGGAGAGGAAGTCACGGTCGGGTCTTTCCGTTGCTCGATGATGCGGTCCCACTACGATCCAGGTCATGAGCGATGCCCCCGGGAAATCGCAGGAAAGCCTCACAGCAAGGGCACCCGTGCCCGATTCCGACAGCCCGGACGACACGGGGGGTCCGGAGATCCCGGAGGACGGCCTGCTGGGGTTCTCCGAGCTGGATCTGGCGCTCCTGGACGCGCTACAGGCCGCTCCGCGCGCGCCCTGGTCCCGGATCGGCCGCGCACTGGGGGTGGACGCCACCACCGCCGCCCGGCACTGGGAGCGGCTGCGCGCGGCCGGTCTGGCCTGGATCACGGCTCACGACGCCGCGCGGACCGCCACGATCGCCTATGTGGAAGTGCGCTGCCGACCGGGTTCGCTGCCGTCCGTGAGCGCCGCCGTGGCCCTGCTGCCCTGGGTCTTCAGCGTCGACGAGACCGCCGGCGACTTCGATCTCTTCCTGGGGGTGGTGGGCGCCGACCTGCCCGCCCTCGGCCGCTCGGTGCACGAGACGATCGGCGGACTGGACGGGGTCCGCACCCTCCGCACCCGGCTGGCCATCACCCAGTACGGGGAGGGCAGCGACTGGCGCACCCGCGCACTGGCGCCCGCCGACCGCGCCACCCTGTCCGCGCCCCGGCCGCCCACCCGCGCCGTCTTCGCCACCCACATGCACGACCGCCCCGCACCCGAGGACCAGGCTCTGCTGGACGCACTCGGCGGCGACGGCAGACTCGGCTACACCGAACTCGCCACCGCGACCGGCATGAGCGAACACACCGCCCGCCGACGGCTCCAGCGCATGCTCCGCGCAGGCGAGATCACCCTCCGCTGCGACCTGGCCCGCCCCCTCGCCGGCCTGCCCACGGCCATGATCTACCGAGCCTCCGTCCCGCACTCCCGGCGCGAGGCCACCGGCAACGCCCTGGCCCGCATGGATCAGGTACGTTTCTGCGTCTCCGTGAGCGGCCCGCACAACCTGCTCCTCATGGTGTGGCTGCACGGGCTCGCCGCCGTCGACGAGTTCGAGGCGCTGCTCACCGACCGCGCCCCGGAGCTGGAGATCCGCGACCGTACCGTCGTCCTGCACACCGCCAAGCGCATGGACCGGCTGCTCGACCTCCGGGGCCGGGCCACGGGCCGCGTGCCCTTCGCGCTGCCGCCGTCGTGAACGGCGGGACGGTTCAGGGCTGGTCGTCCATGAGGTCGAGGTCCTGCCACAGCTGCTGGACCCGACCGGCGGCGCTGACGGCGGCCTCGTCGGCGAGTTCGCTGAGGACGGCCTGGACGGCGGCGACCATGGCGGTCAGGGAGGGGGCGTCGTGGACGCCCTCGACGGGGGTGACGATCAGGTGGTCGGCGTACTCGGCGAGGGGTGAGGAGCCCAGGTCGGTGAGGACGCTGACGGTGGCGCCGCGCTCGCGGGCGAGCCGGGTCAGACCGCGCAGTGTGCGGGTCAGGCGCCAGATGTTGATGGTGATCAGGCAGTCGCCCGGTTCCAGGCGGGCGACCTGGACGGCCTGGCCGGTGGCGGAGCCCAGCGCCAGCTGGATGTCGTGGCCGGCGATGGTGCCGAGGTAGCTCAGGATGTGGGCGGGGCCGGCCCCGCTGCCGGAGCTGATGACGAGGGTGCGGCGGGCCGCCCGGACGGCCCGGGCGGTGGCGCGGATGGCGGCGAGGTTGTCCGGGGTGGCCAGGGCGGCGAGGTTGGCGGCGTCCTGGCGCAGCGTCTGGGCCGCGGGGTCGGCGGCCGGAGCCGCGGACAGCTCCCCCGCGGAGACGGAGGCGAGGTAGCGGGCCCGGATCTCCTCGCGCAGCTGGGGCCAGCCGTCGAAGCCGAACTGCTGGGCGGTGCGGACCACGGTGGAGACGTTGACGCCCGCGCGCTCGGCGACTTCGCGGGCCGAGGCGTACCCGGCGAACTGCGGCGCCCGGACCAGGACGTGGGCGACCCGCTCGGCCTGGGGCCCGAGCGCCCCGCGGGTGGTACGGCCGGCCAGCCACGCCTCGATGCTCACTCCGCGTCGTCTCCTCGTGCGTCGGGCGGGTTCACCGCGCCGGGTGCTGCTGGGCGACGTGGAACTCGCGGGTGCTCACGCCGTCGGCGGAGTCGAAGAAGGGCGCCATGCCCAGGGCGAGCTCCTGGCGCCGGGGCGAATTCTGCCAGGCGGCGCAGGCGGCGGCATCGGCCCACAGGGCGGTGACGACGATCGTGTCCGGTTCGTCCGCGGGGACCAGCACCTGCGCGGCCAGCGCGCCGGAGGCCGCCAGGATGCCGGCGGACCGGTAGTAGGCGATCAGCTCGTCACGGCGACCGGGTGCGGTGCGGAGGGACAGCGTGGTGAACTTCATGCATCAAGCATTGCACGAGAAGCTTTCATGCATCTAGCGTTGCATGCCATCTCCTGAAGCCGGCCGCCGTCCGTGACCGGGAACAACCGGAAGGAACCGAGCATGACCACCCCGCACCCCGCCCGCCTGCTGATCACCGACGCCCGGCTGCTGCACCCCGAGAGCGGCGAACCGACCGACGCCTCGTGGCTGGAGGTCGCCGACGGCCGCATCGCCGCCCATGGCACCGGGCGCCCGCCGGCGGCACCGGAGGACGTGCCGGTGCTGGCCGCCGGCGGGGCGACCGTCATGCCGGGCCTCGTCGACGCCCACGTCCACCTCGTCCTGACCACCTTCGACCGCACCGAGGCGGAGTCCTGGACCCCCGGATACGCCACGGTCCGCGCCCTGGCGGGGGCCGAACGCATGCTCCGCCGGGGTTTCACCACCGTCCGCGACGTCGGCGGCGCCGACCACGGCATGGCCCGGGCCATCGACGAGGGCCTCGCTCTCGGCCCCCGGCTGATCCACGGCGGCAAGGCCCTGTCGCAGACCGGCGGGCACGGGGACATCCGTCCGCTCGGCGAGGACACGGCGCCCTGTTGTCAGGACTACTCCAACCTCGGCGCCCGTGTCGCCGACGGCGTCGAAGCCGTGCGCCGCGCCGCCCGGGACGAGTTCCGCAAGGGCGCCGCCCACCTGAAGATGCTCATCGGCGGCGGGGTCGCCTCACCCCACGACGAGGTGTCGGCCGTCCAGTACACCGACGAGGAGATCCGCGCCGCCGTCACCGAGGCCGAGAACCACAACCGCTACGTCACCGTGCACGCCTACCACCCCCGCAGTGTCAACCTGGCCCTGCGCGCGGGCGTCCGGTGCGTCGAGCACGGCAACCTCCTCGACGACGACACCATCCGCCTCCTCCTCGAACACGACGCCTACCTGGTCCCCACCCTCGTCACCTACGACCAGATGGCCCGGTTCGGCAAGCAGGCGGGCATGCCCGAACAGACGTACCGGAAGATCGCCGACGTGCGCGAGGCGGGCCTGAGCGCCCTCGAACGCGCCCACCGCGCAGGCGTCAACCTGGTCTTCGGCAGCGACCTGCTCGGCCCCCTGCAGAGCGCGCAGCTCGAGGAGTTCGCCCTGCGCGCCCAGGTCCAGCCCCCGGCCGACATCCTCCGCGCCGCGACCACCACGGCCGCCCGCCTGCTGCGCCTGGAGGGCGAGATCGGCACCCTGGCCGTCGGAGCCCACGCCGACCTGCTCGTCGTCGACGGCGATCCCCTCGACGACATCCGCATCCTCACCCGCCCCGAACAGCACCTGCGCCACGTCGTCAAGGCGGGGACGGTCGTCTGAGACGCCTTCGTCAGGCCACCGTGCGCAGCCCCCGTACCCGGGTCGCGCCCGTCCCCCGTACCACCCGGTGCGCACAGGCCGCCGTCAGCAGTTCGCCGAGCAGGTCCGGGTCGTCGATCTCCAGGCCGAGGAGGGACTCGATGCGTTCCAGGCGCTGGTAGAGGGACTGGCGGCCGATGTGCAGCAGGGCGGCCGTGCGGGTCGGGGAGCAGCCGTGCCGCAGGTGCACCTCCAGGGTGCGGACCAGGTCGCTGGCGTGGGCCGCCTCCCAGGCCAGCAGCGGGCCGAGGGTGTGCTGGACGAGGACGGCGAGCCGGTCCCGGTTGGCGGCGACCCCGCCCCGGGTCAGCTCCCGCTCCAGGGCGAGGGCGCGGGCCGAGGTCACCGACGGGCCTTCGGGCAGCGCCGGTTCGGCGGGCGGCACGGTCAGCGCGAGTTCCAGGGTGGTCCGGGCCGCCCGCAGCGTCTCGCTCCAGTGCAGCCAGCCGCCGGGGCCGACCGCATGGCCGACGGCGACCGTGGCCCCCGGCTCGGCGGCGCCCCGGAACGCCTCCTGCACGGCCCGCACGGGATCGCCGGGCACCGCGGCCGGTACGGCGAGCAGCGCCAGGACGTCTCCGGGGAACGCGGCCCGCAGCACCCCGGCCCCGCCCAGCACCCGTACCGCCCGGTCCACCGCGCCCACTCCCCGGCTGCCGTGCAGCGAGACGCCGAGGAGCCGGGCACCGGGGCCGGGGTGGAACCCGGCGAGCGCCGCCCGCGCCTCCACCTCGGGCTGGTTGAGGGCCTGTCCGTCGGCCAGGTCGGCGAGCAGCGCCGCCGCGTGGTCGTCGCCCCAGGGCCGGACGGCCGTACGGCGGCCGGACAGGCCCCGGGCCACGATCGCCCGGTTGGCGGCCTCGGCGATCCGGACGAAGGGCACCACCCGGTGCAGGGCGAGCAGCGGCAGGTCCAGGCGGCAGGCCTCGTCGGTCACCTCGGGCGGCATGCTGGGCAGGGCCCGCCCGACCTCCACCGCGAGCCCGGCCGCACCGCGCGCCGCCAGCTCCCGCACGTACCGGCGGCGGACCTCGTCGCCGGCGTCGGTCAGGCCGAAGCCGTTGGTGAGGAGGAGTTCGCCGCCGTCGAGGAAGTTGGCACCCTCGTAGACCTCGCTGGAGTGCACCCAGCGCACGGGGCGGTCCAGGGCGCCCTCCCCGGCGAGCAGTTCGGGGCGGGCCGCCCGCACCGGGTCGAGGGCCAGGACTTCGCGGAGGGTGAGTGCGGGCACGGCGACCTCCAGGGGACGGGCACGGCCGCTGACATTTCGTCCGGCCGGGGGTTGCCCGGAGGGTACTTTCCGCACGTTGCCCTCGTGTTTCGGCCACGGGAGAGTGACGTCATGGATCCTCTGCAAGCCCGTTCCTGGCTCGCCACCGCCGTCGCCGAGGCCCGCGCCGGGCTCGCCGAGGGGGGCATCCCGATCGGCGCCGCCCTCTACGGCGCCGACGGCGCCCTGCTCGGCCGCGGCCACAACCGGCGCGTCCAGGACGGCGACCCCGCCATGCACGCGGAGACGGCCGCCTTCCGCGCGGCGGGCCGCCAGCGCACCTACCGCGGCACCACCATGGTGACCACCCTGTCGCCGTGCTGGTACTGCTCCGGGCTGGTCCGCCAGTTCGGCATCTCCCGGGTCGTGATCGGCGAGGCGGCCACCTTCCACGGCGGCCACGACTGGCTCGCCGAACACGGTGTGGAGATCGTCCTGCTGGACGACGAGGAGTGCGGCGCGCTGATGCGCGACTTCATCAACGACAACCCGGCTCTGTGGAATGAGGACATCGGTGAATGAGCTCCGGCCCCGCATCCCCACCATCGATCTGCGTCCCTGGCTGGACGGTGACCCGACGGCCCGCGAGGACATCGCCCGGACCGTCGACAGCGCCCTGCAGACCGCCGGTTTCCTGCTCGTCACCGGGCACGGGGTCGACGCGGAGCTGCGCGGCGGGGTCCGGGAGGCCGCACGCCGGTTCTTCGCGCTGCCCGCGGACGTGAAGCAGGCGTACGAGGCGAAGGTCGGCGGGCGCGGCTGGCTGGGGCCCGGGGCGGAGGCCAACGGCTACTCGGAGGGCACCGAGACCCCGCCCGACCTGAAGGAGTCGCTGACCTTCGCGACCCACGAGCCGTTCGAGGACCCGGTGGTCAACGCCGAGTGGTACGCGCCCAACGTATGGCCGGCCGAGGTGCCGGAACTGCGCACGCTCTGCGAGGAGTACCTGGCGCGGATGGCCGAGCTGGAGAAGGAGCTGCTGTCGCTCCTCGGGTACGCGCTCGGGCTCGAACAGGACTTCTTCTCCCGGCACATGGACCATCCGACGTACGGCTTCAACATCAACTGGTATCCGGGGACCGAGGTGCTCGGCGAGCCCGCGCCGGGGCAGTTCCGGATCGGGCCGCACACCGACTTCGGGACGGTGACCATCCTGGACCGGCAGGCGGGCAAGGGCGGGTTGCAGGTGTACACGGACGAGGGCGGCTGGGAGGACGCGCCCTTCGACCCGGCCGCCTTCACCATCAACATCGGTGACCTGATGGCCCGTTGGACCGGCGACCGGTGGCGGTCCGGTCGGCACCGGGTGCTGCCGCCGCCCACCGACGTGCCCGCCGAGGAGCTGATGTCCCTCGTCTACTTCGGCGAGTGCACCCCGGGCACCACGGTCGAGTCCGTCCCGGCGCCGGTCGGCCGGGTGGCGTACCCGCCGGTCGACTCGCACGTCTACCTGCGGGAGAAGCTGGACTCCATCACCGTCGGCTGACGCCGGCGTCCGGCCTTCGTGTGTCACAGATCACAGATCGATTCGGTTTGCGGGGATGACCGGATCGATCTGCGGTCGTTTGCACCCGCCGACACCGGAAGGACTCCCGGTAACCCGCTCCCAGCAGGTGCTTTGACGTTCCTTCAAGGGGCCGTCACGCAAGCGGAGTTGGGATTCCGATTGCGCGGGATCGTTCGGGGTGGTTTTTGTGCACTGTGTGTTCGAGAAGGGTCACAGCAAGCCACGAGGAACTCGGTAGTGTGGTCGCACTCCCCTCTCGGGGACAGGCCAGCAGGCAGAACGATCCAGCCTGCTGTCGTGTCACCGAGGGAAAGGAGAAACGATCCATGGCCAACGCCGAGGAGACCGAGTCGGAGGAGCCGGGAGAACCTCCCGACCAGCCGTCCGGTCCCGAGGAGCCGGATCACCCTGACGGTACAGGCCTGCGCTGGGAGCACGTGCAGCTGGTCATCGACGCCGTGAGCGTCGCGATCGGGCTCATCGGGCTCTGGCGTGGGTGCGGCGGATGAGGTAGCCCCCTCACCCGCCGCGCACTGCCGGGTCGGCCAACCGGGTCCGCGTCCTGGAGGGTTACGGCAGAACATCGCCAGGGCGCGGGCCCGCCAACTTTCCAGACCCGTACATACGCACTCACGCACGGAACATCGCGGGAGTTCGATGGGATCCCCCACGTCGCGCGCTCCGCGTTCCTCGATACTGCCGCGTGGCACACCACTTGGAGAACCCTCTCGAACCCTAGACGGTACCAGGAGACCACTCTGCCTGCGGCGCGGTCGGCGCGCCGGGCACCCCCACCGGGTGTGCGGCCACCGGGAACAGGGCCGAAACGGTACCGCTCCCGCGCGCGTGTCCGGCGTGACGTGCGTGGGAAGGCGTTCTCATGGCCCGTGGCACGGCACCCTTCAGCTCCGCGGCACTGCGCGAGGTACGACGGCGGCGGCGCGTCGACGGCCGACTGCTGAGCGCGGCCGAACTCGCCCGGCGCGTCGGCACCTCCAAGTCCCGGATCCTCGCCTACGAGAAGGGCACCTCGGTGCCCGAGCCGCAGCGCATCGAGCAGCTCGCCGAGGTCTTCGGCATCCCGCCGCGCCGGCTCTGCCCGGCGGTGCCCGACGCGGCGGACGCCATCCGCCGGCTGCGCGTCGCGGCGGGCCTCACCAGCGCCGAGGCGGCCGAGCGGCTCGGCATCAGCCGGAACACCTACCGGGACCTGGAGCTGCACGCCAAACTCCCGGCCCGCCGGTACGCCACCCTGCCGCAGCGGCTCGCCGAGGTCTTCGCGGTCAGTCCGCGCACCGTCCACCGCTCGCTCGACTCGCATCCGCAGGCGGCGGAGCGGCGCCGGGAGATCGCCCGGCTGCTGGCCGCCCTGTTCCGCCGCGCCCACGAGACCGGCAGGCCGGCCGGCGTCAGTGCCGACGAGCCCGAACTGCGCGCGCTGGCGCCGCTGTTGAGGCGTTCGGTCGGGATGACCTGCCGACTGGTCGACCACGAGCTGGGGCGGCTGCGCGGCGACCTGCGGCAGCGCGCCGAGGAAGCGGCGACCGCCGCCTACGGGCAGGACGAGGACGACATCCGCCGGGCCCGGGACCGGATGGAGCAGCTGACCGAGCGGATAGAGCAGGCGGCGGTCCAGGCGGCCGTCTCCTGGACCCGGTTCCTGGCCGAGGCGATGACCAGCCGGCAGTGGCGGCTGGTGGTGCGGCTGCTGAACGCCGAGGCGGTACCGGAGGCGCGCCTGCTCGACTTCGGTGAACCGGAGGCCTGGCAGGGGCTGGCCGCGCAGGGGCTGATCACCCGCGAACGCACCCCCGACGGCGGCACCGGCGGCTTCGTGCTCACCTCCGCGGGACTGGCCCGGGCGCTGTACGAGGCCAGGCTGTACGCCTGCCTGTACCCCAGGGTGCCGGTGCCGTCCCGCACCGCGCGGGTGGTCGCCCGGCGCAAGTTCCTCGACGCCCGCAAGCGGTGGACACCGGCCGCACCCGTTCAGAACAGGCCCACGGCCGGGCCGGTTTCGTAACCATACGGACACCCTGTGCTATGGCCTGAAGCAACTCCCCCTTCCTACACTCGTGTTGAGGGGGGACTGCCTTGCACAGACGGCTGCACGGGCGCGGGGCGCTGTTCGACGTCGAGCCGGCCGGGCTCGTGCCGAGAATCGTCGGGTTACGGCCGTACCAGCACCGCGCCCTTCCCCTGGAACACCCCGGTGAGCTGCCGTTCGTCGTGCTGACCGGGGCCCGGGGGCTCGGCAAGAGCGCGGTACTCGGCGAGTTGCGGGACGCCTACCAGGGGCACACCCCGGTCGCGCTCGTCGACTGTGCGGAGGAGCAGTTCTCGGCCCCGCCGCCGGAGCGGCCCGCCGCGTCCTGGTCACCGGTCGGGCAGGCGCTGCTGGTCGTCGCCGAGCAGCTCGCCGAACCGGTCACCGGCGCCGGGCGGATCACGTTTCCCCGGCTGATGTCCGGCCTGGTCGCGGTGGCCGCCGGAGGCTGGGGCGACGCGGACTCGGAGCGGATCCGGCGCGAGGTGGAGCGGATCCTGCTGCTGAACGAGAGCGGCTCGTGGATCAGCGGGTTCGCCGGGCGATGGGCCGGGAAAGTGGCCGCGAAGGTGGTCGCCGCCGCGACCGGGACCGGGCCGCTGGTCTCCGGCGCCATCGAGGCCACCCTGGAGTCGATCGCCGAGGGCTTCAGCAGCCGCCGGCACCAGAAGGCGTCCGTCTGGTACCGCACGTACCCCAACGCGGGCGGGCACGCCCAGCGCGGCCTGATCCTGCTCTCCGGGCACTTCCGGGCGGGCGGCACCTCCCGCGAGCACGCCGAGCGGTACCTGGTCCGGGCCCTGCTCGCCGACCTGACCGAGGCGTACGCGGGTGTCATGCCGCGGATGCAGCGGCTCGGCAGACCGCTGGTGCTGCTCGACAACGTGCAGACCGGGCCGGGGCCCGGCCTGGTGGAGGCGGTGCTCAGGGACCGCGCCGAGGGCATCGCCGACCAGGTGGCGTTCGTCGCCGGACTGCGCGGCGACGGCCGGCGGCTGCTGCGCGGCGGGGTACGGCGGGAGCTGGCCGGGGTCGCCCGGCACAGCGAGTGGACGCCGGACCCGGCCGTACCCTCCTCGCGGGCGCTGCTGGTCGCGCTCCCGCCGCTGACCCCCGACGACACCCTGCACCTGGTCGCCGCCCCGGCCGCGCCCCAGCTCCCGCACGCCGTCCACCGGCTGACCGGCGGCAACCCGCTGGGCATCGCCCTGCTCGCCGAGGCCGCCGCCCAGCATCCGGAACGGGCGCGCTCGCTGGGCGACCTGCTCACCGCCGACGTACAGCCGGCCGAGGACGGCCCCGCCACCCCCGCCTACCTTCTGCTCCTCGACCGGCTGGTGCCCGCCGACCGCCTCGACGAGCTGACCGTGCTCGCCGCCGCCCACGACCACGACTCGGCGTGCGCGCTGGCCGCCGCCCTGCTCCCGGACGACTTCGGCCCGGCCGACGTACGCGCCCTGCAGAACCGGCTCGCCCAGGAGGGACTGCCCACCGTGCCCGGCCAGTTCGTCGGGGACCCCTTCGTACGCACCCTGCTGCTGCTCCGGCTGCATCTGCGGGACGCCGACCACAGCGGCTGGCGCACCGCCCACGAGACGCTGGTCGCGTACTACACACGGGACCGGCCCGACGGGCAGGACCGCTTCCGGCTGCACCACCAGCTGGCCCTGGGCCGGACCGGTCCTGCGGTCGCCCACCTGCGCGACGGCTTCCCGGTCCTGGACACCCGGACCTGGCTGCACACCCTGCGGTTCATCGCCTCCGCGCCCTACTTCCACGCCCATGACGCCGAGGGCCGTGACTCCACCGGCCACGGCGACCGGCGGACGGCGGTGGCACTCGGCCGCACCGACGACCAGCAGCGGGTGCCGGACGGCCTGGACGGCGCCGACGCCGTACTGCACCTGCGGATACGGCGGTTGCTGCACGCGGTGTGGCTGCTGACCGACCCGCTGGTGCTGCCCGACCGGACGGTGGCCCGTCGGCTGCGCTTCGAACTGGAGCAGCTGTCCAACCTGCGGCCGGCCGGCAACGCGCTGCTGTGGCGGGCCTCCCGGGAGTGGCCGGCGGCCGCACTGGCGGGGCGCCCGCCGGTGGAGGACGGGGAGGACGACGAGGGCGACGACGAGCGGACCGGGGTGGCGTGATGATGCGGCGGAGCGGGGTGGCGTGATGGCCGGGCGGGGCGTGGGCACGTGGCTGCGGGAGGGCGTCTGGGAGATTCCGCTGCGTCGCTTTCTGGCCCTGCTGGTCACGGCCGCGGTGATCGCCGGCCTGGTCGTGGGGGTGCGCGTGCTCACCCACGACGACCGCTCGTGCGCGCCCGGCGTCGCCCGGCCCCAGGGCAGCGACGAGTGCGTGGGCGTGGCGACGACCGCCTTCGACTTCGGGCATCCGCAGCTGCGGAACACCGTGCGGGCGATCGCCCGGGAGAACGCCCGCCTCAAGCCCGGGAGTTATGTGACGGTCGCGGTGATGCTGCCGTACACCGCGACGCCCGCGGCGAGCCTCGCCGACATCCAGCACGAGCTCCAGGGCGCCTACCTGGCCCAGTACCAGGCCAACCACGACTCCAACGGCCAGTCCCCGGCGATCCGGCTGGCGCTGGCCAACCCCGGTGCGACCAGCCGGTACTGGCAGCGGATGGTCACGCAGCTGGCGGGCATGACCGGCGGCACGGACCGGCTGCGGGCGGTCGCCGGGGTCGGGCAGAGCACCGACGACAACAAGAAGGCCGTCAAAGAGCTGACCCGGCTGGGTATTCCGGTGGTGGGGTCGTCGATCACCGCCGACGACCTCGCCAACGGGCGGAGCGGCAAGGATCCTTTCCCCGGTCTGGCGCGGGTGTCCCCGACCAACACCGACGAGGCCCGCGCCCTGGCCTCCTTCGCCAAGGTCAGCGCGGGCCGGGCGCTGCTGGTGTACGACAAGCCGGGCGATCCGTACACGCGGACGCTCCAGACGGCGTTCGCGGCGTTGATCAAGGGGTCGCCGTACGAGCCGCAGCCGTTCACGCCGCCGGCCGACCGCAGCAAGGAGGGGACGACCGCGAACACCTTCCGGCAGATCACCAACCTGGTCTGCGACACCTCGCGGACGACGGACACGATCCTGTTCGCCGGCCGGCACACCCAGTTGCGGCAGTTCATCAACGCGCTGGGCGGACGGGGGTGCCAGGACCGGAGGTTCACGGTGCTGACGGGGGACGAGGGGTCGTACCTGACCGGTGAGAAGAAGCTGGACCGCAGCGCCCTGCGGCACAACCTCTCGGTGCGCTACACCGCCCTCGCGCATCCGGACGCGTGGGGCGGCGGCAGCCCGGCGACCGGCGGTTCGGCGGCGGACATGGCGACGCTGACGGGGCTGCTGAAGAGCGCGCAGAAGGCGCCGGTCGGGCCGATCGGGCCGGTGGCCCTGGAGGACGGGCAGCTGATCATCGCGTACGACGCGATGCGGCTCGCGGTGCACGGGATTCGCGAGGCGGTACCGGAGGGGAGGTCCGTGCCGGCGCTGGCCGACGTGGGGTTGCAGTGGCCGCAGGTGAAGGGGTCGCTGCGGGTGGACGGGGCGAGTGGGTGGATCTGCCTGGATGCGCACGGGAATCCGTACGACAAGGCGGTGCCGATTGTCGAGCTGAGGGCGGAGGGTGGGTCGCGGTTCGTTCGTATTGCGTGGCCGGAGGGGAAGCCGCCCAGTGGGGAGTGTCTGCCGCCGTCGTGAGCTGCGGGCCCGGTGGGGGCTGGTCGCGCAGTTCCCCGCGCCCCTAAAGGGGCGCTCACCCCAAGGTGTCGATCAGGTGCTCGAATCGGGTGCGCCACGCCGGTTCCGTCTCGCCCTTGCCCTTGAACTCGTGGGTGAAGCGGAGGGTGCTGGCGGTTTCGCCGGCGCGTTCCAGGTGGAAGCGGATTCTGCCGCCGTCCTCCACCGTGTACTCCGCGATCCGGTCGACGTCCCAGGCGGTCACCCTGCCCGTGCCCAGGTCACCCAGGGTGACCGTGCCGCCCAGTCTCGGTTGCAGGACGTCGACCGCGGTGAACCAGGCGGCCAGCCCCTCCGGCGTGGCGAGGCTCGGCCAGACCTGGTCCGTCGGTTTCGGGAGCCGCACCAGGAAGTGGAGGATGTGCGTTCTCCCGTGGGTCTGACTGGTGCCCTGTTCTATGGAACCGGCCATGACACCAGACTGACCCCGGCCCCCGGGATCCGCACCCCTACGGGCGCTCCCCCGCCTTGTCGACCACGGCCCGCCGGATGATCGACGTGCCGCCCAGAGACCTGCCGTGCAGGTCGTACACCCGCTCCCCCAGGAGCGCGAGCGTCTTCTCGTCGAAGATCAGCCGGGCCTTCTGCTCGCGGGTGGTGCGGGTGATCGCGACCCCCTCCCTGCCGGTCAGGTCCGTGGCGTCGTGGACCACCTCGACGCCCGGGATGGTCGCGGCCGCCCGGTAGAGCGCGGCGCTCACCTTCGGCGGCATCAGGGACTCCTGGATCAGGTCGGCGAAGAGCGTGAACGCCGCGTCGTCCGGGTCCGGGCGATCGGCGTCGACCTCGCGGGCGCTGACCCGGTACAGCCAGTCGTGCATCGCCCCGGTGCCGGTCGGCAGCTTGGCCAGGTCCCGGTAGTAGGCCGACCACTCGCCGGCCTTCTTGTTCTTCTTGCCGAGTGAGACGTGCTCGTTGTCCGGTGTGTTCTCCTCCAGCAGGCCGTCGCGAGTGCCGTCCACCGACTCCCAGACCTCCCGGTCGTGGACGGGCTGGAGCTTCGCGGGCCCGCCGTTCGCCGAGACCGCGAAGGCGGTCCGGCTCTTGATGTACACGAACTGGTCGTCGCGGATGCCGGCCGGTGCCTTCTCGTGCTCGGCGGCGAGCGCGATGTCGCCGAGGAGGGCCACGGCCTCCTTGGACGCGTGCGGCTCCGCGGCGCCCCCGGACGGCACGGCCACGGTGACGGCGATCGCGGCGACGGCCGCCACGGCGGCGCCGACCAGTGCGGGCCGCAGCCAGCCACGGGACAGCCGGCGTTCTTCCCGTCGGATCTCGGTCATCAGATGCTCCTTGAGGAGTAGGTGACGGGCCGGCGGAAGGTCCTGCTCGGACATCGGGTTCATCGGGTTCATCGGTTTCCCTCCCTCAGGGGCCCGACCGCAGTGGTGCGGTCACCTCTCATCTGTCCGTGCGGATAGGGGAGTTCCATATGTTTCGCGAGTTTTGCGCGGGCGCGGGAGAGGCGGGAGCGGACCGTGCCCACGGGCACGCCGAGGGCCTCGGCCGCCGCCGCGTAGTCCAGGCCGGACCACACGCACAGCGCCAGCACCTCGCGTTCGGGCCTGCGCAGCCTCGTCATCGCCGCGCGCACAAGGGCCAGTTGGGCCGCGTCGTCGACGCGCCCGGCGATCTCGTCGGCGAAGTCCCGTACCGGCTCCTCGCGGGGCAGCCGGGACAGGGCGGCCGCGTGTCTGCGGGCGGCCCGGCGCTGGTTGCGGGTGACGTTGGTGGCGATGCCGAGGAGCCAGGGGCGCGGGGAGCCGCCGTCCTCGTCGAGGGCCGTGCGCAGCCGCCACGCCTCCAGGAACGTCAGCGAGACGACCTCCTCGGCGGTGGCCCAGTCGCCGGTCAGGCGGTAGGCGTGGTTGTAGACCGAGCGCGCGTACGCGTCGAAGAGGCGGGCGAAGGCGTCGTGGTCCCCGGCGCGGATGCGTCTTCGCAGATGTGTGTCCACGTCCCCTTACCTGTCGTACGACGAAGGCCGGTTCCCGTGAGCTGCGTCACGGGAACCGGCCTTGTCGGTAAGGGACTCACACGCCGGCGTACGAGTGCTTGCCGGTCACGAAGATGTTGACGCCGTAGTAGTTGAAGAGCCAGCAGCCGAAGGCGATCATCGCCAGGTAGGCGGCCTTGCGGCCCTTCCAGCCGGCGGTGGCGCGGGCGTGCAGGTAGCAGGCGTAGCCGACCCAGGTGATGAAGGACCAGGTCTCCTTCGGGTCCCAGTTCCAGTAGCGGCCCCAGGCGCTGCCCGCCCAGATCGCGCCCGCGATGATCGTGAAGGTCCACAGCGGGAAGACCGCCGCGTTCACCCGGTAGGCGAACTTGTCGAGGGACGCCGAGGCGGGCAGGCGCTCCAGGACCGAGGTGGCGAAGTTGCCGGGCTTGCCGCCGTTCTCCAGCTTGCTCTCGTAGGCGTCCTTGAAGAGGTAGAGGATCGTCGCCACCGCGCCGACGTAGAAGACCGCGCCGCAGAAGATCGCCGTCGAGACGTGGATGTACAGCCAGTACGAGTGCAGGGCCGGGACCAGCGGCTCGCTCGCCGTGTAGAGGACGGTGACCGCGAGGCCGAGGTCGAGCAGGACCGTGGTGATCAGGAAGAGGCCGAGCCAGCGGACGTTCTTCTTCAGGGCGAGGAGGGTCAGGTAGACGGCGACCGCGACCGTGGAGAACGTGATGTTGAACTCGTACATGTTGCCCCACGGCGCCCGCTGCACGGAGGCCGCGCGGGTGGCCACGCCCGCCAGCTCCACGAGGAAGGCGAGGACCGTGAGGGAGATCGCGATCCGGCCGTAGAGGTCGCCCTGCTCGTCGCCGCCGTGGGCGCCGGGCCCGTCCGGCACGTCCCGGGAGCCGGCCGCGGAGCGGACGACGACCTGCGGGCGTTCCAGTACGGCGGTGCCGCCGGCCTTCTTGACCGTCACGGACGGCGCGTTCTTCGCGTCCGCCTTGGTGGTGAGCGCGTTGGCGGTGCGCGCCACCCGGCTGCGGCTGCCGAGCAGCCACTCGAAGATGTAGGCGAAGAAGGCCAGCGTGTAGACGGCCATCGAGGAGTAGACGAGCGTGTTGCTCATGCTCGCCAGATGCTCGTTGGTCGCGGCGAGGGTCGTTGCGTCGAGCGCGGTTGCGGCGGCGGAAGTCATCGCTTCTCAGCCCCTTCGGCAGGTACGACTTCGGGGTCGGGGGATTCTGCGGGGTGATCATCGCCGGGATCGGGGGCCCCCGGCGCCTGGTCGTAGAGGATGCCCGCGAGGTCGCCCAGTTCCTCGGGCACCTTCGCGGACTCGCTGCGGCCCAGCCCGGCCATCTCGACGACGGTGATGCCGTCGGCGCCCCGCACCGCACGCACCCACACCCGGCGGCGCTGGATGAACAGCGAGGCGGCCAGGCCGAAGATCGCGGAGAGGGCACCGCCCAGCGCCCAGCCGCTGCCGGGCTCCTGGACGATCTCGAAGCCGGCCCATTCCCTGACGTCCTTCTCGAACGTCACGGAACCGGCGCCGTTCGGCAGCTGCATGGTCTGCCCGGGCTTCAGGTTGTCCCGGAACTGCGCGCCCTTGGAGTCCTTGAACTCCTTCAGGTGCGTCTTGTCGAGCTGGTACACGCTCTGCGGGATGCCCGAGTTGACACCGAGGTCGCCGTGGTACGGCGTCAGGTTCAGCACCGGGTTGTCCAGCGCCGGGAAGGAGGAGAGGACGGACGAGCCGCCGCTGTAGGTCGGCAGGAAGAACAGCGAGATGCCGAGCTGTTCACTGACGCCCTGGGCGTTCCGGTAGCCGTCCATCACCTTCACCACGCCCTGGGAGCTGATGTTGGCGTCGAGCGGGAGCAGCGGGACGGCGTCGTGGTAGACGACCTTGCCCTTGCTGTCGCGGACGGTGATGACGGGCGCGTAGCCGTGGCTGACGAGGTAGACCTTGGCGTCGTCGATGTGCAGCGGCTCGTTCACCTTGATGGTGGTCCGCTTCGGCTTGCCGTAGGCCCCCTCGCTGTAGGCGATGTCCGCGGTGAAGGTGACCGGGGTGCCCTTGCTGGGGCCGCTGGTCTGGTAGGTGGCGTGGAAGTTCTTCAGGTCGAAGCTGAACGGCACCAGGTCGTCGGTGCTGAACATCGAGCCGGACTTGAAGTCGTCGTACTGGAGGATCGAGTTGGCGAACCCGTCGCCCTCGACGACCAGCTTGGTGCCGTCCGACTTGTACATCTGGCCGGAGGCGAACGCGATCAGCAGCACGATCAGCGCGATGTGGAAGACCAGGTTGCCGAACTCGCGGACGTAGCCCTTCTCGGCGGCGACCGCGTCCCCGGCGAGGTGCGCGCGGAAGTGCCGCTTCTTCAGCAGCTTCAGGGCCGCCTCGCGGACCTGCTCCGGCTCGGCCGCCGTCCGCCAGGTCGTGTACGCGGGGAGCCGGTCCAGCCGCTTCGGGGCGCCCGGCGGACGGCCGCGCAGCTGGCCCACGAACTGCCAGGCGCGCGGGATGATGCAGCCGACCAGGGAGACGAACAGCAGGATGTAGATCGCCGAGAACCACACCGAGCTGTAGACGTGGAACAGGCCCAGCTTGTCGTAGACCGGCGACAGCGTCTTGTGGGCCTTCTGGAAGTCGGCGACCTTGTTGATGTCGGCGCCGGACTGCGGGATCAGCGAGCCGGGGATCGCGCCCAGCGACAGCAGCAGGAGCAGCAGCAGCGCGACCCGCATCGAGGTGAGCTGCCGCCAGAACCAGCGGGCCCAGCCGATCACACCGAGGCCGGGGGCGATCGGCGGCTCGGCGGGGGCGGTGGAGAGCTGGGAGCCCGCCGCACCGAGTTCCCGCTGGTCCTGCTCGCTGTTGTCGGTTTCGGTCTTGCTCATTGATCAGATCCCCACAGTGAAGCCGTCGGACCAGCCCTGCATCTGCTGCACGAGGCCGTCCCAGGCCCCGGTCAGCAACAGCACACCGGTCACGATCATCATCGTGCCGCCGATACGCATGACCCAGACATAGTGGCGCTTGACCCAGCCGAAGGCACCGAGCGCCTTACGGAAGGCGACGGCGGTGACGACGAAGGGGACGCCGAGTCCGAGGCAGTAGGCGACGGTCAGTATGGCGCCGCGGCCGGCGCTGCCCTGCTGGGAGGACAGGACGATCACGGAGGAGAGCGTCGGGCCGATGCACGGGGTCCAGCCGATCCCGAACAGCGCACCGAGCACCGGAGCGCCTATCAGCCCGGCCACCGGCCGCTTGTGGAAGCGGAACTCGCGCTGGGTGAACCAGGGCATCAGGCCCATGAAGAACACACCCATGGCGATCATCAGGACGCCGAGCACCTTGCTGAGCCCGCTGGAGTGCTCCAGGAGCGTCGAGCCGAAGTAGCCGAAGAGCGCACCGCCCGACACGAACACGGCGGTGAAGCCGAGCACGAACAGCGCGGCGCCCGTGGCCATCCGTCCGCGCCGGGCGTCCGCGAGGTCGGTACCGGCGACCCCGGTGACGTACGAGAGGTAGCCGGGTACGAGGGGCAGCACGCACGGGGAGAAGAAGGAGACGAGCCCGCCGAGCAGCGCGATCGGCAGGGCGAGCACCAGGGCGCCGTTGAGGACGGTCGCGTTGTTGCCGTCGGCCGCGAGTGTGACGAGTGCGCTCACGTCACTTCTCCGCGACGACCGGCTTGAGCATCTTCAGCAGGTTCTCCTCGCTGAGCGCCGCCAGCGAGCGCGCCGCGATCTTCCCCTGCCGGTCGAGTACCAGGGTGGAGGGGATGGCCTGCGGGTTGAGCGTGCCCTTCTTGAAGCGGAGCATCAGCTTGCCCGTCGGGTCGTACAGGCTCGGGTAGTCGATGCCGTTCTGCTTCTCGAAGGCGACCGCGGAACCAGTGCTGGTGTCGCGGGTGTTGATGCCGACGAACTGGACGCCCTTGCCCGCGTACTGCTTGGAGACGGAGGCGAAGTAGGGCGCCTCGGCCCGGCAGGGACTGCACCAGGAGCCCCAGACGTTGATGACGACGACCTTGCCCCTGTAGTCGGCGACGTTCAGGGTGCTGCCGTCGATGGTCTTCCCGGACAGGTCGGGGGCCGCCGCGCGGTGGCCCTGAGCGACCGTGTCGATGCCGTCCTTGCCGGTGACGAAGTTGGTGTTGCCGCCTCCGCCGGAGGTGCCGCCGTTGCCGCACGCGGACAGGGTCAGGGCCGCCGTGGCGGCCATGGCGCCGAGCAGGAGGGCGCGGCTACGGGTACTCATGTGAAAAGTTTCGCATGCCCGTTCTGGGGATCTTGCGCACCCCCCTCGCGGACACTTCAGGCGGCCGTCCCCTGCTTGAGGAAGGTCTTCCAGCCGGCGGCCGGCCGCTGTCCCACGTCCAGGGTGCGCAGCTGCGCCAGCACCTCCGGCTTCTGGACGTCCATCCAGTCCACGAACTGCCGGAAGGAGACCAGCCGGACGTCGGCGCCCTTCTCCTTCTCCCGGGCGATGTGCTTGAAGGCCTGCTCGACGGCGTCCATGTAGATGCCGCCGTTCCAATGCTCGAAGTGGTTGCCTATGAAGAACGGCGCCCGGTTCGTCGTGTACGCCCGCTCGAATCCGGATATGTACGCCTGGGCCGACTGGGTCCGCCAGCCCGGGTAGTTGTAGGCCGGGGCCTTGGTCGAGTTGACCGACTGGTTGGCGAGCATGTTGTAGTCCATGGAGAGGACCTCGAAGGAACGGCCCGGGAACGGTATCTGCTGCAGGGGCAGGTCCCACACGCCCAGCTTCTTCGCCGGCCAGACCTGGCGGCCGCCGGGCGAGGAGGCGTCGTAGCGCCAGCCGAGCTCGCGGGCGGTGGGCAGCAGGTTGTTCTGGCCGAGGAGGCAGGGGGTACGGCCGCCGACCAGCTCCTTGTCGTAGTCGAAGGGGAGCGCGGGCAGGTCGGTCCAGCCGGTGTTGGTCCGCCACTCCTTCACGAACCCCTTGGCCTGGTCTATCTCGCTCAGCCACTGCTTGGGCGTCCAGTTGCCGACGGTGCCGTAGCCGCCGCAGAAGTGCCCGTTGAAGTGGGTGCCTATCTCGTGCCCTTCGAGCCAGGCCCGGCGGACGTTGGTGAGCGTGGCCTTGATGTGCTCGTCGGTGAGGTAGCCGATGTCGGAGGCGCCGCGGGGGTTGTTCGGGGGGTTGTAGAGCCGCTTCTTCGACTCGGGGAGGAGGTACAGCCCCGAGAGGAAGAAGGTCATGGCCGCGCCGTGTTCCCTGGCCAGGTCGAGGAAGCGCGGGAAGAGGCCGGTGCCGACCTCGCCGGCGCCGTCCCAGGAGAAGATCACGAACTGCGGCGGGGTCTGGCCGGGTTCCAGCGGCTCGGGGGCGGCGGGCTGGTGGGGCTGCTTGCCGGTGCGGGAGGTGGAGCCGTCACCGAGGGGACGGGCGGTGGGCGCGGGCTTCCCGGAGGGCTTCTGGCTGGAACCGCCGGCATGGGTCGTGCCGTCCGACGGTGTGTGGGTGCCGCAGCCGGCGAGGCCGAGGCCGGCCGTGACGCCCGCGCCGACGCCGAGTATTCCCCTTCGGGTGAAGGTGCGCATGGTTCCCCGATTCGTCGCGTCCTCTGGTGGTCACCCAGTCAGAGGGCACGACGAACGATCGGGTTCCTTCACTTCTTTGCTGTTTCAAGCCGAATGTGACAAAGGCTCGGATAAGTGCCGTATGTGATGAGGGTGTTACGCCCCGAAGGCCTTGTCCTTCCCCTTCACCGGCTTGACGCCGGCCCATAGGTGGGCCGGAACGAGGTCGATGGCCGGCTCGCTGTACCCGACGGAAACGATCCTGTCGCCGTCGTAGGTGAAAGTCGTCAGGGAGGCGAGGGTGCACTGCCGCTTGCGCGGGTCGTGCCACAGCCTGCGCTTCTCGACGTACGACCGCAGGATCCAGATCGGCAGCTGATGGCTGACCAGCACCGCCTCGTGCCCGCGCGCCCGGTCCCTGGCCGAGTCGAGCGCGCCCTTCATCCGGACGACCTGGTCGACGTACGGCTCGCCCCAGGACGGCCGGAACGGGTTGACGAGGTACTTCCAGTTGGCCGGGTTCTTCAGTGCCCCGTCGCCGACCCCGAAGGTCTTGCCCTGGAAGATGTTCTCGGCCTCGATGAGCCGCTCGTCGGTGCCGAGGTCGAGCCCGTGCGCCTTGGCGATCGGGGTCGCGGTCTCCTGCGCGCGCTCCAGCGGGGAGGCGGCGACGTGGGTGACGTCCCGGCCGGCGAGGTGCTCGGCGACCCGGTCGGCCATCTGCCGGCCGAGCTCGGAGAGGTGGTAGCCGGGAAGCCTCCCGTACAGCACCCCGTCCGGGTTGGCCACTTCCCCGTGCCGCATCACATGGACGACGGTGATGTCCTGCTGCTCGCTCTGCTCGCTCATTCTGCCGTGGCCTCCGCGGCCGCTCGGGCCGCCGCCGGGAGGGCGTCGGCGATCTTCTGGACGGCACGCTCGTCATGGGCCGTGGAGACGAACCAGGACTCGAAGGACGACGGCGGCAGGTAGACGCCATCGGAGAGGAGGGAGTGGAAGAAGGCGGTGAACCGGAACGACTCCTGGCCCCGCGCGTCCTCGTAGTTCCGCACCGGGCGGTTGGTGAAGAAGACGGAGAACATGTTGGAGGCGGTCTGCACCTGGTGCGCGACGCCCTCCTTGCCCAGCGCCTCGCTGACGAGCCCCTGGATCTGTGCGGAGACGGCGTTGACCTTGTCGTACGCCGCGTCGTCGAGCAGCCGCAGCTGGGCGAGTCCGGCGGCGGTGGCGACGGGGTTCCCGGAGAGGGTGCCGGCCTGGTAGACGGGCCCGGCCGGGGCGAGGTGCGCCATGACGTCCTCGCGGCCGCCGAAGGCCGCGGCCGGGAAGCCGCCCCCCATGACCTTCCCGAAGGTCATCAGGTCGGGCACCACGCCGTCGATCCCGAACCACCCGGCGCGGCTGGTCCGGAACCCGGTCATGACCTCGTCGGAGATGTACAGGGCGCCGTTCTCGCGGCAGGCGTTCTTCAGCCCCTGGTTGAACCCGGGCGCGGGCGGCACGACGCCCATGTTGCCCGGCGATGCCTCGGTGATGACGCAGGCGATCTCCCCGGGATGCCGGTGGAAAGCCTCCTGCACCGCCTCCAGATCGTTGTACGGCAGCACGATGGTGTCGCCGGCCTGGGCGCCGGTGACACCGGGGGTGTCGGGCAGCGCGAAGGTGGCGACGCCGGACCCGGCGGCGGCCAGGAGGCTGTCGACGTGCCCGTGATAGCACCCGGCGAACTTGATCACCTTGGTGCGCCGGGTGAACCCGCGGGCGAGCCGGATGGCGGACATGGTCGCCTCCGTCCCGCTGCTGACGAGCCGCACCTGCTCCAGGGGCTCGATCCGGGCGACCATCTCCTCCGCGAGGGCGACCTCGCCCTCACCGGGCGTACCGAAGGAGGTACCGCGGGCGACGGCTTCCTGGACGGCGGCGATGACCTCGGGGCGCGAGTGCCCGAGGATCATCGGCCCCCAGGAGCACACGAGGTCGACGTACTCACGGCCGTCGGCGTCCGTCAGGTAGGGCCCCTTGCCGGAGACCATGAAACGGGGGGTGCCGCCGACGGCACGGAAGGCGCGCACCGGGGAGTTCACGCCGCCGGGCGTGACGACGGAGGCGCGGTCGAAGAGCGCCTGTGAGACGGGCGCGTCGTAGGGATAGGGCGTTTCGCTCTGGGCACTCATGACGTGCGACTTCTCCGACTTCTCGGACTCCGGATGCTTGGTGACCTCCTCAGGGTAGGCGGAAGAGGGTGGTCTCCTCGTAGCGGAGGGCGGCGGTCCCCGCACCGGGCCCGGGGCATCTGCGAGACTGTGACCCGATACACCCAGCTCATCCGGCACGCAGGCGGCCGGAGGCTGTAAAGATCCTGCGGACTGATGTTTCGACGCACGTTTCGGCGGGCGGCCGTGGGGGAGGTCACTGACACGATGATCGGGTTGCGCGGCGGGGGCCACGCGTCCTAGAAAAGCAGTCGGGTGGAGATATGCATCGCGGTGGCGGACTGGGCGAGGGGACCGATGACCTGGGTCCTCGACGAGCCCATCGGGGAAGGCACCGGCGCGACGCGGAGGAATCTGCCGAAGCAGCACGTCATGAACAGGGCGTACCGAGTGAGTCGGAGCGGCGCGACCGACGTATCGATCAGCGGGACCGCGATCAGAGGGATCGGGACCAGCGGAGCGATCGGCGGATCGACCGTGTTCAGACCGGGAGCAGGAATGGTGGTCGGGTGGGGGTGACGTACAAATACTTCGGCGCACCGGACGGCGCGACCGCGGCCCGTGTCCCGATCTCGATGCGTCCCGAGGAACTCGGCGGCGACGAGCTCGGCATGAACGGCATGTTCACGAAGATCAAGCCGGAGACGATGGCCGCGATGGTCCTGACGGGCATCGAAGGCGTACCGCTGCACAAGGTGCCGCCGCTGGAGCTGGTGGTGCTGCACCCCGACTACGCGGTCGTGAAACTCCCCATGACGGTGGTCGACCCACTCCGCGGCATCGGCGAGGAAGCGGTGGGCGCGGCGGCCTTCATCTGGTCGACGGTCCCGGACCGGGGCGGCCCGAGGGACGCGTTCAACGTGTACCAGCTGCTGCACGAGTGGCAGGACTTCTCGCACCGGCTGCATGAGGCGGGGCATCAGCCTTATTGCCTTGTGTGGCCCTGAGCAGGAGCTTTATGCGGATCGGGCGGGGTCTTCGGGCCTCGCCCTTTTTGGTGCCGCCGTCTGCCGCTTCAGCTTCCGTCTCCGCGAAGGCGTCGTCGGTCGCCTCGCTGGACGGCAGCGGGTGCGTGTACGTCCGCAGCGTGAATCCCGGGTCCGAGTGGCCGAGCTGCCCACCGGAGTCACGCGGCCGCGTCCAGAGTGATCGCATCGCCCACCCGGACCGTTCCCGCTTCCAGCACGTCCAGGTACACGCCGAGGCACGAGAGCCGGCCCAGGTCGAACACGGGTACGCGGTGATCGCGGGCAACCGCTCGCATGATGCCGGGATCTGCCGGCAATTCGTCATGGCCGAGCGTGGGGACCACACAACGGGGAGTGGGCACCAGGACCCTGAACAACGCCTCCCCCACGCGCAGTCGTGATCCCAGCCAGGCATCCTCAGGGAAACCGGGCCCGCCATCGGTGTCCACGACGAGGTTCGGCCGGAAGCGGCGAGCGTCGAAGTCCCCGGCGGGATACACCCCGCGCATCCGGGCCAGGGACGCCGTGGTGACGAGATGGACCCGGCCGAAGTCGAAGAAGGTCCCCGGGGCGACACCGCCGGTCGTGATGCTCGCCCCGGTCTCATCGACGGCCGCCGTCTCCCGCACCGAGTCCGGTACCCCGCCCTCGTACTCGGGCACGGCCCGCTCCAGCCTGCTGTGCTCCGGTACGGCGGCCGAGAGGAACACCGGCCGGCCCAGCAACTCGGACAGCCGCGCGTCCAGTCCGGGATCCTCCACCGGCAGAGCCGTGCCGTCCGGCAGCACGACCCGGACCGTGCCGGACTCGTCCAGGCGGCTGCGGCAGCGCAACAGCGCCCCCCACTTGCGCGGGTGCTTGGCACTGCCCACCGCGCCCGTCTCGTCGAGAACGGCGTAGACCCTGTCCCCCGGGAATCCGCCTTCCGTGACCGCCACGGCGATCACGGCCTCGCCCAGCATCGACTTCACCGGATACCGGTACAACGCTGCCACAGTCCCCATGGCTGAAGTATCGGTGGAGACGGGCCGGTGACGGGCACGTCAGTGCGATGTCAGAGGGTGCGCAGTTCCTCGCAGAACCCACCGAACTCCGGTGGGACGCCGGATCGGTCCACTCGCACGTCCTGCGGACCGAGGATGCCGTCCGGCACCGGTGGCTGAAGAAGTCAGTCCGGGGGTGTGGCGATGAGCAGGCGAATACCGTCGATCAGCGCCTGCGCCTGCCCATCGGGCCAGTCCGCGATCAGGGCCGCGAGGTGCTGGGTCAGCGCGTCGCGGAGGCCGGTGACCGCGGCGCGGCCCTCGGGCGTCAATGCGAGCAGGGTGGCCCGGCCGTCGCGGGGGTCGGGACTGCGCTCAAGCAGGCCCGCGCTTTCGAGTCGGTCGGCATAGCGACTTGCGCCGGATCGGTCGATACCGACCTCGTCGGCGAGCCGCGCCGCCGATTGCGGTCCGAGCCGAGCCAGCCCACTCAGTACCGGGTAGGTCTGACGATCGACACCGGTCGGCGCCGAGTCGAGGATCGCGTCGTAGAGCGCGGTCCGGTTGCGCCGCAGCAGCAACTGTCCCAGCGCTTGCTCCAGGTCACGTGCCAATTCCCTGTTCGCCATCCGCCCATGATACGTGCGAACCGCACGGAATGGGCGTACGGTGACTGCGTGCAAGTCGCACGGACTTGGCGAGGAGATCTCATGGCTGTCGGCCACATGCAGACCCCGCGCATCATCGGTCAGCCGGACGATGCCGCGATCGACATCGCGCGCTCCTGCCATCCGTCCTACGTTCAGGTCACGGACGGCGATGTCAGCACGCGGCGGACCGACGGGGCGCGGTGATGACCGAGAGGCGTCGCAGCGCGCTGATCGGACCGGTGCTGGTGCTGGCCACGCTGGTCTCGAGCATCATCAGCTCGTTCGGTGCTCCGCTGATCCCCACGGTCGCTCGCGATTTTCATGAGTCGCTGAGCACGGCGCAGTGGTCGCTGACCGTGGCGCTGCTGGTCGGCGCGGTGAGTTCCCCGGTCCTGGGCCGGCTCGGCGACGGCCCGCGACGGCGAGTGACGTTGCTCGGCGGCCTGGCCGTGGTCATGGCGGGCGGTGTCGTGGCTGCGTCGGCAGGCGGCATGGGGGTGTTGCTCGTCGGCCGCGGATTACAAGGCGTCGGGCTCGGGCTGGCGCCGTTGGCGATGGCCACTGCTCGGGACGCACTGCCTCCGGCCGAGGTGGCGCCGATGATCGCGCTGTTGTCGGTGTCGGCGGGGGCCGGCCTCGGTGCCGGTTACCCGATCAGCGGGTGGATCGCCGGGGCGTGGGGACTGGCGGGTGCGTACTGGTTCGGCGCGATCGTGTCCGGCCTCGCGCTGATCTGTGTCGCCGCGGTCGTACCGACGAGCGCGGGGCGTGGCGCCCCTGACCGGCTCGACCGGGTCGGGGCCGTGCTGCTCGCACTGGCACTGGTCACCGCGCTGGTGGCAGTGGCGGAGGGGACACAGTGGGGTTGGGGTTCGCCAGTGATCATCGGTCTATTGGCGGCCGGGGCAGTGCTCTTCGCGGTCTGGACCGTGCAGCAGCTGCGCGCCGAGAACCCGCTGGTTCAGCTTCGCCTGCTGCGCCATCCGTCCGTCCGCACCGAACACAGCTCCCCTGCTGGAAACCGTCCACCGGCATCAGCCGTACTGCTCGGTACGGCCCTGATCCGGGGTTTCACCGGTAGCGGGCGGGGTCTTCGGGGCTCGCCCTCTTTCGCGCGGGCCTGCCGCGGAACTTGATGGCGCGGGTGGGTGCCGATTACCTCTGAGGCCGTTGCCTTCGGCAGGATGAGCGCCATGACCGAGATCCGTACGCCCCGCCTTCTCCTCCGTCGCTGGCATGACGACGACCTCGCGCCCATGGCGGACATCAACGCGGACCCTCAGGTCATGCGCTGGATCGACGACGGCTCGGTGCGCGACCTGGACCACACGGCGGAAGCCATCGAGCAGTGGGAGGAGGAGTGGGACGAGGAGGGCTTCGGGCTCTTCGCCGTCGAGCTGCTGGCTTCGGGGGAGCTCGCCGGCTTCACGGGGCTGTCCGTGCCCGAGTTCCTGCCGGAGGTACTGCCCGCCGTGGCGATCAGCTGGCGGCTCGGCTCGCAGTTCTGGGGTCAGGGATACGCGTCCGAAGCCGCCCAGGCCACGCTGGAATTCGCGCTCCAGGACCGCGGCCTCGACCGCGTCATCAGCATCAGCCGTGTGGGCGACGACGCCTCCGAGAACGTCATCCGCAAGCTCGGCATGGTGCCGGAGCGAGAGACGGCGCACCCGGTGTACGGCTATCCGCTGCACGTCCACAGCATCGACCTCACCGAATTCCAGGCGTGAGCCGGCCGAGCCGCCGGTCACCCTGCCGCGTGGTCCCGCGAGTCCACAAGAGCCGCCAGGACGGCCGGTTCCTGGACTTGGCGGTGCATCAGGTCCAGGTCACGGTGCGGGCGGCTCTGCTCGCCGAGCAAGGCGTCGATGCCCCAGCCGCCACCGATCCAGACGTCGGCCCCGGCCGCGCGGAGCACGGCCAGGGTGGACAGGACGTCGTCTGCCGTCATCATCGCCGTGGGCACGCCGGTCGCCGAGTTCAGCCGATGCGGGCCACGCCCGCGTAGATGCCGCTGCCCTCCGGTTCCGGGGCCGGGGTGGTGGTGAACCACTCCGTCGCCGTGACCAGGCCGGGGCGGACGAGGTCCAGGCCGTCGAAGAAGCGTTCCACCTCCGGGCGGGGGCGGAAGGCCAGCCGTATGCCGCCCCTGGCGTACTCGGCGACGACCTGTTCGACGAGTTCCGGGTACAGGTCGGACGCGGCGTGCGAGAGGATCAGGTAGCTGCCCGACGGCAGGGTGTCGACCAGGGCCCGGACGATGTCGTGGGCGCCCTGCTCGTCGCTGATGAAGTGCATCAGCGCGATGAGGGAGAGTGCGACCGGGCGGTCGAAGTCCAGGACGTGGCGGGCGTGCCGGACGATCGCCTCGGGGTCGCGCACGTCGGCCTGGATGTAGTCGGTGACGCCCTCGGGGCGGCTGATCAGCAGCGCCTCGGCATGCCGGAGGACGATCGGGTCGTTGTCGGTGTAGACGACCTTGGCCGACGGCACGAGTTTCTGCACGATCTGGTGGAGGTTCGGCTCGGTGGGGATGCCGGTGCCGATGTCCAGGAACTGGTCGATGCCCTGCTGGGCGAGCCACCCGGCCGCCCGGTGCATGAACTGGCGGTTCTGCCGGGCGGCGTCCTTCGCCTCGGACGGGAGCTTCTCGCCGACCGCCTCGTCGACCGGGTAGTTGTCCTTGCCGCCGAGCAGCCAGTCGTAGACCCGCGCGGGGTGTGCCCTGCTGGTGTCTATCGACGGGGACGGCTGCGGGCTGGTCGTCATGGCAACTCCATAGCGCCGTGAGAGGTCGCGAGAGGTCGTGAGAACTGGTGGCAGATACAGGCGTGGTTCGCGGCGATCGTACTCCGGGGTTTCATCTGCCTTGTGCGCGGGGGGATTTGGGTGGTGGCACGGCGGAAGGGGGCTTCAGAGAGTGAGCAGTTCCTCGTGGAAGCCGCCGAACTTCCGGTCCGGGGTGAGGAGATGGATCTCCAGGATCCAGTGGCAGGTGCGGCCCGCCTTGTCGGTGCGGCGCAGTGGCGTGTCGTTGGCGGGCGTGATGTACGACTCGACGTCCGCGCCGTCGATCTTCTCGTGCGGGAACTCGCCCACCAGATGCCCGGCGTGCCAGCCGCCCAGCTCCCAGCCGGCCTCGGCGGCCAGCCGCTCGACCTCGGCGTACAGTTGCTCCCCGGTGATGCCCGGGTCGGCCTCGAAGAAGCGTCGGCCGGCGGCGAAGACCTTCGGCAGATCGTTCCGGAGCCGGTGCTTGACCGGGTCGTCGCCGAGGACGAAGGTCCGGCCGAAGTCGGCCTCGTACTCCTCGAAGATCGGCCCGAAGTCGGCGAAGACGATGTCGTCCGCGCCGATCGTCCGGTCCGGCGGGTTCTCCTTGTACGGCAGCACGGTGTTCGGGCCGGAGCGCACGATCCGCTTGTGCCAGTGCCGGGTCGTGCCGAACATCTCGTTCGCCAGGTCCCGGATCCGGTCGCTGACCGCCCGCTCCCCCTCGCCGGGCGCGACGAGCCCGCGTTTCTCGATCTCCGCGAACAGCCGTACGGCCTTGTCCTGGGCTTCCAGCAGGCGCGCTGCGCGCTCGGGTTCGTCATCCGCCATGGGCCGAACCTAGCCAGCCCCGGTCGTCCCCGGCAACGGGGTTCCGCAGGGCGGCGGCCAGTCGCAGGCTCTCCTCGACCGCGTGCGGGATGTCGGTGACCGGGAACAGTGTGTGCCGTACGGTCCGTTCGGCATCGACGACCAGGATCAGGCGCTTGTGCCGCAGCCGGCCCGCGCCGCGGAAGACCGGCAGCCGCAGCGCCGCGGCCAGTTGGTGGGCGGCGTCGGAGAGGAGCGGGAACGGGAGCCGCTCGGCGCGGGCGAACTCCTTTTGTTCGTAGGTGAGTTGGGTGCTGATCCCGCGTACGGCCACACCGGCGCGGCGGAAGTCGGGCCAGGCGTCCCGGAAGAGCCGGTTCTCCAGAGTGCAGCCCGCGGCACCGGGGATCGGGCCCCATTCGACACCGGTTCCCGGGTAGGTGAACAGCACGGTGGCGGGGGCGTCCGGTGCGACGACGGGCACCTCGGCACCCTCGACCCCCTCGGCCTCCTCGGCCCCCTCGGCCCCCTCGGCCCCCTCGGCCCCGGGCAGTTCGAGGCCGTCCGGCAGACGGGTGCCGGGCAGGGCGTGGACGCGGGCGTGTTCGGCGCCGTCCGGGTCCGCCGTCGCGGTGAGGGTGCCGTCGCCGAGGACCCACCGGTCGCCCCAGTCCTGCATGGCGACGAGCAGCGGCAGCAGTGCCGTACCGGAGTCGGTGAGCAGGTACTCGTAACGCACCGGGCGCCGCTGGTACAGGCTGCGCCGCAGGACACCCTGGGCGACCAGCCCGCCGAGCCGCTCGGTGAGCACCTTCCTGGACAGGCCGATCTCGGCGGCCAGGGCGTCGAAGCGGACGTGTCCGCGGGCGACCTCCCGCAGCACCAGCACGTTCCACCAGTCCCCCAGGACCAGCGCGGCCCGGGCGACGCCACACGTCTCGTCGGCGTTGTGCATCCTCATGCACCCATAGTAAGTTCCCTTTCGGGACTCACTTTGTTTCGGATTGAAACTTACTGCCCCCGGCGAACAGAGCCGCGGGCCCAGCGTGAGGAGATGCATCGTGACCGCCATCAGCCGCGTCGTCGCACGGGAGATCATCGACAGCCGGGGCAACCCCACCGTCGAGGTGGACGTCGAGCTCAAGGACGGCTCGCTCGGCCGCGCCGCCGTCCCGTCGGGGGCCTCCACCGGCGCCCGGGAGGCCGTGGAGCTCAGGGACGGCGACCCGGCCCGCTTCCACGGCAAGGGGGTGCTGCGCGCGGTCGACGCCGTCAACGAGAGCGTCGCGGACGCCGTCGTCGGTCTCGACGCCGAGGACCAGGCGAGTGTCGACCGTACGATGATCGAACTGGACGGCACCGACACCAAGTCCCGCCTCGGCGCGAACGCCCTGCTCGGCGTCTCCCTGGCCACCGCCAAGGCCGCGGCCGCGGCCCACCGCCTCCCGCTGTACCGCTACGTCGGCGGGGTCGACGCCCGGCTCCTGCCGGTCCCGATGATGAACATCGTCAACGGCGGCGCCCACGCCGACAACCCGCTCGACTTCCAGGAGTTCATGATCGCGCCCATCGGTGCGGCGACCTTCGCCGAGGCCGTCCGGATGGGCTCGGAGGTCTTCCACACCCTGCGCGGCAACCTGCTCGCCGCCGGCCACAGCGTCAACGTCGGCGACGAGGGCGGCTTCGCCCCCGACCTGCGCACCGCGGAGGAGGCCCTGGACTTCGTGGTCCGCGCCGTCGAGCAGACCGGCTACAAGCCGGGCACCGACATCACCCTCGTCATGGACCCGGCCAGCTCGGAGTTCTTCCGCGACGGGGTGTACGACTACACGGGCGAGGGCGTCCGCCGCACCCCCGCCGAACACGCCGAGTACCTGGCCGCCCTCGTCGACCGCTACCCGGTCGCGTCGATCGAGGACCCGATGGCCGAGGACGACCACGACGGCTGGCGCGACCTGACCGCCCGGCTCGGCGACCGCTGCCAGCTCACCGGCGACGACGTCTTCTGCACCAACGAGACCCTGTTGCGGGCCGGCATCCGCGACGGCATCGCCAACTCGATCCTGGTGAAGGTCAACCAGATCGGCACCCTCACCGAGACCCTGGCCACCGTCGCCGCCGCCCACCGCGCCGGCTACACCGTCGTCATGTCCCACCGCTCCGGCGAGACCGAGGACACCACCATCGCCGACCTCGCCGTCGCCACCGGCTGCGGCCAGATCAAGACCGGTTCGCTGTCCCGCGCCGACCGCACCGCCAAGTACAACCAACTCGTCCGGATCGAACAGGACCTGGGCCTCCAGGCCCGCTACGCGGGCGCCGAGGCACTGGGCCTGCGCCGCTGAACGGGGACGACCTCGGGACCCGCTAACTTGGAGAGGCGAAGTCGGTAGAAACACTGACAAACCATCCCTCTTCTCCCGAGGCGGCCGTCATGAGCCTGAGCATCCGCAACCAGATCCCCGGCACCGTCACCGCCGTCACCCCGGGCGAGGTGATGGCGACCGTGAAGGTCCGGCTCGACGGCGGCCAGGAGCTCACCGCCGCGATCACCCTGGAGGCGGTCCGCGAGCTGGGGCTCGCCGAGGGTACGGCCGTACGCGCGATGGTGAAGTCCACCGAGGTCGCGCTCGCCACCGCCCGCGTGCCGGGCGTGTCCATCCGCAACCAGCTGCCCGGCACGGTCAGCGACGTGGCCACCGGCGGCGCGATGGCCACGGTCAAGGTCGCCGTGGACGGAGGTCAGGCCCTCACCGCGGCGATCACCAAGGACGCGGTCGGCGATCTCGGCCTGACGGCCGGGGCGCCGGTGGTGGCGCTGATCAAGGCGACCGAGGTGTCCCTCGCGACCGCGTGACCTCACGCACGTCGTCGCCGAAGGGAGTCCGGGTCACTTCTCGCCGTGCTGCCGGCGGATCCTCGCCGCCACCTCGTTCTCCTCCGTCTCCCACCAGGGGCGAACCTGTTCGGGGGCGGAGGCGGGGGTGGAGGCGGAGCCGGAGGCAGAGGCAGCGGCAACGGCAACGGCAGCGGCAGCGGCAGCGGCAGCGGCCGGGGACGCGACGGGCACCGCGGCGAGCTGCACGTCCAGGTGGCGGTCGAGGGCCGCCGTCTGGGCCCGCTCCGCCCGCGCCCACTGGAACAGGAGCGCCAGCAGGAACGGCAGGGCGACCAGCTCGGCGATGCTCAGCATCGCACCGCCGCCGATCTGCTGGTCGTACTGGACGTCGGGGGCCCAGGACGGGTGGTGGTGCAGGTACCACGCCCCGGCGATCAGCGTGCCGTGCGTCATCACGACGATTCCCGGCACCGCGTCGATCACGCCGTCCAGGAAGACCAGGGCCGCCCGCACCGGATGGGTGCACCAGGCCGGCAGGGTCTCCTCGCGGGTCAGTACCGGTACGACGAAGAGGCTGCCCGCCAGCAGCAGGTGCAGGTACATCAGCTCGTGCAGCCAGCCCACCCGCAGTGCGGTGGCGAAGTACGGGGTGAAGTAGACCGTCAGCTCGGTGGCCAGCACCAGGGCCGTGCTGACCAGGGGAAAGGTCAGGAAGCGGACCAGGCGGCCGGTCATCGCGCGGCGGACCCGCGCCGCCGCGTCGGGCGGCAGCGCCTCCGTCGCCAGCCGCAGCGGGTCGCCCAGGGCCAGGCCGAGCGGGGCCACCAGGTCGAGCAGGATGTTCTGTACGGCCGCGGGCCAGAACAGCACGTGGTCGTAGACGGCCAGGCCCGACATCGTCGCGACGACCAGGGTGCCCAGGCCCAGCACCGCGAAGACGGCCGTCCGGGCCGGTGACCAGGACCCGCCCCCGGCGCGCACCCGCCGCACGCCCCAGCCGTACAGCGCGCCCAGGGCCAGGACCAGCAGCAGCGCCGGCACATCCGGCTGCCACGACGTCAGCAGCCGGCCCACGGTCAGTTCGGCCATCCGGCTCACCCTCCTTCGGTCGGGGACGAAACGGGTCAGGTCAGGTCCACTGCGCGACGCTATACCCGACCTGTCCCGGCCCGGCATCGGGGCTCGGGCAGAATCGGCGGGATCGCCGACCGGTGATCGGCACGGTTCGCAAGGCTGGGGGATTCATGTTCGGAAAGCGGCTCATAGTGAGCGGAGCGATCGCGATTCTGATCGGCACGCTCGGCGCGTGCTCCGGGGGCGGGAACGGGAACGGCTCCGGGGGCGGGAACGGGAGCAGTTCCGGCAGCACCGCCTCCGGCCATGACGACACCGTCCGCGGTCTCAAGGACTCCGTCCGACACATCACCGCGAAGACCATCCCGACCACCCGGCCCCGCCTGGTCAGGAAGTGCTCCACCACGACGCACCGGGTCCGGCACACCTCCCGCAGCGGGACCGGCAGCAGACGCACGACCCGCACCTGGTACACCACCGAGCGGTACCGCTCCTGCACCAAGGTCCGCAGCGGCACCGAGACCTACCGGAAGACCGTCCGCACCGAGAAGTGGTGTGTGGAGCTGGACGACGTGAACGGCGACAAGCGGCGGGACGACGTCTGGTACCAGGTGACCAGTTCGGTCTACGGCGACGCCCGGACCGCGCACGACCACGCCCGGCTGGAATTCGACCCGACCGCCGAGGGCTGCTGACACGCCCGCCCGCCCCCTCGTCACAGTTCTGTGCCGGGCCGCGGTGATCCTTGTTCGCTTTCGTTCGACCGTGCTTAAGGTGACCAACGCGGTCTGCGGATCTTGACCACCTCCGCCGCCGCACGGGCTGGATCAGGACACAGAGCACATGGCTCAGAGCACATGGCTCAGAGCACAGGGGACACGGGGGCTTTTCATCATGGGGGAACGATTCGTCATGCCTCGGCGCATGGGGACGCGGCCCGTCGCCGCGTTCCTGGCGGCCGTCGGGATCGTCGCCGGGGTGCTGATCGGCAGGCCGGGGCTGGAGTCGGTGGCGGGGTGCGGGACCTCGGGGGACCTGTATCCGTCGCAGACCGCGAAGGACTGGGTGTCGTACGCCGATCACGTCGTCGTCGCCAGTCCGACCGCGGAGCGGGAGACGAACCGGCGGACCTACGCCAAGGGGCCCGTGGCGTACGCGATGGACCGGCTGGTGACCTTCCGGACCGACAGCAGGCTGTGGTCGCGCGCCTCGCCCCGGCAGTCCCTCGGCGCCACCTTCGACATGGTCGCCCCCGGCTGGGAGGTCTACCGGTCCAGCGGCACCCGCGTCGCCGAGATGGCCACCGACGCGCCCCGTCTCGAGGTGGGCCACACCTATCTGCTCGCCCTGCGCCGGCACGAGGGCGGCTGGGCGGTCCTCGGCGAGGGCGCGGCCGTGCCCTTCGACGACCACACCGCCGACCAGGGCGAGTGGTGCGGACGCGTGCTGAGCAAGGAGGACGTCGCCGAGGGCGAACGCTTCTCCCGGCATGCCGACCACAGCCTGGAGAAGGCGCTGCTGGGGCAGGACGAGCAGGCTGTCAGGAGCGCCCTGGCCCGCGCGGGCCGCGGCTGATCCCGGCCGCGCGTGCCGTGGCCGAACTCGCCCTGCCCGCTGGCCTCCTGAGCGGTACGGGCCCGCGCGGCGCTGGTCCCGCCCGACCCTCCAGTACACAGCCACCCACATCTCCCCCACCGAAATGGCATGAACAGTTCACCTGCGCTCCATGTTCGACGCGTTGGTGCGCAAGGAACCGGCCATTGACTCTCGGGCGCGGCACCCCGATTCGGAGCCGCGTGGGGAGAATCGCTTCGTATAGGGGGGCACAGTGGTGTCCGCGCTCAAGGATTCCGCCGGGGCGGAATCCGAAAGACCCGTGCCCAGGCGGCCGTCGCCCGCTCGCGGGCTCGGGGACCGGATCTTCCGGGTCCAGTTGACGGCCTCCGGGGTCATCGTCCTCGCCATCATGGCCGCCGTAGGGCTGTTCCTGCTGCTCCGGGCCGGACAGGCGCTGCGGACCAGAGGGGTCTGGGACTTCCTCACCACCGCCCAGTGGCAGCCGGACGTGCACCGCTTCGGCATCGCGGCCGTGCTCACCGGCACCCTGCTCATCGCCGCCGTGGCCGTCACGATCAGCGTGCCGCTGGCCCTCGGGACCGCCCTGTTCATCTCGGACGTCGCACCCCGCCCGCTGCGCCGCACCCTCGTCTCCATGGTCGACCTGATGGCCGCCGTGCCGTCCGTGGTCTACGGCCTGTGGGGGCTCTTCTTCCTCCAGCAGCACGTCATCGGAGTGTCCCGGTGGCTGTCGGACTGGTTCGGCTGGATCCCCTTCCTGCACGTCGACGGCACCCAGCCGGGCGAACCCCTCGCCTCCCAGAGCGTCTACACCGCCTCCACCTTCGTCGCCGGCATCGTCGTCGCGCTGATGGTGGCGCCGATCCAGTGCTCGGTGATGCGCGAGGTGTTCGCGCAGGCGCCGGCCGGTGAACGGGAGGGCGCCTACGCGCTCGGCGCCACCCGCTGGGGCATGATCCGCGCGGTCGTTCTCCCGTACGGCATGGGCGGGATCATCGGCGGCACCATGCTGGGCCTGGGCCGGGCGCTCGGCGAGACCATCGCGGTCTACCTGATCATCTCCCCGGTCTTCACCATCCAGCCGCACATCCTGCAGACCGGCTCGAACTCCGTCTCCTCCCTCATCGCCCTGCATTACGGCGATGCCTCCACGTTCGGCATGTCGGCGCTGATGGCCGCGGGCCTCGCGCTGTTCCTGCTCACCCTGGCGGTCAACTTCACCGCCTCCTCGATCGTGGCTCGGTCACGGTCCGGCGCACAGAGCGAGGCGTGACGATGACCGTCGTAGACCTTGAGAAGGGCGCTCGACGGGGCGGCCCGCAGGACACCCCGCAGGACGCCCCCGAGAGCGCTGCCGCGGGCACCTCGCCGGCCGCCGCCGTCGCCGTGACCGCGCTCCCCGACGTGCCGCGCCGGATCGGCGGGGTCACCCGCTCCGGGGTGCTGTCGGTGTTCGGAGCCGCCGCCTCCGGGCTGTGCGTCACCGTCCTCCTCTTCGGCGAACTCGCGCCGTTCTCCGGCGCATTGGGGTTCTTCGTCACCGCGTACCTTTCTTTCCTAGGTATCTACGCGGTGTTGACAGGGCTTGAGGAGGACGGGCAGGCGGTACGGGACCGGGTGATGACCGTCGTCCTGTGGTCGGCGGGCGGTCTGATGTTCGCCGCGCTCACCATGGTCGTCGGCTTCACCGCGTGGCGCGGCCGGGAGGCGCTGCCGCACGCCAACTTCTTCACCCAGGACATGCAGGCGGCCGGCCCGCTCGACCCGCTGACCCACGGCGGCATCGCGCACGCCATGCTCGGCACCCTCATCATGATCGCCATCGCGCTGGCGATCACGGTCCCGCTGGGCCTGGCCTGCGCGGTGTACCTGAACCAGATCCCGGGCCGCTTCTCCCGGTTCGTCCGCACGATCGTCGAGGCGATGACCGCGCTGCCGTCCATCGTGGCCGGCCTGATGGTGTACGCCGTCTGGATCCTCAACCTCGGGATGCAGAAGTCGGGTCTGGCGGCGGGCTTCGCGATCAGCGTGATGATGCTGCCGATCGTGATCCGCGCGGCGGACGTGGTGCTGCGGCTGGTGCCGGGCACGCTGACCGAGGCGTCCGAGGCGCTCGGTGCCCCGCGCTGGCGGACGGTGTGGCACGTGGTCCTGCCGACCGCCCGCTCGGGCCTCGCCACCGCCGTCATCCTCGGCACCGCCCGCGGCATCGGCGAGACCTCCCCGGTCCTCCTCACGGCGGGCTTCACGGCGGCGCTCAACGGCAACCCGACGAACGGCCCGATGATCTCCCTCCCGCTGGCCGTCTTCAACTTCGTCAAGTCCCCCGAGCCCACGATGATCGCGCGCGGCTTCGGCGCGGCGGCGGTCCTGATGGCCCTGGTCCTGGTCCTCTTCGTGATCGCCCGGGTGATCGGTGGCCGCGGCCCCGGCCACCAGAACAAGCGCCAGGCAAGGCGAGCGGCGAGGGCGTCCCGCCGGGACACCACGAGGTTCACCGAACTCCACACGCCGGGACTGGAGTTGTTCGAGACCGGTTCTTCGGAGACCGACGGCGAGACCGAGCGCCCCGAAAGCAGCGCGCAGACCGGTTCTTCTGAAGGCGACGACCACACCGAGCGCCCCGAAAGGGGCGCGGGGCTGCATCAATCAGCGGCTCCGCCGCGGAGCGCGACCAGCCCCGACGCACCCGCAGCCGACGACGGCGAGCAAGCCCCCGAAGCCAACGCACCCGCACCCGCCGACGGCGATCCGGCCCCACAAGGGCCACCCGTACCCGACGACGAAACTCGCACGGGTGGTGCGGGTGGGAACACAGACCCCGCTACAGGAGACAGTCACTGATGTCCAGCCAAGTCATCAACGCCCTCCGACGGCTGGGCATCCTGGCCGCACTGATAGGCATCCTCGGCACCATCACCGGCACCCCGGCCGTCGCGGACAGCTACACCCCCATCGCCGGCGCCGGCTCCACCTGGGCCGAGAACGCCGTCGACCAATGGCGGCGCGACGTCAACAAGAACGGCATGCGCATCAGCTACGCCGGCACCGGCTCCTCCGACGGCCGCCGCCAGTTCCTCTCCGGCACCGTCGACTTCGCCGTCTCCGACATCCCGTTCCAGACGAACCCCACCGACGGCAGCGCCGCCGAACGCCCGGCCGCCGGAAGCTACGCCTACATGCCGATCGTCGCCGGCGGCACGGTGTTCATGTACCACCTCACGGTCAACGGCAAGAAGGTCACCAACCTCCGCCTCTCCGGCGACGTGGTCACCAAGATCTTCACCGGGGTCATCAAGAGCTGGGACGACCCGGCGATCAAGGCCGACAACCCGGGGCTGCAGCTCCCCCACCGCACCATCGTCCCCGTCGTCCGCTCCGACGGCTCCGGCTCCACCGCCCAGTTCACGATGTGGATGGCGAACCAGCACAAGGCGCTGTGGAACGCGTACTGCGCCAAGGTCGGCCGCTCGGGAGCGTGCGGGCAGACGTCGTACTACCCCACCGTCTCCGGCATGATCGCCCAGTCCGGTGACCTCGGCGTCGCCGGTTACGTCGCCCAGAACTACGGCGAGGGCGCGATCGGGTACGTCAACTACTCGTACGCGCTGAACGCGCACTATCCGGTCGCCAAGGTCCTGAACCACGCCGGCTACTACACCGAGCCCACCCCGCAGAACGTGGCGGTCTCGCTCCTCAAGGCGAAGATCAACACCAACAAGAGCTCGGCGGACTACCTCACCCAGCAGCTCAACGGCGTCTACAACGACAGCGACCGGCGCAACTACCCGCTGTCCAGCTACTCGTACATGATCCTGCCGCTGAAGGTGCAGGGCACCTTCACCAAGGCCAAGGGCAAGACGCTCGGCGCGTTCTCGTACTACTTCATGTGCCAGGGCCAGCAACAGGCGCCGAACCTCGGCTACTCGCCGCTCCCGATCAACCTCGTCCAGGCCGGCTTCGACCAGATCCGCCGGATCCCGGGCGTGGAGACGCAGAACATCAACATCAAGAACTGCAACAACCCGACCTTCACGGCCGACGGCGAGAACCGGCTCGCGCAGACCGCGCCCTACCCGGCTGCCTGCGACAAGAAGGGCGCCGCGCCCTGCACCAGCGGCAGCGGCGGCGCCACGACCGGCTCCAGCAGCAACAGCGGCAGTTCCTCCGGCGGCTCGACCGGCGCCACCGGCACCGGCACCTCCGCCAACGGCGGCGCCACCGGCGGCAACGGCTCCGGCGCGGCCGGCGGCAGCAGCGCCCAGCCCTCCGTCGACCCCGACACCGGCCAGACCATCTCCCCCGGCGGCGCGACGGGTTCCGCCTCCGGCGGCACCGGCACGGGCGCCGACGGCACGGTGGCCCTCGCCCAGCCGGTCGCCGTGGCCACCGCGCACGGCTGGACCGGCACCCAGACCCTGATGCTGCTGGCCGCGGTGCTGGTCTTCGGCCTCCTCCTGCTGCCGTCGCTGGTCTCCCGCCTGGTCGGCTCCAGGGCCAACGGAAACGGCAACGGCGGCGGCAACAGCCGTACAGACGACGGGAGTTCGCGATGAGACGCACCCGGGTACGCAACGCGCTGATACGCCTGCTCGCCGGCGCCACGGTCGGCGCCCTCGCCGGACTCGCGGTCGCCCAGACCGCCCCCACGGCCGCCGCGGCCACCGGCTCCGCGGTGACCGTCTCCGGGCGCGGCGAGTTCAAGGACATGAGGTTCACGGTCTCGCAGACCAAGGACCTCACCAGCCAGGCCGTCACGGTGAGCTGGACCGGCGGTACCCCGACCACCTTCGCGGGCACCCAGTTCAACACCGACTTCGTGCAGATCATGCAGTGCTGGGGCGACGACGACGGCACGGTCCCGTCCAACCCGGGCCCGTCGCGCACCCAGTGCCAGTACGGCGCCTCCCCGACCACCAACCGCACCAGCTGGCCGGGCAACGGCCAGGACGACACCCGGCAGATCTTCTACAGCGCCGACCCCACCAACTACGGCCAGGACAACCGGTACGGCGCCGCCAACCCGAACGCCCCGGGCGAGGTCCCCTTCAAGTCGGTGGACGGCACCACGATCACCACCAACACCCAGAACAACGCGCTGTTCAGCTACAACACCACCAACGAGATCGACTTCGCCCGCACCGGCACCAACGGCACCGGCAAGGAGTTCTTCGAGGTCCAGACCGCCAACGAGGCACCCCACCTCGGCTGCGGCATCCCTGTCACCACCGACGGCGTGACCAAGCCCCGCTCCTGCTGGCTGGTGATCGTCCCGCAGGGCCATCTGGACCTGGACGGCAAGCCGTACGCGGACCAGAGCCAGGTCAACGCGGGCTCCCCCGTCTCCTCCACCAACTGGAAGAACCGGATCGCCGTCAAGCTGGACTTCAACAGCGTCGGCAGCAACTGCGCCCTCGGCGCCGACGAACGCCCCACCACCGGCAGCGAGCTGGCGGCGGACGCGATGACCAGCTGGCAGGCCCACCTCTGCTCGGTCGGCAAGGTGTACGGCTACACCGAGCTCGGTGAGCCCGACACCCGGTCCCGGCTGACCTCGGACGCGTCCTCCACGGGCATGGCGTTCACCACCCGGAAACTGGGCGCGGACGCGGGCACGACAGCGCCGTCGGGGACGACGACCTACGCACCGGTCGCGCTCTCCGGAGCCGTCATCGGGTTCACGATCGAGCGCAGACCCAAGTCCGGGGCACCGGACAGCATCAGGAAACTCGCCGGTACCAAGGTCGAGTCCATCAAGCTCAGCCCCCGCCTGGTCGCGAAGCTGCTCACCGAGTCGTACCGCAACTCCACCTGGGGTTCGGTCCTCAACGGCACGGCGTCCAAGGGGTACGGCTGGACGAAGAACAACCCGGCCGGTATCGCCTCCGACCCCGAGTTCATCGCCCTGAACCCGGAGTTCGCGTACCTGTCGGTCGCCGAGACGCCGGCCACCGACACCGACCTGATCACCTCGCTGGGCCACTCCGACACCGCCCGCGCGATCTGGCAGTGGATCCTCGCCGACAAGGACGCCCGGCAGTTCCTCGCCGGTGTCCCGGACGACGGCGGCATGCGGGTCAACCCGTACTACAGCACCAACGCGGACCTGAACCCGACCGGCGTCGCCTTCGACCCGGCGAGCACCGACGACTACCCGAAGAGCGACCCGTGGTGCACGGTGCCGCCCGGCTCGGACGCCCCGTCCACGGCCACCCAGTGCATGACCGACTTCCACCCCTACGTGGACGACATGCACTCCGGCGCCCTGCACACCCGGCGCGCGGACACCCTGTGGAAGTCCACCTGGGACGCGCTGTCCAGCCCGCAGGCGTACAAGAGCCCCGGCCCGCAGACGGTCGGCTCACGCTTCATCATCACGATCACGGACGCGGCCTCCGCGGCCCGGTACGGCCTGCAGACCGCCGAGCTGAAGAACACCGCCGGCCAGTACGTCGCCCCGAGCACGGCCAGCCTGACCGCGGCCGCCGCGACCGCCACCGGCTCCGGCGTCGCCGAGATCACCCCGGCGGCCGCCACCGCGAAGGGCGCCTACCCGCTCGCCGAGCTGGTGTACGCGGCGGTCCGGCCCGGCAAGGTGAGCAAGGCGGCCCGCCAGGACTACGCGGCCCTGCTGCGCTACGCCGCCGCGACCGGCCAGACCCCGGGCGCCGACCCGGGCAGGCTGCCCGACGGCTACGCCCCGCTCTCCACGAAGCTGCGCGCCCAGACCGTCAAGGCGGCGAACGCACTGCTCACCTACACCGGACCGACCTCCACCGGCAGCGGCTCGGCCGACGGCGGGGGCACCGACACGGGCGGGGGCGGCGCCCCCAGCGGCACCGACGGGGTCGCCGGCGGCACGAGCGGCGGCGCCGGCACGGGCACGGCGACCGGCACGTCCAGTGCCACGCCGAGTGCGAAGGCGTCGTTCGACGGCGGTACGGCGCTGCAGACCACCGCGGCCGGGAACACCCCGGCGGACCCGGCGACGCCGTTGCGCTATGCCGTGCCGGTGGGGGCCGTGCTCGGGGCCGTGGCCGGAGTGGGCGCGCCCTTTGCCGGTGGCCGTCAGCTGTCGGTTGCTTCCGTGACGACGGCCGTACGTCGACTGCGGTTGCGTGGGGGCTGGTCGCGCCCACGCGGCGGCAGCCGCACATCAGATACAGCCCCGCGCCCCTGACGGGGCGCTCCACACGGGGCGTTGAAAGCCCCTCGGAGCCAAAGGCTCCACCACAGACGGCCGTCCGCCCCGAAAGGCAGTCGGGGCGGACGGTTCGCACCACCCTGCCAGATCCTCTGGCAACACCCCAGCTAGCTAGCTCTCGTCAGGAGACTCTCGATGCGCAGACTGCGCTCTTCGGCGGCGTTCGTCGCCGCTGCCGTGGTGGCCGGCGGCCTCGCCCTCGCCACCCCGGCGGTCGCCGACCCGGACGCCGGTGCCTTCCGCCAGCTGGTCGGCGTGGGCTCGGACACCACCCAGGACGTGCTGAACGCCCTCGCCGGTGACACCGTCAACGGCACCAGCTACTCCGCCACCGCGGTGAAGTCGGCGAACGGCGCGGGCATCGCGTCGTACGACGCGATCGAGCCCGGCACCGGCTCCACCACCTCGAACATCACCACCCGCACCGGCGGCCCGTCCTTCCTGCGCCCGAACGGCTCCGGCAACGGCCGTCTCGCCCTCAGCGAGGCGCTGACCGGCGACAAGTACCCGACCAGCGCCGGTGTCCCGATCAGCGGCCAGGTCGACTTCGCCCGGTCCTCCGGCGGCCCGTCCGTCTCCGGCACCGCGCTGACCTACATCCCGATGGCGCGTGACGCGGTCGGCGTCGCGGTCAAGGGCTCGGCCCTGGACACGCTGACCGTGGACCAGCTGCACGACATCTACTCGGGCGCGCTGACCACGGTGAACGGCCAGACCGTGCACCCGCGGATCCCGCAGGCCGGCTCCGGCACCCGCAAGTTCTTCCTCGCGGCGATCGGCCTGACCGACGCGACGCTCTCCCCGAACGTCACCACCGTCCAGGAGAACCAGGCCAACCCGGCCCTCACCGAGGACGGCGCGCTCGTCCCGTTCTCCGTCGGCTCCTGGATCGCCCAGAACAACGGCATCTCCCCCGACTACAGCAAGACGGCGGCCGCGGCCGGCGGTCACCTGGCCTCCATCCAGCTGCCCGGCGACACCGGCGCCACCAGCCCGGTCACCACGGTGAACGGCAAGCTGTCCCCGGTCACCGCCTACTACGAGAACTCGACGTTCGGCCGCGACGTCTACAACGTCGTCCCGAGCCGCGCGATCGACACCGGCAGCATCTTCTTCGACAAGGACCTGTACGACGTCTTCGTCACCAGCGGCAGCCACACCGCCGAGCTGGCGTCGGACGCCGCCGAGTCGGTCATCGCCAAGTTCGGCTTCGTCAACGAGTCCTACAACGGCTCCGTCTCGGTGGCCAAGCACGCCAAGCTCGGCGGCCTGGAGGAGTCCGGCGTCGACGCCTCGGTGCCCGGCGCCCCCACGGTGAAGGCCTCCGTCGGCGACGCGAGCCTGAAGCTGTCCTGGACCGCCCCGTCCGCCACCGCGCTGCCGGTCACCGACTACCGGATCGTCCTGACCGACGCGGACGGCGGCGTGGTCGCCGTCAAGGACGTCGCGGCCACCGCCACGTCGTACTCCTTCACGGGCCTGACCAACGGCACCTACACCGCCACGGTCACCGCCAACAACCTCAACGGCACCGGTGCCGCGGCCACCTGGACCGGCGCGGTCAAGTACGCGAGCAAGACGGTGGCCACCACCGCCACCACCGCCTACGGCAAGACCCCGAAGGTCGCCGTCACCGTCACCGGCTCGCACAGCGTCAAGCCGACCGGCAAGGTCACCGTCAAGGACGGCACCACCGTCCTCGGCACCGGCACCCTGGACGCGTCCGGCAAGGTCACCATCGGCCTGTCGAACCACCTCAAGGTCGCCACGCACTCCCTGTCGGTCTCCTACGCGGGCACCTCCAAGCTGAACACGTCCTCGACGACCGTCTCCCTGAAGATCACCAAGGCGACGGCGTCGGTCTCCACCTCCGCCCCGACCTCGGTGAGCCACACCGCCAAGGCCAAGGTCACCGTCAAGGTCACCGCGACCGGCACCACCCCGGGCGGCACCGTCCGCATCTACCAGGGCACCAAGGTCATCGCCACCGGCACCCTGAGCAGCGGCAAGGTCGTCGTCACCCTGCCGAAGCTGGCCAAGGGCAAGCACACCCTGCACGCCTTCTACGTCGGCTCCTCGACCGTGAACTCGAAGACCGGCGCCAACTTCACCATCACCTCCAAGTGACCGTCTGACGGGCCCGCCGGGAGCCTCGTACGGCTCCCGGCGGCCCCTCACCCATTCTTCGAAGGAGGCGGGCCGCCATGACCGTCGCCGTACCGACACCGAAAACCCTGGCTCCGGCCGTGCCGCGCAGGCCCGTCCGCAGCCTCACCTTCGTCCGCCACCTCTCGCGCGGCGGACTGCTCAGCCTCGCCGCCCTGCTGCTCGGCATCACCGTCCAGCTGCTGGTGTTCAGCGGCGCCCAGGAACACTCCGCGCAGCACGCCGACTTCGACCAGCTGCGCGAGCAACTCGCCCTGGGCACCGCCCCGGTGGCCCAGACCGGGCAGGACGGCAAGCTGCTGGCGCCCGGCACGCCGGTCGCGCTCGTCCAGGTGCCGAAGCTGGGCCTGAGCCAGGTCGTCCTGGAGGGCACCGACTCCTCCGTGCTCACGGACGGCCCCGGGCACCGCCGGGACACCCCGATGCCGGGCCAGGCCGGCACCAGCGTGCTGATGGGCCGGGCGGCCGCGTACGGCGGCCCGTTCGGCGAGCTCTCCCGGCTCGCCACCGGTGACACGTTCACCGTGACCACCGGGCAGGGCAAGGCGAAGTTCCAGGTCATCGACGTACGGCGGGCCGGCGACCCGGCGCCGACGGCGCTGGCCTCCGGCAAGGGCCGGATCGTCCTCATCACCGCGACGGGCCCGAAGTTCATGCCCTCGGGCGTGCTGCGCGTCGACGCCGACCTGGTCTCCGCGCCGTTCCAGACCCCGTCGGCCGTGATCCGGGCCGGCACCCTGCCGAGCTCCGAGGAGCCGCTGGCCCGCCCCTCCGGGGTGCCGTGGCCGCTGGTGATGTGGCTGCAGGCGCTGCTCCTGACCGCCGTGGCCGCCGTCTGGACCTGGCACCGCTGGGGCCGCCACCAGACGTGGATCGTCTTCGCCCCGGTCGTCGCGGTGCTCGGCCTCCAGGTCGCGACGCGGACCACCGAACTGCTGCCGAACCTGCTGTGACCGAGGTGAGTGAAGTGACTGACGTGACTGACGTGACTGAAGTAAGTGAAATGACCCAGCCGGCCGAGACCGCCGAGACCTCTGAGATGACCGACACCGCCGTACTGCCCTCCGCCGTGGTGGACGGCCCCGCGCCCGCCACCCTCGAAGCCCGTGCCGTCTCCGCCTGGTTCGGCTTCCACCAGGTGCTCAGCCAGGTGTCGCTGACCATGCCCGCGGGCGAGGTCAGCGCGCTGATCGGCCCGTCCGGCTGCGGCAAGTCGACGTTCCTGCGCACCCTCAACCGGATGCACGAGCTGATCCCCTCCGCGCAGTTCGGCGGCGAGGTGCTCTTCGAGGGCGAGGACATCTACGACCCGTCCTGGCGGCTGACCGACGCCCGCCGCAGGATCGGCATGGTCTTCCAGAAGCCGAACCCGTTCCCGGCGATGTCGATCTACGACAACGTGGTGGCGGGCCTGAAGCTCACCGGCACGAAGGCGAACCGCCGGGAGAAGGACGTGCTGGTCGAGGAGTCCCTGACCCGGGCCGGCCTGTGGAAGGAGGTCCGCGACCGGCTCCGGCAGCCCGGCGGCGCGCTGTCCGGCGGCCAGCAGCAGCGGCTGTGCATCGCGCGGGCGCTCGCCGTCCGCCCCCGGGTGCTGCTCATGGACGAACCGTGCTCGGCCCTGGACCCCACCTCCACCCGCCGGGTCGAGGAGACCATCCAGGACCTGGCCGGCCAGGTGACGATCGTGATCGTCACGCACAACATGCAGCAGGCGGCGCGTGTCTCGCAGCAGTGCGCGTTCTTCCTGGCCGAGCAGGGCACCCCGGGCGGCATCGTCGAGCACGGCGCCACGGAGGCCGTCTTCAACTCCCCGCAGGACCAGCGGACGGCGGACTACGTGGCGGGCCGGTTCGGCTGAGCGCGGGAGATGGGCTCAGCAGTACGGCGGCTGGTTGGTCAGCGAGGACGCGACCCGCATCCAGACGCCGAACTGGCGGTAGAGAGCGGGCAGTTGGCCACGGGCCTGGACGGTACGGCTGTCCACGGCCGTCACCCCGGGGATGCCGAGGAGGACGGCAGGGACGGATGCGGACTGCCAGCGCACGGCGAGCACCGACTCGCCCCCGGGCGCGGCGGGCCGCTTCGGCATGGGCGTCAGGGCCGCCACGACCCCCTCCTCGATCGCCCGGCGGGCCTCCTCCGCCGGGCGCAGCTCGGCGGCGAACCGGTCCCGGGCGTACTTCACGGGCACGGTGACGACCGATTCGTCCCACGCCGTCATCTCGGCGCACGCCGCGTCGTCACCCGTGAGGGCCACGACCGGGACGCCGAGGACCGCGGCGGTGGCGTGCGCGAGCCCGATCTCGCCCACCGGCCTCCCGTCCAGCCAGATGTCCTCGATCTCGTGGCCCATGAAACTGTGACTGAGGACACCGAGGGCGCCGGCCCGGGAGTGGTAGCCGACACATATCGCCGCCTCGTACTCCGCCGTGAGCCCCTCCAGCATCATCATCTTCTTCGGCTTGCCGCGCACCAGGCGGGCGGCGGGGTGCAGGTGTTCGGGGAGCAGGTTCCGCATCGGCCCGTGGGCGTCGTTGACCAGCACCTCGGTCGCACCGGCGGCCACCGCGCCGCGTATCGCCGCGTTCACGTCCTCGGCCATCATCGACCGGCCGCGCTCGTAGTCCCGGCCGCCCGGCTGCACATCGTCCCGGTCGACGAGCCCGGTGATGCCTTCCATGTCCACGCTGATGTAAATACGCACGTCCCGAGGCTATCCGGACCCTACGTATTGTAGGTTCCCCATCGGCCACGGCGGCTCGTCAGCTCACGGGGGTACTCATGCAGGGCACGGACACACAGGAGGCGCGGCGCAGCCTCGCCCCCACGGTGGCGGTGCTGGTGGCGAGCCTGCTGGTCGCCGCGGTGGGCGTGTACGAGCTGTCCGGCTTCGGCCTGCACAGCCTGGACCGGCGCCCGCACCTGTTCAGCGACGGGCTGGCGACCGGCGGGGTGATCGTCGCGGCGGTGGCGGCCGGGGCGGCGGTCGGCAACCTGGCGTGGATGCTGGCGGCCAGGCGGCGGGCGGAGCGGGAGCGCGCGCGGACCGCCGTAGGCTCGTAACCGGCCGCGGGGTCGCAAGTGTCCGTGGGGTCGCCCCTGGGGTCGTCCGTGGGCCCGTAAGAGGCCCTACGCCCTTTCACACCGTTTTCCGTACCGCGGCGGATCCCTCCCCCGCCTCCCACAGTTACCCTACAGACTGTAGGGTCAGCCCTCCGTCAATCCGCTCCCCGTCCCCAAGGTGACCGGTCCCCATGCCCGCACAGCTGTCGACCCTGATCCCGTCCCGCGTGTCCGCCGCCCTTCGCGCCCCCACCGGCGCGTCCGGCGGCGCGCTGCGCAGGCGGGCCGCCGACTTCACCGTCTGGTACCTGCGCGTGATCGCCGTACTGAACATAGTCGCGGTGATGTCGCTCCCCTTCCGCCAGGAGGTCGACGAGCACAACAACGGCCGTCTCACCCTCCACCTGCACCGGCAGCACGCGCACCACTCCGGCCAGTTCTTCACCCCGTACCTGGCCACGGCGGGCCTGGTCTCGGCCGCCCTCGCCATCTTCTTCGTCCTGGTGATGCGCCGCCGCAAGCGCGCGGCCTGGGTGGTCAACCTAGTCCTGTCCGCCCCGCTGCTCGCCCTCTACGTCCTCGCCCTCACCCAGCACGAGTACCGGGCGCACGCCTTCAACTGGGTCTCCGCCGCCGTCACCGGCCTGTTCGTGGCCGCGCTGCTGATCAGCCGCCGGGAGTTCAACGCGGTGGGCGACCCGTCGAACCCGAAGACGGCACTGGCGGTGGCGGCCGGCGGCATCGTGGTGACCGGCGGCCTGGGCACGCTCCTCGTGCACGCGACGAACAAGGTCCCGGGCGCCACCCTCCCCGACGAGATCGCCTACACCCTGCTGCGGGGCATCAGCGTCGGCCCGCTCGCCGACCACGTCACCGCGGTCCACGCCTCCCGCTGGACCGACATCGTCATCAACATCCTCCTCGCGGCCGCCTTCTGCCTGGTCCTGTACGCCGGTTTCCGCTCGCCGCGCGGCCGCCGGCTGCTCAGCCCCGAGGACGAGTCCCGGCTGCGCGGCCTGCTGGACAAGCACGGCGCCCGCGACTCGCTCGGCTACTTCGCCCTGCGCCGCGACAAGATGGCGATCTTCTCCCCCACCGGCAAGGCGGCGGTCACCTACCGGGTCGTGGGCGGCGTCAGCCTCGCCTCGGGCGACCCCATCGGCGACCCGGAGGCGTGGCCCGGTGCGATCGACGCCTGGCTGACGGAGGCACGACGGCACGCCTGGACGCCTGCCGTCATGGGCGCGAGCGAGGAGGCCGGGACCATCTACGGCCGCCACGGCCTGGACGCCCTGGAACTCGGCGACGAGGCGATCGTCGACATCGCCGACTTCACCCTGGAGGGCCGCGCGATGCGCGTCGTCCGCCAGGCCCACAACCGGGTCCGCCGAGCCGGCTACACGGTCCGTATCCGCCGCCACGAGGACATCCCCGCGGACGAGATGGCCACCCTCATCGAGCGGGCCGACCACTGGCGCGACGGCACCACCGAACGCGGCTTCTCGATGGCCCTGGGCCGCCTCGGCGACCCGGCGGACGGCCGCTGCGTGATGCTCGAATGCCGGGACGCGAACGACACCCCCCGCGCCCTCCTCAGCTTCGTCCCCTGGGGCGAGCAGGGCCTCTCCCTGGACCTGATGCGCCGCGACCGCGACTCCGAGAACGGCCTGATGGAGTTCATGGTGGTCGAACTCCTCCTCCGCGCGGCCGAGTTGAAGGTCGACCGCGTCTCCCTCAACTTCGCGATGTTCCGCTCGGTCTTCGAACGCGGCTCCCGCCTCGGCGCCGGCCCGGTCCTCCGCCTCTGGCACACGACCCTGACGTTCTTCTCCCGCTGGTGGCAGATCGAGTCCCTCTACCGCGCGAACGCCAAGTACCGCCCGGTCTGGGAGCCCCGCTACATCCTCTTCACGAAGACCAGCGACCTCCCGAGGATCGGTCTGGCGAGCGCCCGGGCGGAGGGCTTCCTCACGGTTCCGTGGGGGTCATGACGAGGCCGGGGACCTGAGGAAGGGCGGCCCGGACGGCCTCTGCTACTCGGGGGAGATCCACGCCCAGGCGGGTCAGGCGGGGGAGAAGTTCCGCCATGGGAAGCGGGGCCAGGGCAGCAATGGTGATGAAGTCCTCGATCGGGTGGGGCAGTGGTAACGGCAACTGGATGTTGTGTTCCCCGAACCGGTCGCGGCACAGGCTGCGATCGGTCTCATCGAGGCTCTCGAGTTCCCGGACCGGAACGTCCAGGCCGAGTTCGGCCATGCGCCTGACGGCGTCCTCCGGTTCCATCAGAAGCTCGATCGGTGCCTCGACCAGGTGGTACAACGGCACCGGTACGTTCCAATCAAGAAGGGTTCCGGTGCGTGCGACCGTGACCAGTTCGGTGTCGTACTTACTCGCCTTCGTCGGTCCGGTCGCCTGCCAGGTCCGCACGCCGTAGCGGCGCAGGCAGTCGATGACCGACTGAGGGGAGAGTAGTTCCTCCTCGGCCGTGTGCAGAATCACGAACATGGGCACCGTTCGGGTCGCCAGGTCGTCGTCGTGCTCCGGCAGCATGTTGTAGACCGTCCGGAGAAGGTCGGCGTCGCCCGGATGCAGACGCTCGGGAAGGCAGCTGTCCTGCGGGGCGAATCCGTACGCGCGCAGTCGTGCAGCGGCCTCCCTCGGAGCAAGCCCGCTGTCCTCAGCCAGTTGGACGAGCCATGCCAGCGGAATCTCACTGCCGGCATCGAAGACATCCGGCGAGCCCTCGTCGAGGCCCAGCAGCGCCGCGTCCGTGTCCACGGCCTCCTCAGGCAGCACGCCGCTGGAGAACCCCAACGCGGCCATGCGTTGCACGGCCTCGCGCAGAGTGATGCCCAGACACTTGGACGCATGAACCACGAGGCCGGGTGGCAGGTCCTCGCGCACGTCGAGGCCGCGTACCAGCCCCTCGGCCCAGCCCCACTCGGTGATGTGGCGCAGCAGTTGCGACGCGGACTGATCGTCCATCGTGCCCAACTCCGGTCGGAACCCGTAGTCGGTCAGTGCGGCGACCACCTCTGAGAAGGAACGCTCCAGCGTCCGCATGGCCCACAGCACATGCCCCGCCACCACCGGTTCGGCGGGATCGAGCCAGTTCGGCCTGCCGTTGAGCCGGTGGCTGAGCAGCCGTACCACCCATTCTGCCGGGGTGTGGGCCGGCAGCTCGTCGGGCACGGTGAAGCCGATTTCCACGAGCCGTTCGATCGCCTCGTCAATGGCGATGTTCAGTGTCAGGTGCGCCCCGAGAAGGTGTCCCGGCGGAACGGGCCGCGTGAGGGCCATCCATTGGCCATTCCCGAACGACGCGTCCAACAGCGCCACCAGGGCCGCGTCGCCCGTCACCGGACCGGTGGACGGTCCGGGGGTGGACAGCCGCAGGAGCTGCATCCGCGTGCGGGCCTCGTCGTACGACACCCCACAGGCCATGGCCGTCGCGAGGACATGCCCAGGACGGACGTCGGGGTACCTGTTGCCCGCTCTGATCCAGGGTCGGTCGCTGCTGCGGCCGCCGTCATCCCTCGTGAGCATCAGCGCGTCCGACGGCCGGGCCGGCAGCACATGTTCGACGAGGGCCAGTTCCGGGACGAGAGCGGTGAGGGCGGTCAACTCGGCGTTCGGACAGTGAGCGAGCAGCCGCCACAGCTTCGTGGCATCGTCCGGCACTTGCTTCGTGACCTGGGCTACTCCGTACGGTAGTTCGGCCGCGAGGTGAACAAGAGTGGCGTCGCGTGCGAAGAACCCCGCGGTCGCCACTGGCGACGGATGCCCCCGCGTCTCCAGCACGACGCCCGCCTCCCCGGCCGCCTCGGTCACGAGATCCGCGAGACGCGGGCTGTGCCGAGCCACATCGGCCAGCCACCCCGCCGTGAGCAACGGGGGCTCGGCGGCGAGCAGCGCCGGAATCGCGTCTCTGACGAGTTTCTCGACCTGTTCGTGCACGGCAGGATCGAGGATCTCCGTACGATCCACGGACAGGTCCCTGGGGCGGCTGCCGCCCGTCAGATTCACCACAGCGCCGCGCAGTCGAGCGGGCGACTCCGGGCCGGCCAATATCCCCGCGCGCACCCGAGGCTCGATGAAGATGCCGTCGGCGAGAATCCCGCCTCCGTGCTCACACCAGAACACCTGGCCGTCCGCACAGCGGTCGTCCTCCGGCCAGGCGACCGTACGTCCACTGGCGACAAAACCGTCCTGTCGTCCAAGCGACGCCTCCCTCGGTTCGAGGGCGCCCCGGCGCCACCCGGCGACCTCTTTGGCCTCGTCCTTGTTGGCCGTGGTCCGGAACTCCGCGACCCCCAGCAGCCGGCGCAGCTCCCGCACGCAGGAGGGCGCCTTGCCCCCGTCCCGCAGGTACAACCGCACCGTCGTACCGACGCGGCCGCGCTCCCCGGTGCGCCGCACCCGGAAGTAGTGGCCGGGGCCGGTGATCAGCACCGTCAGCTTCTCCGGCCGCCCCTCGCCCACGTCCAACGGACAGGTGGTGACGCGGATCTCGTCGGCGAGCATGAAGTAGCTGAGGACGCCGATCCCGAACCTGCTGTTCGGATGGACAGTGATCCCCTCGCCCTCCCAGTGGCGCGACTCCTCCTGGAACCGGGAGTGGTCGACGAACCGGACCCCGGCCCGGGAGAACACCTCGGCCAGCACGGTCTCGTCCATGCCGATACCGTTGTCCTCGCATTCGAGGTAGTGGCGTTGCTCGTACTCGTCGTACCCCTGCCGAAAGACGATCTCGCCCTCGAACGTGTCCCGGCCGTCCCTCTTGCACTGCCAGGCCCTGCGGTAGCGGCAGGCGTCGAGCGCGTTCTGGTAAAGCTCCCGGATGGCGAGGCTGCGGTCGCGGTAAAGGTTCTCCCCCATGAGGAGTTCCTGGATGCGTTCCTCGTCCAGCCGGAACCGAATCACCTCCCCGCCCTGCCGGGGCTCCCCGGTGTCGTCCACCTCTCGGACCCCGTCCGCGTGCGCATACACCGGCAGCGAGCCCAGCTCCTCGACCGGCCGGCTGCGACGGGCCTCGCGCAGCAGCACGTCCAGACGCTGGGCGTGTTCTGAGAGGGCGGCCACCGAGGCTGGGTGATCGCAGTCGGCGTGCAGCGCGAGGGTGTCTCCGACCGGGATCCAGGACGCCTTGTTCAGGGTCCTCAGCAGCCGCTGGGGCACAAGCGGGTCGGGGATGCCCACGTGCGTGACAACGGCCATGGGCAGATCCGTGACCTCGATCGCCATGGCATGGGTGATCGCGAACAGAGGCCCCACCAGACGCTCCCTGACCGTCTGCGGATCGCGTCCGTGGAAGTCGACGAAGAAGGGGATGTCCTCCAGCAGGCCTTCCGGCCGCCGACCGTACAGCTGGCGCGGTGTCATATGCGCACTGCCCAGCAGCCGGGAAAGCAACGGCTGTTCCAGTACGGCACCCAGCTCGGCCTCTTCCGGCCCCAACTCCGCCAGCACCGACGCGAGCTGCCCGAACTGTGGTTTCACCCACTGCCGGAACAGCCACCACCCGATCTCCGGGCGTCCGGGGCTGCGGTCGGGCAACGCGTCTCCGCGCATCGCCTGGCGGACCAGCCGCTTGTGGTTGCGCAACAGCCGGTTGTACGCGTCGCGTTCGCGGCCCCCACGGCGCAGCTCGTCCAGGTCGGTCGGGTCGACATGCCGCAGGGCGTCGACCGTCGCAGCATTCTGTACTTGGTACAGGAACGGCAGCAGAGCAAGCAGGGCGGCCTCGACAGGGGCCAGTGTCCTGGGCTCGTGGGCGTCCAGCAGCCGGTTGGCCCAACGGACGGTCCGGCGGGCGAGATCGGGGTCGTGCCATGGGTCCTGCCGAAGCAGGTCCTGCTTCTCGTCGTAGAGGCCGGCGAGCCGCAGCACCACACGGCAGGTCTGTTCCCTGACGGCCTCTGCCCGCCCCGACGCGGTCCCGGGATCGACGAGCTGCCAGACCCGGGCGTGCGTGACATCGTCCAACCAGTGCGGTCCTGACGCGGATCGGGCGGACACCGCCCGATCACCGGCCCGGTCCCCTCGATCGGTACGTCCCTTCCGTGCCTCCGCGACCAGCCGGTCCCAATCCCTGCGCACCGGGAAGCGTGCCGAACGTTCGCCGCCGCGCTCGCGCGCGAGGTCCGTGAGCGCACCGAGGAACGCGTGCAGTTTGTCGGTGTCACGGGGAACGGTCCTGCCCAGCCGCCAGCCGTCGATCGTGTTGGGATGAACGGTCAGTCCGTACTTGCGCTCGATCTCCGCACTCAGCGTCGTGGACTTCGGATCCCCGGCAGCCTCGATCAGCCTGCTCAGCTGGATGTCATACGACAGTCCCGGCATCCCGGCCATCCCCCCTCCGTACCGTGCCGGCTCCGAAAGCCGTCCCAGTCTCCCGACCCGTACGACTCGTACGACTCGCAAAATCGCAGATTACCGCCTTGACCTGCGCTGTCACCGGGATTCGAGTACATCCCCGCGACCTCGGCCGGCGCTCCCCAGGCACATTCGTCGGCGTCTCCACCACCCCTCGTCCCGTTCCGGAAGGACTCCGCCGATGGACGCCGTCCTCCTCACCGCCCTCTGCGGCCTCCTCGCCCTGCTCGTCGTCGCCTGCGCCGCCGTCCTGATCACCCGTATCGCGCTCGGGGACGCCGACTCGAAGGACCGGGCGCGGATCCTCACCGCCGTCGCCGAGGTGCTGCGGGCGCTGCGGGGCAAGCGGTAGGGCGACGGCCGTGCTGACCGCCTACCCGGCGCCGACCGTCCGCAGCACCGTCAGCACCAGCGTCCGGGCCACCGCCACCACCTCGGCCACCGACACCCGCTCCTCGGCGCTGTGCGCCACCCGGACGTCCCCGGGCCCGTACTGGAGGGTCGGGACCCCGGCCCCCGTGTACAGCCGCAGGTCGCTGCCGTACGGCGCCCCGCGCTCGCGGGGCCGGGACGCCCAGCCGTTGGCGTCGGCGCACGCGTCCCGCACCGTGTCCCGCAGCGGGTGCCCCTCCGTCAGCCGCCCGCTCGCGAACTGCCCGCCCGGCCAGGTCACCGTCGCCGGGTGCTCCCGCAGCCACGGGTCGGCCGCGCAGACCTCCGCCACGCACCGCTCCAGCCCGGCCCGCGCGTGCGCCGGTTCCTCGTCCAGCAGCACCCCGAGCCGTCCCTCGGCGACCAGGAGATCCGGCACGCTGCTCGCCCAGTCTCCGGCCCGCAGGGTGCCGACCGAGAGGGCGTACGGGATCGGGTACTCGGCCATCAGCGGGTCGGGGTCGCGGTTGCGGGAGCGCTCCAGGTCGGCCAGCGCCCGATGGATCGCGAGGTAGCCGTCGATCGCGCTCACCCCGGCGTCCCGTGAGCTGGCGTGCGCCGCCTTCCCCGGCACGGCGAGCCGGAAGGTCAGCGCCCCCGCGTTCGCCGTGATCAGCGTGCCCGCCGTCGGCTCGGTGATCACGCAGGCGTCGCCGCCGTACCCCCGGCGCAGGGTCCCGAACGCACCCAGCCCGCCGTCCTCCTCCCCCACCACGAAGTGCACGGCCACCCGGCCCCGCAGCCGTACCCCGGCCGCCCGGATCGCGGCCAGGGCCGCGAGGTGCGCCACCAGCCCGGCCTTCATGTCGCAGGCCCCGCGTCCGTGCACGACATCGCCCGTCACCCTCGGCACGAACGGGTCGCCCTGCCAGGCGGCCGGGTCCCCCGGCGGTACGACGTCCACATGCCCCTGGAGGACCAGCGTCGGCCCGTCGCCGTCCCCGGGCGTCCGCCCGACCAGCCCCCACGCCTCGTCCCGCGCCACCTCCATCCCCGGGAACCCCGGGTCGGCGAGCAGCGCCGGCAGGTCCATGGACCACAGGTCGACATCGAGGCCCAGGCGTTCCAGCCGGCCGGCCAGCAGGTGCTGGAGCTCCGACTCGGCCGGGCTCCCGGTCACGCTCGGCACCGCCATCAGCTCCAGCAGACTCCGCCCGACGGCCGCCTCGTCGACGCAGCCGAGGGCCGCGGCCTCCTGATCGGTCAGCATGACTTCCTCCCCGCGGTCACCCGGTGCCCCGATCATCACCCGGCCGCGGCCGCTCCGAACAGGTACCCGTGCATGCCGATCCACTCGTACACCGCGATCGCGGCCGGGTTGCCGGCGTCCACCATCAGCGCGGCCCGGCCGTGGTCCCGTACCAGCGCGTCCACGACGAAGCGGGAGACGGCCGCCGCCAGTCCCCGGCCGCGGGCCTCGGGACGGGTCACGACCCCGGCCAGGAAGCCGCACCCAGGCGCCGACCAGGCGTCGGCGGCCACCGCGAGAAGACGGCCCGAGCCGTCGTGCGCACCGGCCCAGCGGCGGACTCCGGCGCGGCCCGGCTGCGCGTAGGAGTCCGGGAAGTGACCGGTGAGGAGCGCGGCCGCCGCTGCCTCGCCCCGTTCGTCGAGCCATGCCGCCTCCGGTGCCGGATCGGCCGGGCGCCGCGCCGTCTCCATCCACCGGAAGCGGTGCCCGCCCGGCACCAGGCCGGGTGTGGCCCGTACCAGCTCGTCGATCAGGCCGGACGGTCCGAAGGGGCGGTAGGTCGGGCCGACCTCCGCCAGGACGTCCTGTACGAGGGGCAGCGCGTCCTCCGGCGCACCCGTCACGGCGATCCGGTCGCGCCCGGACAGGGCCGGAGCGGCCACCGCGGTCGCCGTGCCGTACCGGAAGACCCGGGCGGCCGGGGTACGGGCCCAGACCAGGTGGTTCACCCGCGCACCAGGTGGTTCATCCGCGCCGCACCCCGCCCGCCAGCCCCCCGCCCACCGTGAAGCCGATCACCGCGCCGCCGCCCTCGCGGCGGAAGGCGAAGGGGGCGCCGCCGTGGGCCATGGCGACCTCGCGGACGATGGAGAGGCCGAGGCCGGAGCCGGGCAGGGAGCGGGCGTCGGCGGCCCGGTAGAAGCGGTCGAAGATACGGATCAGGTCGCCCTCGGCGATACCGGGGCCGCGGTCCAGGACCTCGACGCGGACCGTGCCCGGCCGGGCGGGACCGGTGACGCTGATCTCGATGGGGGCCTTGCCGTCCCGGTCGAACTTGGCCGCGTTCTCGACGAGGTTGGAGATGGCCCGCTGGAGCATCCCCGGGCGGCCGTCGGTGGTCGTGTCGCCGGCCGTGCGCAGGACGATCTCGCGGCCGGTACGGCGCCGGGCCAGCCCCGCCACGTCCTCCGCGATGTCGGCGAGGTCCAGGTGCTGCGGGGGCTCGTTGTCGGACTGCCCGGCCGCGAGGTCGACCAGCTCGTTGACCAGGTCGGTCAGCTCGCGTGCCTCCTGGCCGAGGTCGGCGACGAGTTCGTCACGGGTCGCGGGCGGGAGTTCGTCGATCCGGCGGAGCAGGGAGATGTTCGTACGCAGGGAGGTCAGCGGGGTGCGGAGCTCGTGGCCCGCGTCCTGGACCAGGCGCCGCTGGTCCTCCTCCGACTGGGCGAGGCGGCCGAGCATCCGGTCGAAGGCGCGGCCCAGCCGGCCCACCTCGTCCAGCCCCGTCACCGGGACCTGGATGCCGAGCTGCCGGGTACGGGCCACGTTCTCCGCGGCCGCGGTGAGGATCACCAGCCGGCGGGTGATCCGCCGGGCCAGCCACCAGCCGAACAGCCCGGCGGCCACCACCACGGCGGACATCAGCAGCAGCGTCCGCTGCTGGAGCGCCTGGAGCAGGTCCTCGGTGTCGCTGAACTCCTGCGCCACCTGCACCGCGCCCCGACCGCCGCCGAGCGAGACCGTGGCGATCCGGAACAGGTCCTCACCGGCCCGTACGTCCTTGTGCTGGACCGTCTTCCCGGCCTCCGCGTCGGTGGCGGCCGCCCGGTCCGCGGCGGTGACGGGCAGCGCCGGGCTGCCGTGGTCGATGATCTCGCCCTGCGCGCCGAGCACCTGGACGTCGGTGCGCGCGGGCCGGACCAGATCGTGGTCCGACCGGGAGGAGGAGAAGTCCCCCGGCTCCATCTTGTGCTGCTTGACCTCGTCCTGGACGTCGGAGACGACCTGTGTGAACACCGACTGCTCGTCGACGCGGACCAGCCGGGCGGCGGCGTTGTACGACAGGATGCCGACGACGACGGTGACGGCGGCCGTGACCGCCGCGAAGGAGACGACGAAGGTGGTACGCAGGGAGACGAGCTTGGGCCGGCGCCGGGCCAGCATCCGCATGAGCCGCCCCGGCCGCCTGAGGCGGCGGCCCACTCAGTCCTCCCGCAGCACGTAACCCACGCCCCGGACGGTGTGGATCAGCTGCGGGGCGCCCGGCTCGTCGAGCTTGCGGCGCAGGTAGCCGACGTAGACCGCGAGGTTCTTGGAACCGGGGCCGAAGTCGTAGCCCCAGATGCGGTCGTAGATCGTGGAGTGGTCGAGGACGATGCCCGCGTTCCGGGCGAGCAGTTCCAGCAGCTCGAACTCGGTACGGGTCAGCTCCAGCTCGCGCCTGCCGCGCCAGGCCCGGCGGGCCTGGAGGTCCATCCGCAGACCCGCCGCCTCGACCTGCCGGTCGGAGACCTGCGGCTCCCGGCCGGGTTCGGGGGCGACACCGCCGCCGGTGCCGCCGCTGCCGGTGGTCACCGGGGAGGTACGGCGCAGCAGTGCCCGCAGCCGGGCGAAGACCTCTTCGACGTCGAAGGGCTTGACGACGTAGTCGTCGGCGCCGGCGTCCAGTCCCGCGATCCGGTCGGCGGTCTCGACCAGCGCGGTCAGCATGAGGATCGGGGTCCGGTCCCCTTCCGCCCGCAGCACGCGGCAGACCTGGAGTCCGTCGATGCCGGGCATCATCACGTCGAGGACGAGGACGTCGGGGTTGGTGCGATGGGCGTGCGCCAGGGCTTCCACACCGTCCGCGACCGCCGTCACCTCATAACCCTCCAGGGTGAGGGCCCGCTCCAGGGCGTGGCGGATGGCGCGGTCGTCTTCGGCGAGCAGCACAGTCTGGGGCACCTCCCCAGTCTGCCAAGGCCTCCGGCGGTTCGGCCGTGGTGAGCGGGCCTACGATCACCCTTTTTACCTGCCTCTCACCGTCACAGAGGCAACCGGGGGAAGCGATTTCCGGCACTCCGGGACGGTGGGCGTTGACCGAGATACGACATTGCCGCCGGAACCGCGAGGCGGAAGGATCTTTACGCGGAGTCAAGCCGACACGGGGAGCGCACATGGGGGAGAGCCCGTCGGAGCGCACGGACGTGCGCGACGACCTGAACCGCCGCGACGGTCTGTCCGTGCGGCTCGCCTGCGCGCTTCTGCCGATAGCGGCCACGGGCGAGTGGCGGCCGCTGCGCTTCGTCCACCGGTTCGGGCTGGCGATTCTCGCGGGGGTGCCCGTGGGACTGGCCCTCGCCGTCGTTCCGCCCCTGGTCCTGCCGCACTACGACGTGGACGGGCTGATCGGCGCCATCGTGCTCACGGTCGTCTGCTCGGCCATGAGCGCCGTGCTGCTGACCGGGGTCGTCAGGCTGCGGGCCAGACGCGGACGTGCGGCATCCGGCCCGACCCCGTGACCGGGCACCCCGCATGGCCGGGCACCCCGGCGCCGGGAACCGGGCGGTCCGGGTCCGCGTGCGGTTCGCACGCGGACCCGGGCGTCATATCCGCGCGCCGCTTCCCAGCCACATGCCGAGCGACGCCATGACCACCAGGGTGAGGACGGCCCGGAGCGTCGCTGCCGGGGAGGGCCGGTTGGCGTGGTTCTCCGGGTCCGTCTCCTGGTCCAGTACGTATCGCGCCATTTTCCGCTGCTGCCCCACGAGCCCCAGGGGTACGCCCAGCAGGAGTCCGGTGACCGTGCCCAGGAGCGTGGCGGTGGAGTAGCCCCGCACCTGGTGCGAGGCCAGCGCCGCGAACCCCAGCAGGAGCGGCATGAGAGCGGCCCGGACCCTGGTGGCCCTCGTCGGCAGCCACGGGATGAGCACGGCCAGATACACCACCACGGACATCGCGGTGATGCCCCACCACGCTCCGACGGGCATGTTCATGTGAACAACTCCTCCGGGACGGCTACCAGTCGAACAGGTCGACCACGGGCGAGATCAGCTTGTGGCCGACCTTCGCCACCGTGGCGGCGGTGGACTTCACGCCGATCCTGTCGATCGACCCGGCCACACCGCCCATGAGCAGGCTGAGCATCACCGCCCCCGCGGCGTGCTGGAACTCGCTGCTGCCCCAGCCGTCGGTGTAGAGGTAGACCCCGGCGCTGATGGCCCCGTTGACCACCGCCGCCACGTCCAGGATCACGGACGCGGTCTCGCCGAACGGCGGCGGGATCAGCAGCGCGGCCACGGAGGCCAGGCCCTCGATCGTGCTCACGCGTCCCATCGTCTCGGCGAATTCCCGCGCCCCGTCGAGGCCGTCGTCGTCGTCCTCGCCGCCGGGGGCGTCGACGGAGTCGTTGTCCGAGTTGTCGGCGGGGTCGACGCCGTTCTCGGCGTTCGCCTTGGCCTTGGCGGCGGCCTCCTTCGCCGCCTCCGCCTGCTCCGCCGCGCGCTTCTGCGCCGCGATGCTCTTCGCCTGGCTGGCGGCGGCGGCCGCGGCCGCCGCGTCCGCTCCCGCCTGGACCGCGGAGTTGTGGGCGCTCGTCGCGGACGCCTGGGCGCTGGCCGCCGAGTTCGCCGCCTGGGTGGCCGAGGAGACCGCCTGGTTCGCGGAGTAGTTGGCCCGCCGGGCGGCGCTGCGAGCGGTGGCCGCCGCCGCGGTCGCCTTCGCCGCGGAGGCGGCGGCGTCGGCCGCCGACTTGTCCGCCGCGTCGGCGTTGGCCAGGGCCTGGGAGGCGTAGCCGTTCGCCTGGTCGGAGGAGGCCTGGGCCTTCTGCGCCCAGTTCGCGGCCTCCGCGGCGGCGCTGCGGGCTTCCGCCGCCGCCTTGCTCGCCAGCGCGGCGTCGGCCTGTGCCTGCGCGGCCACCCGGGCGGCGTTGGCGAGGGAGGCGAGGATGGCGGACACATGGGTCGCGGTGTCCAGGTCGAGCTGGGCCGCCTTGTGCCGGACGGCGGTCACGAAGTCGCGGCGCATCCAGGCGGCGCCGTCCATCGCCACCTGGGCGGCGGCCTGCACGTTGGGGCCGCCGGTGTTCATGACGGCCAGGGTGGCGACCCGGTCGTCCTCCAACTGGGCGGTGCGGTAACCGGTGAGGAAGAAGTCGGTGAGTGCCGTGACGCCGCCGTCGTCGAGGGCGGCCTGGGCCGCCTTGGTGACGGCCGCCCCTGCCCCGTCCAGCAGGCCGAGGATCCCGATCCGGTAGTCGTCCGCCTGGGCCTCGTAGACGCCCTGGGTCAGGAACTCCCGGACCGCGTCGGCGTCGTCCTGCTGGAGGACCTGCCAGGCGGCGTCCGCGGCGTCCGACCCGCCCACGCTCGCCATGTACAGGGCGCTCTCGCGGTCGTCCTGGTCCTGGGCGAGCCGGTGGTCCGCGTCCAGCCAGGACAGCACATCGCTGTCGGAGCCGGCGAGGGCGAACTCCGCCGCCGTTCTCGTCCATGTGCCGTGGCCGGCCAGCAGGTTGACCGCGGCCTTGCGGCCGTACTGGACCGCGGCGGCCTCGTCACCGCCGGTCAGCGCGGTCTGTGCCTGGGCGAGCAGGTCGAGGGTCTCCTGGCTGGTGCGCTGCTCCGCGGTGACGGTCTTCGCCTGTGCGTCGAAGGTGGCCTGTTCGTCCGCGGCGATGATCGCGGCTTCGGTGAGTGCCTGCTGGGTGTCGGCCTCCAGTTGCGCCGCCTCGGCGTCGCGGGCGAGTTGCTCGAGGTCCATGGCGCTCTGTACGGCCGCGGAGGCGGTGTTCGCCGCGTCGAGGGCCGCGGTGGCGTGCGCGGTCGACTTGTTGGCGTAGTCGACGGCCTGGCCGGCGGCGGCGTAGGCCTCGTCGGCGGCGTCGGCCGCGGCGTCCGCGTGGTCGGCGGCGCTGTTGGCGGCGTCCCGGGCCTGCCGGGCGGCGCTGGCCGCCTTGGCGGACAGGGTCTGCGCCTTGCCGGCGGCGGCGGTCGCGGTGGCCGCGGCGGCATCGGCCGCGGCGGCGGCGGCCTTGGCGCGCCTGGCCTCGGAAGCGGACTCGCCGGCCGCGGCGGCGGCGTCGGCGGAGGCGTCGGCCGCCGCGGCGGCGTCCCGG